>WVXP01000220.1 GCA_011773445.1 Pseudomonadota bacterium | reverse complement strand
CCGACCAGCCCTGCGATTCCCACCACGAAAAGCCCGATCTTGAAGGCGGTCCGTGTCCCCCAAACCGCGCCGTAAAAAATGTCATACTGGCCTGAGGTCGTGCCCAGAATATTGGTTTGGCTGGGCGGTTTAGGCGTGGGCGAGAATCCCTTGTGGGGCATCATGTACGGGTTATAGGCGTATTTCGGGGGAGCGATTTGGGGGGCAAAAATGGCCACGCCCACAAAAAAACCCAGTAGGGTGAACCCGATGATTGCACCAGGATTCCTGAAGATCCTGTGAAGCGTAAACTTGAGTTCCCGCAGTCGCGGATGCTCCTGACTCACGGTCAAACCCTCGGTCTTATCGGTTCCATTCGTTTAATGGGTTCTCTTGGTTCGGCCGAAAGCCTGATGGACAGCCCAAACCCTTCTGGAAGAAATCGGCGGCTCCATCCACGCCAAAACCCACCTCACTTCAAACAGACTCGACCAAGCAAACCCACAGAACAAACCCAGCCGATTCATCTAAGTTAACCGTATCCTCGGATCGATATAAGCATAAAGGATGTCCAGGGTTAGATTGATAATGACGAATACAATACCCATGAACAAACCGATGCACATCAGTACCGGCATATCGAGCTGCACGGCTGACTCGGCCAACCACCAGCCGATGCCATGGCGGTTGAACACCACCTCGACGGCAATACTCCCCTCCATCGACATGGCGACGAGCTGACCCGCCACCGTAACTACGGGAAGCAGGGCGTTTCTTCGGGCGTGTTTAATGTGAATCGTTTTCTTGTCAGCACCCTTGGCCCTCGCAGTGGTGACATAGTCTTTGGACAGCTCCTCGATCATTCCAGAGCGCATCACCCGCATGTTCAAGGCCNNTACATGCCGGTAAAGGAGGTGAATATATCAGGATTGTCCAGGATGAACATGCTCAACTGGTCACTGAGAACCCCTGGGGAAAAGAGCTGAAAGTAACCGTAGAAAATCATGAGCAGGACCAGGGCAAAGAGGAAGGTGGGCAGAGACCAGCCCACAATAGCGAGAATCCTACTGGTATGGTCAATCCACGTGTCCCGATGGATACCCGAAAGCGTACCGAGCCAGATTCCGAAAAGGATAACGATTGGCGCTGCGAAGAGGTTCATCTCCAAGGTGACGGGGAAGTAGTTCCAGAAGGCCTCCCAAACCGGCCGCGACGCCACGAGGGACCACCCCATGTTGCCTTTCGAGATCTCTTTGATCCATCGGACATACTGGACGTAAAATGGCTGATCGAGCCCAAACTGCTGGATGATTCTTGGGATATCTTTAGCCTGCTGGGGGGATGTCACATACGTGGCGGCCCGGCGTTCTGGACTGAAGGTCATGAGGATGCCGAAAAGAAGAACAGAGACCCCGAACAGAACAAAGCTCAAAAGGAGGAACCTTCGAATGATGTAAGCAAGCATCAGGTAAGATGTCCCTCGGAAAAATACGGTCTCAAAAAAAGCCGCCGGGGAGCGGCCTGGTCCCCGGCGGTCTTAAGATTGGCGTGTCATAAGATCACCACAACCCCTCGGATTCTCCCCTACCCGCAGCAGGGTTGCTCGCGATACGGGCCAAGGTCGATTACTCTTTCCATATCCGCTTCAGGATCTCATTGTCGTCTGTGAACATGGCGTTGGGGACAAAGCCATGGACATAGTCCCGGTAGGCCCGAACAACGATCTGTTGATAGAGCGGGATCCCGATGGCGTCCTCATACCAGATGTTCTGGAGCCTGGAGTAGATCTCCTTACGCTTCTCGGGCTCAACATTCTCAATCCCGGCATCACACAAGTTGTCGATCTCATCGTTCTTCAGGGCCATGAATCTCCCATAGTAACCGTTTGAGTGCATGAAGGGGTAGACAAAATTATGGGGATCGGCATAATCGGCGCCCCAACCGCTCAGGAAGATCGGATACTGAAAGCCACGAATCTGGACCACATAGTCCTTCCATTCAACGTTTCGGACCTCCATCTTGAATTTCGGGTTGAGGGACATGATGTTTTCCGCCAGCATCAACGCTGCTGCCTC
>WVXP01000265.1:4883-10820 GCA_011773445.1 Pseudomonadota bacterium | reverse complement strand
GAAGACTATTACGGGATTCATTATCCCCTTCCCAAGCTTGATTTGATCGCGATTCCGGACTTCGCATTTGGGGCAATGGAGAATTGGGGGGCTATCACATTTCGGGAAAATTTACTCCTCTACTATCCGGGTATCACGTCCAAAGCTGGCCAGGAAAGGATATGCGAAGTTATTGCCCACGAGATGGCTCACCAGTGGTTTGGCAACCTCGTCAGCCCTTCTAACTGGAAATACATTTGGCTCAACGAGAGTTTTGCCACATTCTTTGGCTACGGCATCGTATCGCACTACTACCCGGAATGGGACGTTTGGGACCAATTCCTAGAGACCCAAACAAATCAGGCTCTTGAAAGAGACGGCCTTCGAGAGACAATTCCTATTGAGCTTCCTGGAAAAAGCCGAGTCGCCATCACTGCCAGCACGGCGCCGATCCTCTACAACAAAGGGGGAAGCATCTTAAGGCAGCTCGAAGGATATATTGGCAAAGATAACTTCAGAAAAGGACTTCGGAATTATCTGGAGCGACATGCATACAGCTGCGCATCGAGTCATCACCTCTGGAAGGCCTTTGAGGCAGTCTCGGAAGAACCGATCACCAGAATAATGAAGAGTTGGATTGGGCAACCTGGTTTTCCGATTGTTGAGGTACAAAGACTGGGGGAGAAGCTCATTCTCATACAAAAACGATTTACCTATCTGCCCAACAAGTCGAACCAGCATTGGTTCATACCGTTGACGATCAGATTCTTCTATCGCGGTGGCGATTCAAGTTCGGTAACGACACTCCTCGATGCAGAAAATAAGCAAATCGATATCGATACGGAGGCTGAGGCCTATAAAGTCAATGACGGGCAAAGTGGATTTTACAGGGTCAAATATCTGGATAGAAACGACCTGAATCAGCTGGGAAAAAAGGTATTGAACAAAACACTGACACCCGAGGACCGTTGGGGTCTCCAAAACGACTTTTATGCATTGGTGAGACAGAGCGAAGCCTCGATTGATGAATACCTGGACTTCCTATCGAATTACACGAACGAAGAAGGCTTCCTACCTCTGACGAGCATCGCTAGTAATTTGTTCGAAGCATTCCTGGTCGCGGAGGGTTCTCGGAGGCAAAAGGTCGCGTCCGTGGGGAAATCCATGTTTGAGAGGGTTCTCAAGAATATCGGCTTGGAACCAAGATCCGATGAGAGACATACCGTCTCTATCCTCAGAGATCGGATTGCCTGGCACACGGTGCTTTATGGTTCGGAGGAGGTGCGGAGATTCGCGCTTGAGAAATTCCAGTCCCTAACCCAGGGAGAGGCCATCCATCCGGACATTCAGAAAAGTGTGATGCAGGTTGGGGCTTTAATTGGCCAGGAGGACGCCTTTGATTGGTTTGATCAAAGGCTCCAATCATCTGATAGTGAACATGAACGGATGAATATCCTGATCGCCCTTGGATGTTTCCGTGAAAGTCGACTCATCAAAAAAACACAGGAGTACACCTTGGATAGAGTGCCGACCCGAAATAAGTTTATTCCCCTTGTTTCTGTCGCCTCAAACCCTCACGCAGCCGCCTATTTGTGGCACTGGTTCAAATCCAGCATAGACCGACTTGAGGAGCTTCATCCGATGCATTATGAGAGGGTGATCGAGGCAATCGTTCCGCTGGGTGGATTGGGTAGAGAAAAAGAGGTTAGAGGTTTCTTAGAAGAGTATATGGAAAAGAAAGATACGGTCAAAGAGGTTATCACGCTGTCCTTAGAAAGGCTCGAAATATATTCAAGAATGAGGAATGCCTGATCTTCCCTCCCGAACCAAATTTTTCCAGGATCGTCCAAGCTCCGTCGAATACTCGTGGAAACAACCTCCCCTTTCGTTTGAGACCACGATGGACTGGCAAATCCACGGACTGAAATACTCAAGAAATCGTAAGCGCCCATGATAAATAACACCAAAAAACTGACCGTCAGGCCAAGGCCAATTGACCATGGGAAAGTCTTTCTCTTCGAACTCATCGTTCGCCGAACCCGAACCTAGAATTCAGGGGCATCGGACGATTGGCAAGCCCAGTGGACTGGCTTGATCTCTCAGACGTGTCCGTGTGAATCGCCCTAACGGTGGTCTATCTGAGAAGTAATGACCGTCCGAGCATTCATTCTATTCATGGGGGTGCGAACGACTATGAATTACGGCGTATCTAACAACTCACCGCTCTCTTCTCTCTTTTTTGATCTCTCGGGGGAGTGAAGGTCTTACTGTTCTCCTTTCATATATTTCCGCACCACAATCATGGCATTTCCATTGAGGGCTGTAATCCTCTTCCACAGGACCTCCCAGGATGATCCTGTCCTTTCTCAATTGTTCCAGGAGTTTTCTGCTGAGCACGGGCAACCCATAGATGATCCGGGCGCAGCTCTTGGAGCCGCATTCCGGACATATCTTGGACCTCGCCATGATTTCCTCTCAGGGAAGAGTTTATCACAGGGAGAGGCTTGGCTGCAGTGCCCGCTTTTCCATGAGGTGAAGAAGGTGGTGCATCAAATAGAGTTTGTCATATTCTGAAATTGCATCAAATTGGATACCGGCTCTGACCCTCCCCTTTTCCGGTTCCAAAACGTGTATGACCTTCCCTTTGCATTTGATGACCAGTAAATCGGTATGAATCGCGACCTCAATCCCCTCGTTCTCAGCTAAACCCTGAAGGGTCTCAATTTGAGTTCCTCCCAAACTGAGATCAACCGTCAGGGCAAGCCTAGGCCTTGGATGAATACTGCTGAAATAGAGGACAGGGTGAGAGACCTCCACTCTTGGGTGGCTTCTTCGCTCTTTTGTCATGCTTAAATACTCCTGTATATGATTCAATTAACTGAGAGCAATAAAAGTGCCGGAATGCAGAAAAGGGAAAAGAAACAAGATTATTGTTGAAATATCAATAGGTTAATAGTTCGAACCCCTTGGAGTAAAGAGGTGGATTTTTCGATTAGGGTTTCAACTATGAAATCCAGCTTACAAGAACGTACTTCCCAGTCTGAGAAGCGGGTGAATCCCCTGAGGTCAGACAAGAATGTGGTGACCCCTCGAGGTTCGTTTTTCAGATTGAGAGGTCCTTTCTGTCCAGATGAGATTCTCTTGAGAACCAATCGAGAAAGATAGTCAATCAGGCGACTTGTGCGCTCAATCTCCTTGAACTTCGCTTAAATCTCAAGGGACTGGTATTTGATGATCCCGTGAATGAAACACATAGAGATGCCCTAAGAAAGGGAAAATTCATTTCGGAGAGTTCAAACTCCGATCCGGTGAAATCTACCTCTCGTCTCTTCCCGAGAGGCTGGTAATCATGGTTTTCAGGTTCCAGTTTACCGGCAACCGGACGGCCTGCCCCTGACGGGTCTGATAGACCAGATAACCTCTCTTCATCCCAAATTCGAAAAGTTCCCTGGTAATGGTCACATCGTCCTTGCAGTACCTGATCACCGCCTCCATGTTGCCCTTCCGGAACCAGGTTACCGCCTGGACGCCATCGGCCGACTTCGATTTTCCGAGGGTCTCTTTAGCCAAGTGGTCCAAGCTAAGGCGAAAACCCAGGCGCCCCTGAACATCCTCCAGAATGTCAAAAGTGGGGAGTTCATCGAGGCTGAGCGGGGTGTATGCTGATAGCACCCTGTAATCGAAGCGCCGGATATTGAACCCAACCAATAGATCAAATGCATGCAGGCGACGGATCAACTCTTCCACACGATCCTCCTTAAATACCTCGAAACAATCAGATCGTTGGTCATAGAGAACGGCAACAGCCAGTCTCATCAAATGGACATTGTTCCAGCCGCCCACCTCGTCGGCAAGCCTTTGGGTCTCGATGTCGAGATATGCCACGGCGGGTTCCACGGTTCTGAGGACCGCCTTTTCCTGGGGCAGTTCCGTGAATGCGCGTTTCTCCTGCTCCGGCTGGTCGAACCCGACCGGCACATCACCGAGAAGCATCCGTGCTAGCAGGAGCGCAGCCGTCTTGTCCAGAGGTTTGTTACCAGAACCGCATTTTGGAGAGTGGATACAGGAAGGACAGCCCTCATCACAACGACATGAGGCAATCAGCTGAGCGGTTTTTCCCAACAATTCTTGCACCATTTCAAAACCACGAGCCGCAAGGCCCACTCCCCCTGGGGTGCCGTCGTATACGAAAATCGCATCCTTTTGTAATTGTGCATGACGGGGCATGGCAATACCACCAATGTCATTGCGGTCGCAGAGAGCGAAAAGAGGAAACATACCGATCAGCGCATGTTCCAGGGCGTGCATGCCACCCATAGGATGGAGATTCCGCTGTTCCATCATCTTCCGGATGACATCCTCGATCTCAATCCAGAGTCCGATCGTCTCGAAGCGCAGCGGTGGCAGATCCAGAGCCTTACTATCCAAGAGTTGACCGCCAAAGAAATTTCGTTTTTCATAACCGACTACCTGCTCGGTCACTCGCAGTCGGCCGAGACGGACGAGAAAATTTGCAACCGGGCGAATCTGCTGAATATCCAGAATCTCTGTCTCTTTATCACTCAGAGCCCGAGTATGGTAGCGAGCCGTGGTGGGCTTAACAAAAGCGGTTCGTCGTTTCAAATCTAGGCTTGTGACGAGATACTGTTGGCCCCGATGGAGATAGACAGCCCCCGGATGGCACTCTCTGAAAATCCGCACTCCGTCGCTTGTCCCCACCAGCTCTTTCCCATCTTCCTGGAGAATCATGTAGCCTGGGCCCACGCTACGGATGTCCACCTCCCGCTCGGGATGGCGCCGCGCGGCGTACCACTCCTCGGCCGTTGCACTGCGTAAGAGTTCACCCCGGGATTCGAGCAGCGGTGCCCGCGCCATCAGAATACCACTCGCCGCGTATGCATCGTCTGCTTTCCTGAGCGGTAACTCCGCCGCAGCACAGGGAAGGTGGGCGTCGACGACCTCGGGATTGTCCGGGTCCACCACCGCTGCCTCAAAAGAACGGTCAAAGAAATCTTGGGGGTTCCGCATGAAATACTGATCCAACGCATCATGCTGGCCTATGAGAACAATGACCGACTCCCGATCTCCACGGCCCACTCTGCCGCTCCGCTGCCAAGTATTGATGATGGTACCCGGATAGCCCACAAGAATGCAGGCATCGAGCCCCCCTATATCAATACCCATTTCGAGGGCGCTCGTAGAGATGACACCGGACACGGTGCCTGTTGCCAGGCCCAGTTCAATTTTTCGCCGCTCCTCGGCGAGAAAACCGGCACGATATGAACTCACACGCGAAGCCAGCTCCGGGGCTATCTGCGTCACCGTCATATGAAGAATTTCGGTCAGCTTACGGGCCTGGGTGAAAGCGATGGTCTTAAGCCCTCCCCTCAATGCCTCGACAAACAACCGGGCAGCCACGGTGGTGGCGCTTAGCTCCGGATTGACAAAGAAGAAATGTCGACCTGCCTGCGGTGCGCCATTCTCCTCCACTGTTTGGAACCGTAAACCCGTCAACCGACTCGCGAACTCGCCTGGATTTGCCACAGTGGCTGAAACCAGAATATAACGGGGATGGGATCCATACAGCTGACAAACCCGCCTCAACCTTCTGAAGATTTGGGCGATGTGTGAGCCGAAGACTCCCCGGTAGGTGTGGACTTCGTCCACCACAACGAGCCGCAAACCCCTGAAGAGAGGCTCCCACTGCTGATGATAGGGAAGGAGTGCCAGATGGAGCATATCTGGATTGGAGATAATGAGTTGGGGCAGATCATCCTTGATGTGCCGGCGCTCACCTGGGGGTGTGTCTCCGTCGTAGACAGCGGCTCTCAACGGCCTTTCCCCCAATAGACCCTCTCTGAGAGTTAAAAAGGTCTGGAACTGATCCTGAGCCAGCGCTTTGAGTGGAAACAGATAGAGCCCATGCCCGGCCGGATCTTTCCCCAACAACTCAAGGAG
>WVXP01000265.1:3857-4773 GCA_011773445.1 Pseudomonadota bacterium | reverse complement strand
TGCTGTCTTCAGAAATTGGACAAATCTTTTCATTGTGTCTTTCGAGGAAAACATACCATATCCACATGCGTGGTATGATGTAAAAAGAGGGACATGTTCCATCGAGTCCAGGGGGTAAGGAGATCCGAAGAATCATTTTCGCCATCATATTCATCATTCTGAGTGTGGAGGCCAACTCACCACAGATAGGGGCCCCGCAAACCGAACAAGGAGGGCCGACTGACCCGGCCGGATTGGAGAAAAAAGATTTCCCGATTAAACTTGGCTTTGCCGGTGACGTGATGCTGGGACGTCTGGTCGACCAGGTAATCCAAGCAAAGGGACCACGCTACATCTGGGGAGACGTCTTGCCACTCCTGGAGGAGCCTGACCTGACATTCGCCAACCTGGAGTGTGTCATTGCTCAGGGTGGCGAGCCCTTTCATCCTCCCAGGGCCTTTTACTTCAGAGCCCTGCCTCGTGCGATCGACGCACTGACCATGGCGGGCATCGGCTATGTGTCGATGGCGAATAATCACGCGATGGATTTCCGCGCCGCGGCTTTAATTGAGACGCTTCAACATCTGGACAAGCATCGTATTGCCCATGCTGGGGCAGGAGAGAGTCTTGTCGAAGCGTCAAAACCCGCTCTTGTCGAAGCCAGGGGAATCAAGATCGGGGCGGTCGCCTTCGCGGACCATTTTCGGGAATACGGAGCAGGGAGAAACTCACCAGGAATAAACATTACAAAAATCAGTCTAAAGGAAGAGACCTTCAAGAGGATACGTGAAGCGATTCAATCCGCCCGACACGGAGGGGCCGATGTCGTGATCTTTTCCATTCACTGGGGACCCAACATGCGGCAGGCACCCACGCGGAAATTCATTGAATTTGCACACGCCGTGATGGATGCCGGCGCCGATATCTACCATGGGCA
>WVXP01000265.1:2618-3832 GCA_011773445.1 Pseudomonadota bacterium | reverse complement strand
GTTCTCAGGAACGACCAGCAACTGTTCTTCCTCATCACGGTTACCCAGCGGGGTCCCGAGCGGATCGACATGATCCCTCTATTAATTGATCACATGCAGGTGAATCGAGCAAAAGGGGAGGATTTTAAAGCCATCAAGGAACGCATGGTTTATCTCTCCCAGGCTTTTGGGACCGAGATTTCTCAGGAGGGAGACCGGTTGGTAATCGACGTCACGCAAAAACAATAGTCACGATTCGAGGACTTCATCCATTTTCTAAGTTTTTGACTCACAAGTTACAGATTTCTTTGGATATTTGTAATTTATCAAGTGGGAGCCTTTAGTCCCTTGACTCCTAAGCTCACGCGGTGACCCCATTCCCGCCTTTGGCGGGACAACGTCGCTCAGAGACAGAACAATCCTTAATCTCATCCACCTTGTTGTTTTACTGACGTGAAAATAATCCGACCTTCAGGAAACCAATCCGGCATACTGGCGTCATCTGCGAGGTCTCGCGTCAGATTCGTACGCCTCCTACCATCCGGGGTGATTGTGTAGATATCCCAGAAAACCCACTCACCGTTGTCATGCCCGAAGAGTGTCCAGAAAGCGAGTCGCCTTCCGTCTGGAGACCAACGCGGCATGACGTCGGGATAAGGATTGGGGCTGATCTCGAATTCTTGGCCGAAAGGGTCGACAATGATCAGATCAAAATCGCCGATGCGGGCTAGCCCCCTTAACTCACTGGGCACCAAACTCCATGCCAGCCGCTCTCCTGCCGCATCCCACACGGGGTCATATGGTCCGGTGGAGAAACCGATCAGGGTCCTGCCACCTGGCTCGACATGACTCACCTGGGTGAGGTCTTCCCCGTTTTCATCCATGATGTAGACCTGGGCTGGCTCCCCCCTCAGGACGTCCAAAAGGGGAGCACGAAGGAAGGTCACCCACCCGTTTAATCCCCAATAGGGGTCTGCTTCCACCACAAGAGGGGTATTTGTAAATCGCCTCCGACCCGTCCCATCCACGTTGATGATGAAAAGGTCAAGGGCAAGAACATTCCATAGCATCTTTAACTGA
This sequence comes from Pseudomonadota bacterium, assembly GCA_011773445.1. Classification (GTDB taxonomy): domain Bacteria; phylum Desulfobacterota; class BSN033; order WVXP01; family WVXP01; genus WVXP01. The sequence goes on along the minus strand of WVXP01000265.1, from coordinate 2,773 downwards.
CTGTCATCGCTAGAAATGAAGAGGATTTGCGGGCCATCTGGAGACCAAGCCGGGTGAGAATCGATCTCCCCGGGTATATCGGTCAGAATTCGGAAATTTGAGCCGTCTGCATCGATAAGCGCAACAGCCGAGGCTTGAAGATCAAGTTCGTTTCT
>WVXP01000265.1:0-2485 GCA_011773445.1 Pseudomonadota bacterium | reverse complement strand
CCGCCTTTCTTGTTCAAGCATCGTAGATTCATATATTAGCCCGGTCCGCAACGTCTCCTGGGCATAAGACCATGCAAAGCAGGATAAAACCAATACCTTCAGTACGAAAATCTGCACTGATATTCTCATGACCGTAGCCTCTCGTTTTTTTTGGGGGCCCACTCAGACCCCTGTCCGAAACGCTCGAAAGTGGGTTGGCCTCTTGGGCCCAAATTAGACTCAGGAGGACCACCCCATATGGAAAAAAGGAGGCCTTCAAATCAACGTAAGATGAGTCTCTGCTAAGCCTGTTAAAATCTCACTTCAACACTCGTGTGAACAATCCTTTGTGGCCACAAAGCTGTATTGAGGGTCATGAACTTCTTGCTGTCGCCCTAACTGGATTTATGAGTTTTCCCGGTCTGGTCACTCGTCAGCTGTGGTGGAAAAGGTCAACTCAACTCTGCGCAAACAATGGCTGGACTTGTTTGTCTGTAATGCCGGCTACCCCTTTTCATTTCTCTGTCAGACCAGATCAACCCCATACATACTGTACTCCTGGTTTCTGGACCAGCAGTGGTGGGGATCGCCACCTGCCCGCTTATAGATCAACCTGGCAATACTGGCCTGCTCAGTCTAGGGAACATTCAGAACAGGGAAATTCGTCGCCAAAGTTCCCCAAGGACAGAAACGGTGACTATTTTCGGCATCGCCGAGTTCCTTAAAACTGAACCCGTGATCAGAACAATAGGTCACGTCTGTACCCGGCGTCAGTGACTTCATTAGACCCCAAATATAACGATCTACTCTGAGAGCGGCCTCCATATACTCAGCGTGATCCTGCAAATGATGGCCCGTGTCGTCAGGATCGTGAAAATGCACGAAGGCGATGAAATTATCGTGTGCAACCGCATCTTGGAGACCTGAGACCGCCAGATTGTACACCTCATAGTTCTCTCTCTTCAGCTCCGTAGTATACACCCGCATGTCCCTGGTTCACGATCGCATCATAAACCGGATATTGAGGACTGTCCTCCACGTTTCCAAGGATATTTTTCCCTTTTCCCGTAATCCAGACCAAATACAAATCCTGGTCAGCATAGGCTCTGATGATCTTGCTCAAGATATGCGTATTTTCAGGCATCACCCCATAAGCCCTATTGGAGTAAGCGTTGTTGTAATAAGATGGAAGCCCGGACCATATGGTAGCCCACCCAGGCTGAGTCGCGGAAAACCCCCCATTGAGGCTGCAAATGGGTGGGCGGAGCGAAGACAGGGCAGGCGCTCCCTGAATCCTTAATTCCTGGGCCGCTTCTATTCCCAAACCATCAGCCCCAAAGACAACAATGCGACAACCGGTGGTTACCACAGCCGTTGCCCTTTTCGGGTGAGATTCTGACAGTTGTCCGAGCGTAAGAACTCCCAACCCCGTACCTATTGCGTTTAAGAAATCACGTCTCTTCATTTTCATCTCTCCTTCATATTTTGGTTAACCCCAAAAAGACCAACCCGGCCTCATAGAGGGTTTGGCTCGATCAGTTCGGGTCAAACCAAAAAAGCCCACTCTTTCAACCTCAAAAGAGCGGGTTTTTCAGCACAGTTTCACATGCGCCTCTGCTTCAACCCTTTCTCACCCTCGTCTTGGCAACAACGTGAACATGTCCTTTTTAATACTCAGTGGTATAGGTTGTCAAGAAATTCTGGTTCTGGAGTTTCCGGACTTATTCGATACGCTCTAGAGATCAGTGGCCCAAGTCCCTTTGAGCGTTCCTTCAAATGTTTTTTGTTTATAAATCTTAGGCAAAGCGGAAGATTAGTGCCTTCAACTGTCTGAGCCCAAAGGGCGAGTTTTGAAGGCGCCTGGAGCGAGCCTTAGATTTATCAAAAAACCTTTGGGAAAAGCGAAAAGGGGTCGGGCCACTTGGTCAATCCGAAGGTATGTTTAATTTTAACTACTTGTGCGCTCAAAGAATTAATTTTCTCAGGAAACTCCAGATTCTGGTTCTCATCTCAGCAATCACCACGATCGCCGATTCGCAAACGGTGAGGGACTTCAAATCTCAAATACAACGAATGGGCAATCCCATGTGCGTGTCGATTTCATTTCCAAGTTGCAAAAAGGAGTATCCATTTGTGCTGGTATTCCTTATAATCGCAAAAGAGAGGATCATGTCGTCCTTTGGACCTTCAGGGCAGTTGCGTAGCATCCTGTCGGCCCGACCCTCGGCTGGAAGGCTTTTGGTTATCCCGATTCTTTGGACGATTCTGTCTTCCTTGTGTCTGATCATGGGTTAAGTATGGTTTCCGTGGAACCCGTTCTCAAAAAAATGAAAGCAAAGGCCAGGCCCGACCAGCTTGCGGGGATGGCAAGGTACGGGATGGTGCGTGAAAACCGCCTTGGTGTCGCTATACCTGACTTGAGAAAAATGGCCAGGGAGCTAGGAAAAAACCATGAACTCGCCCTCAAGCTTTGGAAGACTGAAATCCAGGAAGCCCGAATACTCGC
>WVXP01000185.1:16633-16800 GCA_011773445.1 Pseudomonadota bacterium | reverse complement strand
CCCAACGCTTCCGCAAACGTCCCTCAGGGACATGAGGGTCCACAAAACTGAGGAAACTCCAGAAATATTTACTGGAGTTTCGTGACTTTTCTGATCTATTCGAGAGGCAAGTGGTCCAGACCCCTTTGAGCGTTCCTGCAAATGTTTTTTGCTCATAAACCTTAGGC
>WVXP01000185.1:12974-16583 GCA_011773445.1 Pseudomonadota bacterium | reverse complement strand
CAGCGAAAAGGGAGTCGGGCACTTGCGTAATTCGAAAACAGAACTAAGTTCCGACTACTTGCATCGCTACATACCTGGTTTCTGAGGAAACTCCAGAAAAAAAGAAGCTTGACACACGCCCGAGAAAAGTGGTAGGAGTGTCATCTTTAAAATGTGCCCATTAGATCCCGAGGAGGCTCGATAGAAATGAAGATCGTCTGTCTCGAGTGCGAAAGCGAGCTCGGGGAGAAATTCCCGTTTGATGATCCTGAGGCAACACACACGATTTGTCCTGAATGTATTGATAAAAGATTGATAAAAAATGGAAACCACGATCTGAGGAGGAAGTTTATCAAGGCCTTTCGAAAGAGGAGGTCCCTCAAGTTCGATCCGGAGGTCGACTCGCTAGGAGTTGATTAGGAAAGACCGACGACGGCTGACTGAGGATCGCCAGTAAAGATCGAAGACGGCAAACCGCGGGACAACCACAAGATGGCCTATAAAAAGGATGGGTTGAGAAGAATGCGCGAGGCATATCTAAACTGGCGGGTGAGCCGCAGGTGGTGACTCGCTAGCTTGTCAATGCTACCCGAGGTTCTACCGTTGATTCAGAGCTCGTTCTCCTTTTGGGAGGACGAGCTTTTTGTATTACAAATGGTTACACATCCGTAATCGGGATTTCGTTATTGAATTAATTTTGAAGGGAAGTTCAGAGTGCTTGGATGACAGGAATTTTTTCCAAAGCTAACAAGCTGATATTATGAGGCTTTTTGACTAACGACTCTCTTCTTTCTTTATTCCCATTCCGGCATCTGTCTTGCTTTTGACCCAGATCACCCTGCGGATGGGGAGATCTCCAGGAGGAGGAGAGACGTGAGAAAGTTCCTGTCATTCTATATTTTCCTTTTACTTATAACCCCTGCTGAGGCTGCGTATTTAGATCTTGCCTGGGATTCGAACACAGAGCCTGACCTGGCCGGATACCGGATATATTACGGGACAGCGTCTGGACAGTACGCCCATTCCATCGACGTTGGAAATGCCACAGCCTACCGACTGGACGGTCTTCTCGACGGAGTCACGTATTACATTGCTGCGACTGCTTATGACACGTATCAGAATGAGAGCGGTTACTCCAGTGAAATCTCAGGTGCCGGTGTCGCAGAGGGGAGTGCTGACGTCGATCTTGATGGTCTACCTGACGGGTGGGAAATAGGCTANNAACCTGGGAGAGTATGAGGGGGGAGCGAACCCAACCAAATGGGACACCGATTCCGATCAGATGCCTGATGGTTGGGAGACTCAATGTGGGCTCAATCCCCTGAATTCATCTGATGCGAATGGGGACGTCGACGGGGATGGTGTTACAAACCTTCAGGAATACCTGGATGGGACTGACCCGTGGAACGCTCCTCCCACGGCAAATACCGGCCCGGATCAGACCGTGGCTGAGGGCGTAACGGTCACATTGAATGGGTCGAACTCTTCAGATCCAGACGACGGAATTGCTTTCTATTCATGGGCGCAGACGACTGGCACTCCTGTGACCCTCTCTGATCCGACCGCGGTGAAGCCGACTTTTACGGCCCCGAAAGTGGGTTCAGGCAGCGCATCCCTCACGTTTAGATTAACGGTCACGGACCATGGCGGCCAGCCATCAACGGACAGCTCCATTGTGAATGTGACCTCGGGTAATCTTCCACCTATCGCGGATGCGGGTGCAGTTCAGACGGTGAGTGAGGGGGTTACGGTTACTCTGGACGGCTCCTATTCTTCAGATCCCGATGATGGAATTGCCACATACCTCTGGGAGCAGACAACCGGTGTTTCGGTGACTCTGTCTGACCCGACCGTCGTCAAGCCGACCTTTACAGCGCCGGATGGGGGGTCGGTTGGGGCGTCTTTGACTTTCCGGTTGACGGTTACAGATACAGGCGGTCTCCAATCGACAGACACCTGTTTCGTCAACATCAGCTCGGTGAACACTCCCCCTGTGGCCAACGCCGGTCCAAATCAAACCGTGGAGGAAGGGACAACGGTCGCACTTGATGGCTCCAGTTCCTCAGATCCCGACGATGGGATTGAGTCTTATCTCTGGGAACAGACCTCGGGCATCCCTGTGACCCTTTCGGATCCGACCCTGGTCGCACCGGCCTTTGTGACACCGCCCGTTGATGTGGGTGGCGTGCTTCTCTCCTTCCGACTGGCGGTAAAGGACAAAGACGGTCTTCGAGATAGCGACGAGGTCTCGGTAACGGTCGGAGATAACGGAATCACGGGTTTCCCATCGGATGTGATCACTTTCAAAACACCGACCGATGAGAGTATGGGCCTGAAAGTTGATGGCGACGCGAGCTGTGTGAGCCTGGAGCCAGTCGATCCCACTGCGATCCCCGATGGTAAGAACAGACCAAATAAGATGATTTACGGGATGGTCGACATCAAAGTGAAACCCAAAGGTGTGGGTGGCGGGGCATACGTGACGTTTTACTTTCCGGAGCCGGTCCCTCGTAGCTACAAGTTGTACAAATACGTTCCCTTGAGTGGCTGGAAAAACTACAACCGCTACACCGCCTTCAATGCAGCGAGAGACCAGTTGACGATTACCCTGGTCGATGGTGGAATCGGCGACGATGATGGGTATGCCGATGGAATGATTCTCGATCCATCGGGTGTTGGAACGGATCCATCTTCTTCAGGTTCGGGCTCTTCTGAAGATTTTAGCGGATGCTTCATTTCTACCGTTTCGGGGCTTCGTTTCAAGAAATAGCTTTCACTGGAGCCATGGAAAAAAGAGGCCGGAATGTCTCCTCGATGAGGCACAGGGAGAGGCGTTCAGACGCTCCCACAGTTTCACTCGCAGAAGCCCCAGGGATTTGGGAGAAACCACCCCCTCAAAACCACCCCGCCGCTTCCCCAAAAGTGTAAAGAGCACGTGTCTTGATTATCCGGTAGTGTTGTGAGATAGCTGATATATTTCTCAAATGTTCCTCTCAGGGACGATAGCCCAGCCACAATCGGGGAAGTCCATCTGAGTCCGTGGGGATGATTCGCAAAAGACTATACCTCTATTCGATCCTTTCAATGATCTATATGGGGTTCTTATTCTACGTTTCATCGATTCCGATAGAAATCGAGGTTCCGTCATTTTCCGCCCTTGACAAATTGACCCACTTGGTCGCCTATGGTGTCCTGGCATGCCTGATATACCTTGCGCTTCACGAGACGAATGCGCTGAAAGGATATGTACTGGGGGTCGCCTTTGCGATTTCCTTTTCCTACGGAGCCCTCAATGAGATCCATCAGTATTTTCTACCCTGGCGCGAGGCTGATGTTTTTGATACGATCGCAAACGGTATGGGCGCCTTTTTGTTTCTAGTGGCTCTCCGGTTGAAGATCCATAACCGAAATCGATAAACCCTGCAGGAGTCAGCATCCAAAATGAGGAAATATGTTGATCACGATATGAAAACCCCGGGAAAAACCTTGAGGTTGAGAAACCGGGCGTGTACACTTTTAAGTTTAGAAAGGATTCCACGATGGACAGACTCATTCCTCCCCACGGTGGCAGGCTGACGCCCCTTCTGCTTTCTGGAGAACCGTTGGCCAAGGAAAAAGCAAGAGCAGAAG
>WVXP01000185.1:12394-12943 GCA_011773445.1 Pseudomonadota bacterium | reverse complement strand
TGAAAGTCGTGAAGGAGATGCATCTTGCGGATGGGACATTCTGGCCCATTCCCATTACGCTCTCCCTTACAAAAAAGGTGGCAGATACGCTTAAGGAGGGAGACGAGGTGGCTCTTGTCGAAAGCGAGAGCCACGAGATCATGGGGACCATGGAGGTCCAGGAGAAATTCACCTACGACAAGGAGGCGGAGGCGGAATCGGTTTTCCGGACGACCGATCGCGCCCATCCGGGGGTTGAGAAACTCTTTCAGCAGGGGGAGATCCTCATGGGTGGACCCGTGAAGGCTTTGAGTGAGGGGGACTATCCAGATCGCTTTGGTGAGTACTTTGGCAGGCCTTATGAAACGCGAGCTTTATTTGCCGAGAGAGGATGGGCCGAGGTGGCTGCCTTTCAATTACGAAATCCCATGCACCGATCCCATGAGTACTGTACGAAGATCGCCCTGGAGGTCAGTGACGGGCTTTTTATCCATCCCCTCGTCGGAGCCCTGAAGGAGGATGACATTCCGGCTGAGGTGCGGATGCGATGTTATGAGGTTCTCCTCGATC
>WVXP01000185.1:11850-12376 GCA_011773445.1 Pseudomonadota bacterium | reverse complement strand
CTGCTTCACGCGGTGATTCGGCAAAACTTCGGCTGCACCCATCTCATTGTGGGGCGTGACCACGCCGGGGTGGGGGATTACTACGGCCCCTTTGAAGCTCAGGAGATTTTCGAAGCTCTTGATCCTCAGGATCTCGAGATCAAACCTCTGAAAATTGACTGGACCTTTTACTGTTACAAATGCCAGGGGATGGCCTCTTTGAAGTCCTGTCCCCATGGCCCTGAAGACCGGTGCCTCATCAGTGGGACCGAGCTTCGGCGGATGCTTTCCGAGGGCGAGATGCCGCCTTCGGAATTCAGCCGGCCAGAAGTCCTGGAAATCCTCATCGATTACTACAAGGGGTTGAGGGAAAAATCTTAGAAAGGAACCGATGATGAAGAGACCGAAGAGCAAACATATCACGTGGCATCATGGCGCCGTGACCAAAGAGAACCGGGAGCTATTGGCCGGCCATCGGGGGGTCACCCTCTGGTTTACGGGCATTTCGTGTTCGGGAAAGTCAACCATCGCCAATGAGGTCCAGAAG
>WVXP01000185.1:11405-11813 GCA_011773445.1 Pseudomonadota bacterium | reverse complement strand
CTCAACAGAGACCTAGGCTTTTCACCCGAAGACAGAAACGAAAACATCCGGAGAATTGGAGAAGTGGCGAGACTCTTCAGCGACGCGGGTGTGATCAACATGGTGGCCTTCATATCGCCCTATCGAGCCGACCGAAAAAGGGCGCGAGATCTCGCAAGAGATGGCGAATTTATCGAGGTCTTTTGCCGCTGTGATCTCGAGGTTTGTGAGAAGCGAGATGTCAAGGGGCTCTATCGGAGGGCGAGAGCCGGTGAGATTCCCGAATTCACCGGCATATCTGCCCCCTATGAGGAGCCAGAGAGGCCAGAGATCATCCTACAAACGGACAGGCAAAGTGTCGCCGAGAGTGTCGACGAGGTGATTGCCTTTCTGGAGGAGGAGAGAATCATCAAGAGAGGTGAGGCCTTT
>WVXP01000185.1:9710-11347 GCA_011773445.1 Pseudomonadota bacterium | reverse complement strand
GGGATATGGGGAGAACTCCAAAGCACGATCCCGCCCATTACCGTTCCTGCCTGGACATCGATGCTATCGAGCAAGGACCCGGGCCAGCTCGGGTTCTATGGTTTTCGGAACCGAAAGAGTTACGGCTATGAGGCGCTTTATTTTGCCAATGCTTCTCATGTCAAGGAAAAATTGGTGTGGAACTATTTGGAGGAGACGGGGTTTACCTCGATCCTGATTGGGATTCCCCAGACCTTCCCACCCAAGCCCCTCAGGGGAATCATGGTCTCATCTTTTCTGACACCCACCAAATCAGCCGAATATACCTATCCCTCGGTGGTGAAGGAGGAACTCGATCGGATCGCCAATGGGGAGTATATCATCGACGTCGAGAATTTCCGGACCCATGACAAAGACGGGTTGATGGATCAGATCTATCGGATGACGAGGGGACGTTTCAGGGTTGTGAAGCACTATCTCCGGCAAAGCCCCTGGGATTTTTTTATGTTCGTTGAGATGGGGATCGACCGAATGCATCATGGATTCTGGCGATATCAGGAGAAAAGTCACCGTCTGTACCGGCCAGGAAACCGATATGAAACCGCCATCAAAGAATTCTACCAGTACGTTGACCGGGAGATTGGGGATCTCCTGAAGGCGATCGATTCGGACACAACGGTCATGGTCGTCTCTGATCACGGAGCCAAGAACATGGACGGAGCCGTATGTGTCAATGATTGGCTCTTGAAACAAGGCTACCTCCACTTGAAGGTTACCGTGGATAAACCGACTGCTCTCACGGGCGAGATGATCGACTGGGAAAAGACGCGGGCCTGGGGAGAGGGGGGATATTACTCCAGGATCTTTCTAAATGTCCGGGGTAGGGAGCCTGAAGGATTAATCCCCGAGGGAGAGTATGAAGCCTTCCGAGATCATCTTAAAAAGGAGCTTGAGTCCCTGGGAGATGAGGATGGTCGACCCATTGGAACCCGGGTTTTTAAACCCGAGGATGTCTACCGTTCCGTTAAGAACATCGCACCGGATCTCATTGTTTACTTCGGTGATCTCAACTGGAGAGGGGCTGGAACGGTCGGTAACAGAAAAGTTCACATCCACGAGAATGACACAGGGCCCGATGATGCCAACCATGCTGAGGACGGGATTTTCATTCTCAAAACGGATCCGGTTAGGCTTACCGAGGTTGGTTTGGAGACTGGAGAAAAGGTGGATGGCCTCTCGGTGTATGATGTTTCCCCGACGATTCTCGACATCTTTGGACTCTCCATTCCTCCTGATATGATTGGTCGATCCATTCTCAAACCCGTGGGAATGACGGAGGCCACCGGTCGAGAGAAAGAGCTTCCTGATCAAGGCCAGGACTACTCGGAGGAGGACGAAGAGACAATTCGGAAGCGGCTGGAAGAGCTGGGCTATTTGTAGGAAAATACATTTTTGTAATCTATATCTCCTTATTGAAACCTCAGGGCCGGAGCTGGGATCGAACTACAATGAAGAGATGTGGGGTCTTATCGGTAAGCTACTGAGTTCAAAACGAATTTTCGTGGAAAAAAATTCCTCATCTTTGTGGCCCTTTGGGCATCTTTTTTGCTTTTGTTGCACCGGCTCCGGGAAAAGAGACCCGGACCGGACGAGGGAGG
>WVXP01000185.1:7534-9690 GCA_011773445.1 Pseudomonadota bacterium | reverse complement strand
AGGCCAGCTACTTGGATCTTGCCTGGGATCCGAATACCGAACCCGATCTTGCAGGATACAGGGTCTATTACGGGCTAGAATCCGGAGACTATATCAATTTCGTCGATGTTGGGAAGGCAACCCATTACAGCCTCGGCAACCTCCTGGAGGACACGACGTATTATATTGCCATCACTGCGTACGACACGGTAGGGAATGAGAGTGATTTCTCTGGAGAGGTTTCTGGCACAACCGTTCCAGCCGAATCGGATCCTGTTGGGGGAACCGGGGGTTCGAGCGATTTCTCCAGTGGCGGAGGATGTTTTATTTTGACCGCCCTCAGCGGTTCCTGATATTCAGGAAGCGTGAAGGGGTGCTTTCTAGAGTAATGCCTCAAATTGGAGTAAAACCCACCTGAGCGAACGTCATCGCCTTTGTGATTGACAAAATTGTAAACCTGTTTTACTCTTACTACCCAGTTTTTACAAAACTGTTAGAAGATTGGCCCCCTCGGTTACCCTGGGAGGGATAAGATTCTCTGTTCGGAAGGCCGTGATGAGAATCACCATTCCGAAGAAGATGCTCATCGGGAGTTTCATGATCATATTTATGGTCCTCGTCGTGAGCGTATTCTCGGTTAGTACGATATACCAGCTGAATCGGATTTCAGAGGGGCTGGTCTTTCGAAACGACACGATCAAGTCCCAGGGAAAGAAGCTCCAGGAATTGGTTTTGTCGATGCAAGAGAGTGAGAAGAAACTCGTTCTCCTCAAGGATGAGGAATATCATCAGGTATTCACAGATTCTGCGGAAGAGTTCGGGATGACCCTCGGGAGCTTGAGACGTCTGGTCACAGATGCTGATGTGGCTGAGATCATCGAAAAAACGGGCGGCTTATTTGGAACGTACCAATACATTTTTCGCAATGCCATTTCGGAAGGCGGAGATGAAAGCATCAGGAGGCTCGAATCGGTCTCCCCCCTGAATGAGGATCTTGTCGATCGGATCATCGCCTCGGTCGACGAGGCCCTTTTGGTCAACGAAAAGAACATCCATGCCAGCCTGTCGCAACTGGAGACGAAAGGGGCGACAGCAGAGAAGATTGCTGTGGTCATCAGTGGCCTATCGATCGTGATTGGTGTTTTGATTTATTTCTATTTGAGTCGGACGATCACGAGACCGATCCAGTTGCTTGATCGGGCCACTCACCACGTTTCAGAAGGGGAGTTTGACCATCAGGTCCCCATCGATTCGCAGGATGAGTTTGGAGCCCTTGCTCGTAGTTTCAATGAGATGGGGGCGAGGCTGAAGGAACTCGATGAGTTAAAGTCTGATTTTATCTCTCTGGTTTCCCATGAACTCCGAACGCCTCTGAGCGTCATGCGGGAGGCTGTCAGTCTCTTGAAGGACGAGATCCTGGGAAAGATCGGTGAGAAGCAGAGAGAGTTTCTCGGCATTCTCAGCCAGGAGGTTGAGAGGATGATTCTCTTTGTCAATGAACTGCTCGATCTTTCTCGCCTTGAGGCGGGTCGGTTGCCAATCGAGAAATTGCCCCTCGACGTCAAGGAGGTCATCGAGAAGAACCTGACCAAGATTAAGCCTCTCCTTCTCGAAAAGAGAATCGAAGCTGAAGTTGCCCTCTCACCGCACCTTCCTCTGGTTCTGGCAGATGGTATTCGGGTTGATCAGGTCCTGACCAATTTGATTGACAACGCGATCAAGTTCACCCCCTCTGGAGGCAAAATCTGTATCATCGCCGATGTTTCAGACGGTCGGGGCGGGGAGGACGGGAGGCAGGCCAAAAGCTCCAAAGGCAATCAAAAATATGTGAGGGTCACGGTTTGCGACAATGGCGAGGGAATCAAGGACGACGAGAAGCGATACATATTCGACAAATTCTATCAGGCCAGAGCCGGCAAGAGCGGCAAGGCTAAGGGAAGCGGATTAGGTCTCAGTATTTCAAAGCGCATTGTCGAAGCCCATGGGGGGAATATCTGGTTTACCAGCAGCCCAGATGAGGGGACCTTCTTCCACTTTACGCTGCCCACCCAGAAGTAAGGAGAGTGTGATGATAGATCCCGGAAAGATCAGTTTTGGGAGCAAAGGGTACCGATCCATTTTTATTTTGGTGCTTCTCGTTGTCTTAGGGTTCACGCTCCTGGGCCAGGGATGTGCCG
>WVXP01000185.1:494-7484 GCA_011773445.1 Pseudomonadota bacterium | reverse complement strand
CCGTCTCTGAAGGAAAGAGCTTTGTTCTTTAAGGGTTTCGCTTTTCTTCTCGACCAGGACGACAAGAACAGATGGGCTGAAGCTCGGAGGGTCTTTCGGGACGTGAGCCAGGGATTTCCCGGGGGTGAGTTTAGTCAGATCTCTGAGTATGTCGCCGCGGGCCTGTCTGATGCAATGGCAGTGACAGGATCGCTGCAGAAGGATATCGAATCGATTCGGAAACAAGTCGATTTGGAAAAGTCCAATACCGGTGAAAAGGAACGACTCCTCAAGGAACAAAAGAAGGAGCTCTTGGCGAAGAATGAGGAGATCGCAGCGTTGAAAAGTTCGGTTCAAAAGAAAAACAAAGAGATCGAGAAATTCAAACTGCAGATCAAGAAGCTTGAGGATATCCACAGAGAAATCAAGAAAAAGCGAGAGGAATTGAGCTGAGTTAGGAGGGAAGAGTCTTATGACACGCGGACGGATTTTGGTCGTTGACGACGATACTAACATTCTCCATGTGGTTCGAACCCGTTTACAGTCAGAGAACTTTGACGTTGATGTGGCTTCGAATGGGCCTGAGGCGATCAAGCGATGGGGTGGAAACCACTACGATGTCATGATCTTGGACATGAAGATGCCAGAGATGGATGGCTTGGAGCTGATGAGGAGGATTCAGACCTCGAACAGCCACTTCCAAACGATTTTTTTGACGGCCCACGGCACAATCGACAGTGCGGTCGCCGCGATAAAGGATGGAGCGTTTGATTATATGACCAAGCCGTTCGATAGCAGAGAACTCGTCTTTCGCGTCGAGCGTGCTATGGAACAGACGAAATTGACATCAAAGGTCGAGGAGCTGAGACAGCAGATCGAAGGGAAATATAACTTCAGCGCCTTCTGTGCGAAGAGCGCCAAGATGAGATCCCTTTTGAGTCTGCTCGAAAGGGTGATCGAAAGCGATTCAACTGTTCTGATCGAGGGAGAGAGCGGAACTGGGAAGGAACTTATGGCCCGGGTGATCCACTATGAGGGGAGCAGGAAGGACCAGAATTTTGTGACTGTTGATTGCGGAGCGACTCCGGAGAACCTGCTTGAGAGCGAATTGTTCGGCCACATCAAAGGAGCCTTTACGAGTGCCAACTACACCAAAAAAGGATTGTTTGAGGTGGCCCACCAAGGAACCATCTTCCTGGATGAAATCAGCAACATCAGTGCAGAGATGCAGACTCGGCTCCTCAGAGTGCTCCAGGAGGGCGAGATCAAGCCGGTCGGGGACGTTCGGGTCAAGAAAGTCGATTGTCGGGTCATCGCAGCCACCAACAAGAACCTGAGAGAAATGGTCAGGGAGGGGGAGTTCCGAGAGGATCTCTTCTACAGGTTGAGCGTCCTTAACATGATTATACCTCCGATGAGGGAGCGAAAGGAGGACATCCCGCTTCTCGCCAGCGAGTTTCTGAAGGAATTCTCAAAAAAGATGGAAAAGCGTGTCTCAGCCGTTGATCGAGATGTGATGAGCTTGTTTCTGAAATATCACTGGCCGGGGAACGTTCGGGAATTGAGGAATGTGATTGAGGCGGCGGTCGTCATGGCAAGAGATGACCATCTGACCCGAAATGACCTCATTCTGACGGACTTCCAGAGGCCTATGGAGGAGAAACTCCAGGTGGAGACTCCCTCTCAGAGAACTGTCCTTCGGGAACATGAGAGACAGCTCATCATCGACGCACTGAAAAAGTGCAATTGGGTCCAAAAGGATGCCGCCGAACTGCTCGGTATTAGCGGGAGGGTGATTAACTACAAAATCAAGAAGCTAGGTATCACCATTCCCAAGAGACGGACGGTTGTCTGAAGCCACAGTTCTTAATCTCAAATGTCAAAGTCCAAATGCCAAACGAAACCACAATTCTTAATGTCAAATGTCAATTGAAATTCCAATGATTAGATGCCAAAATGCTTAGATCTCATTCGCAAATAACTTTATGGGTGAGTAGCCAGACCAATCGAGATCTCCATGATTCGAATGCCCAAACGGTCCCAATTTGCTATTTGGCATTTGGAATTTATTTGGACTTTGGGCTTTGTCATTTGTCATGATGATCCTTGCCCTATCATAATTACGCGAGTTTTCCCGCCCTCATGTCAGCTGCAAAAACAGAAGAACCGGTTGTTTTCAAATCAGGCGGTCTTCAACTAGAGGGGCTTTTATGGAGAGGAGACCCAAGGGGAGACGCCTTTGTCCTGTGCCATCCCCATCCTGAGTATGGCGGGAATATGGATAACAATGTTGTCTCCGCAATGGCAACGGCTTTCCAGGCCCAGGGCATTTCCACGATTCGTTTTAATTTCAGGGGTGTTGGGAAGAGCGAAGGGCGTTTCGGCGGTGGTACCGAAGAGAGGCTCGATGTTGAGGCTGCCATCGATGCGCTCGGAGGTTACGTGAATCCGAGAGGGGTTCATGTGGGTGGCTATTCTTTTGGTGCTCATGTCGGGCTAAATGTTGCTTCAGTGGATGATAGGATCGATGGATTTGTTGGTGTTGCACCGCCTTTGGCTCTTTACGATTTCGAATTCTTGAGGGAATGCGCCAAAAGGAAGCTCTTCATCGCTGGATCAGAAGACCTCTTCTGCCCCCCAGGACGGCTGCGGGAATGGTTCGACTCCTTGCAGGGGCCCAAGGCTTTGAAGGTCATTCCTGATGCAGACCACTTTTTCTGGAACCAAGAGGCTTCGCTGAAGGAAGCAGTCGGAGCCTATTTTGCGCTATTTTCCTCTCAGAGACCTCTAAAAACCTGAAAAGGGAGCTCTGAGCGCGAATCAAGATTCTTTGCTAAAAGTAGCATAGTAGATTTGACGGTTCCACAATCTCTCACAGAGCACGCGGAGCCTCAGAGGGAACTTCCTCTGGATTGGTGAGAGGCCAATCCAGAGGAGATTACTTGGCCTAATTTTTCCTCTCAGAAAATTAGGCCAAAAATCTGATGCATCAATCTTCTCGCTCTGTGAACTCTGCGAGCTCGATCGAGCCTCCGCAGGAATCTGCGGGGGGAGAGCGGGCGAGAGAAGCTAGTGATTCTATGAAAGGCCGAGTTTTGACACGAAGTGGCCCGCAGGGTACATTTGCAATGAAGTCGAGCTTTAGAATTGTCGAAAAAAGGTTTTGAACAGCGAAGAGCGGCTTTTTCAGAAATCTCTCACGGGCGGGATGAAGGGTTGAGCAATTGGTCGGCAGACCATCCGAGGCGGTACCGCCAAGCGCGAAGGCGGTAAGTTTTTACGTAGCGCCTCAGGGACTGTATCAGCACATTATCCCCCTGCGCGTAGGCATGGAAAAAGCGGATCTTGTCCGTATACTTGATGGGGATTCCCTGAGTCTTCAACTTCTCTGCCGATCGGTCGAGGCGGAGGATGTTTTTCATTTTCTTTCTCGGTGAAAGACTCCCCGAGATTTTCGAGCGGTCGAAATCCACGATGTAGACCCTCGGGCCATCAGGACTCGAGGTCTGAACCAGAAGGTTTTTCAGGTTCAGATCGCCGTGATAGATGCCACGGTCGTGCATGAATCGGATGGTGCGGCCTGCCTCCCGAGCGATCTCTCGCTTCAGGATGTTCGCCTCCCTTGAAGGGCGTCCGCCGAAACTTGAAAAGAGCGAGACCAGGTCTTTCGTGTCGGGAATCTCCACTGTGACCAGGTCGCCTCGATAGAGAGGCCCCCAAACCCGATGATGGAGGGCTGCGACTGCCTGTGCGGTTGGGACTCCCCGTTTTCTGACCTCATGGGTGATCAAGATCTCACGGAAGGGCCTCGATCCAAAAAGAAAGCTGTTCCCCAGGAGGCGGCGCAGCAGCCCGCCCCGGCCGTAGCGGCGGATGATAACACGTTTGTCAGACCTTCCGTTCGGGGAGAAAACGCGAAGCCCATGCCTCCCGCCACGGTCTGGATCGATCTCTGTTTTTTCGATGATCTCCCCAACCCCCTGGAACCCCAATTCCCGCAACCATGACCGGAAATTCGGATCGATGAGAATTCGGGTCCTTCCCTCCTGGAGCAGGCAGAAGTGATTCTTTGTGGCTTCTTGAGACATACTACCCCTGATTTGAGCCTAATATGTCCGTTGCGATGCCGCTTTGTTCCAGGGTGGTCCCCACCGTTTGATAGAGTCGGACAAGAGCTTTGTTGTAGTCGATCAGGGCTTCCACCTCTCGGCTCCGGGCAACGGCCAGGTCAACCTGGAAATCCAAAACATCTTTGGTTGTGGAAATCCCGACCTCAAACTTGGCCTGCTCGGCTTCCAGCTTTTTTTCAGCCAACCGTCGGGACACCCGGGTCGTCCGGATTCTCTTAAAACTGGTCTCCACCTCTCTGACTACCTCCCTCACCTCAAGGGCGATATTCTTCTCGAGATCAGAGAGCCTGAGCTCGGTTTGCTGTTGCTCTAACCTGCGGCGAACCAGTTGGCTTCTGGCNNTCCCCATCCATCTCGTCAAAAGCGTCGTCATAGCTCCCGCCTAGGCCGTTGACTCCCGCGCTGGCAACCATGTCAACTCGGGGCCAGACTTGATTCTTGGCTAGTTTCAGATTGACAATTCGATTCTCCAGTTCTGTCTTCGTCTGAAGGTAGTCGGGTCGATTCGCCAGGGCCGTCTTGATTTCCTCGGCCAGAGAAAAGCCGATTCTGGCGTCCATGGGCCGATCGACCGGCGTGATGGACTGGGTCAGGAGCGGAGAACGACCATCTAGGTTGAGGAGGGCCTTTAAACGATCTTCAACGTCACCAATGGCATCTTCGGCCAGAATGACGGCTTCTTCTCTTGCTGCGACTCCCGCTTCTGCTTCAACGACATCGATCGGAGCAAGCTGGCCGACCTCGACCTTGGCCCTGTTGATCTCCAGGAGGTCTTGAGCCAGCTCTACGGACTGTTCTGCCACATCGAGACGCTCAATCGCACGGACAAGGTCCCAGTAAGCCTCCTTGACCGCGGTGATGACATCGATAACCCGTTTCCTGAATTGAATGTCCGAGATATCTTTGTTGTTCTTTGCAATCACAATCTGGCCCAGATTGAAATTGCGGCCAGCGTCCTTGAGAAGAGGCTGAACAACCGAAAGGGTGAGGTCAGTTGCCCAGGAGGGGTTGAACCGCTGGACAAAGGAATTGGAACTGAGCCGATTGTTGTCGAGCTTAAGCTCCGCCGTGGCGCCGGTGGTGAATTTCTTCTCTATGCTTGCATCGATGCCAGTGGAGATGGAGAAAGGCTCGACATTCCCCGTGAGGAAAGGGGCAACGCTAGTCTGCTCCTTCGTTGAAGCTTCGGAAATTTCTGTCCTCACCCTCGGGTTGAACACCGATTCCTGTGCCTCGATGTCGGTTTCTGCGATTTGGGGCTGGAGCCGTTCGATCTTGACATCGATGTTTTTGGACAAAGCCACCAAGACGGCCTCCTCGAGCGTGAGTCTGATGGATTGCGGTTCAGATGTTTTCTCTTGAGCGCGGGCGGTGACGAAATGAAATAGGATCAAGAAAAGCGCCAAACCGATCATAAGGTTTCGCATGGCCCATCCTCTCCTTCAGTGGAATTTCACCCCAAGGTAATGGACAGGGCATGGTTTTGTCAAGAAAGGAGCATCGGGCTCGAGGCGTCAAAACGTTCGAACGAGCGAAGCGGTCGAACGACTCGAACAGCATGAAACTCCCCGGTTTGACAAGTCCTTGAAAATTCGGTTAATTATGTGGGGTTCTACAGTTCGATCGGGGGAAGGAAGAGGATGGACTACGAGGCGATCATTGGACTTGAGGTGCATGCACAGTTGCTCACCGAGTCGAAGATCTTCTGCTCCTGTTCCACAGCCTTCGGAGCTGATCCCAATTCCCATGCCTGCCCGGTCTGTACGGGCCTTCCAGGATCTCTTCCGGTGGTGAATCAAAAGGCTGTGGAGTTCGCCATCAAAATGGGGCTTGCGACCCATTGCACGATCGCCCGGAAGAGTCTTTTTGCGAGAAAGAACTATTTCTATCCAGATCTTCCAAAGGGATATCAGATATCCCAATATGAGATGCCTCTGGCTGAGAATGGTCATGTGGAGATCCTGACGAACGGGCAGACCAGGAGAATCGGCATCATCCGGGTCCATATGGAAGAGGATGCCGGGAAACTCGTCCATGAGGACGAGTCGATGGAGACGAGCCAATTTAGTTATGTCGACTTCAACCGGACGGGGGTTCCCCTGATCGAGATTGTCAGCGACCCCGACATACGAACCGCTCAGGAAGCAGCCGCCTATCTCCGGACGCTGAGCAGTATCCTCCAGTACCTCGAGATCTGTGACGGAAAGATGGAAGAAGGGAGCCTTCGATGCGATGCCAATGTCTCGGTTCGTCCCGTGGGGGAAGAGGCTTTTGGGACGCGTACGGAGCTGAAAAACATGAACTCCTACCGCCACGTGGAAAAGGCCCTGGATTATGAGATAGAGCGCCAGGTTGATTTATTAGAGGCCGGGGAAGCGGTGGTTCAGGAGACACGGCTGTGGGATCCTCACCGTTCAATTACGGTTTCCATGAGGGGAAAGGAGGAGGCCCACGACTACCGCTACTTTCCTGACCCAGATCTGGTTCCTCTGGTGATCGACGACGATTGGATCGAAAAGATCAGGAAGAGTCTTCCGGAATTGCCTATGGAAAAGCGGAGTCGGTTTGTGAGAGAGTATCAGATTCCAGAATACGATGCCGGGGTTCTGACAAGTTCCAAAGCCCTGGCTGATTACTATGAGGCATGTGTGGGGATTTTTCGAGAGCCCAAGGCGGTCAGCAATTGGGTTATGGGAGATCTCCTCGGAGCACTGAACAGCGACGGCAGGGAGATTACCGAGTCACCCGTCACGCCGGATCTTCTCGCAGGGATGCTCCAGCTGGTCAAGGACGGAACCATCAGTGGAAAGATCGCCAAGACCGTATTTGAGGAGATGTACAAAACGGGAAAAGATGCCTCGACCGTCGTCAAAGAGAAGGG
>WVXP01000185.1:0-463 GCA_011773445.1 Pseudomonadota bacterium | reverse complement strand
CCGACCTCGTCGAGGCTTACCGCAAGGGGAAGGAGAAACTCTTCGGCTTTTTTGTGGGCCAGGTGATGAAACAGACCCGAGGGAAGGCCAACCCCCAGATGGTGAATGAGGTTCTCAGGAAGAAACTAGAGCAATAGCAGGAAGGAAAAAGGAATACGAGGTTTATGTCCTTTAAGACAATTGAATGGAAAGACGATCATGTCGTTCTCCTCGATCAGAGACTGCTTCCTCACAAAGAGGTATACCTCGAATGTTGGGATTTTGAGTCGGTCGTGAATGCGATCCGAGATATGGCGGTCCGGGGAGCCCCTGCGATCGGGGTCACGGCAGCCGCGGGTCTTGCTTTAGGGGCAACGAAAATTAAAGTCGAGAGCATGGATAGCTTCCTCGATCAGTTTCGGCACTTGTGTGAGAGGATGGGGCGCGCCAGACCCACAGCGGTCAATCTTTTCTGGGCCATTCA
>WVXP01000187.1:9228-9791 GCA_011773445.1 Pseudomonadota bacterium | reverse complement strand
TGGTGGTTTCCGGAGATGGAGAAAGATCTGGGCTGGGACCGTTCCAATATCAATATCCTAACTGACAACGCCTACGACACGTGCGATCCAGCGGTGGGTGCCACGAACCTCCGGGTTTTGCTCTGTAATATTGAAAAGGCTGACGAAACCTGAGAGACGCCTCTTACACTCCCTGTGATTGTGATCTCTCTCCCTTCTCACCGCCCAACCAGAATTCTCTTGACATTTCAGTCCTTTTGTACAAAGATGGTCGGGAACAAACTGGAGGGAAAGGCCGAGAAATGAAGATGGATATGAACTGTGATATGGGCGAGAGTTTTGGTGCCTATAAATTGGGCTTAGACGAAGAGGTGATCAAATACATCACGTCGGCCAATATTGCCTGTGGATATCACGCCGGTGACCCACTGGTTATGGAACGGACAATCTCTTTGGCGCGAGATCATGGGGTATCCGTGGGGGCCCATCCTGGCTTCCCAGATTTAATGGGTTTTGGGAGACGAAATGTCGATGCGACCTTGGCCGAGCTAAAGGGGTATATCATTTATCAAATCGGCGCGTTG
>WVXP01000187.1:6001-9211 GCA_011773445.1 Pseudomonadota bacterium | reverse complement strand
GATATCAAAGGCTATTGTGGAGGCCATTGCCAGTGTCGATAAGGATCTCATTTTTGTCGCACTGGCCGGAGCGAAGGGCGAAAAGATGACGAAGATTGGCGAGACGGTAGGTTTGAAAGTAGCTTATGAGGCTTTTCCTGACAGAGCATACACACCAGAGGGGACACTGGTTTCTCGGAGACAACCTGGGGCGGTGATCAAGGATCCAGACGTGGTGGCCCAAAGAGCCTTAATGATGGCCAAAGAGGGAAAAGTGGTCGCGATTGATGGCACGGAGATCCCCTTTAAGACGCAGACCCTATGCGTGCACGGAGACACACCAGGTGCAGTTAACCTGGTCAAAAAAATCAGGGAGACACTCACCGAGGCGGGTGTGGAGGTCACCTCCTTGTCCAATATCGTTTGATCAAGGTCGTCCAGGAGTCAGGGACCATGTATGATAACCCTCGATTTCTCCTCGCAGGAGATAGGGGTCTCTTAGTCGAATTTGGTGCGACCATCGACCCGGAGATCAACCGGAGGGTGAGAGAGCTCTTCCTATCCCTGGAGAAGGGGCCGATAAGGGGAGTCATTGAGGTTATTCCGACCTACCGGTCCGTTCTCGTGTTCTACGATCCGATCCAGACCAACGTTGACAGGTTGAGAGAGGAGATTGCGGATCGAGAAAAGAGCCTGGACAGATCAGCGATCCCTCCACCCGAGACAACTGAGATTCCNNGTTATCGAGATTCACACCTCCGGGAACTATCTCATCTACATGATCGGGTTCACACCTGGATTCCCATTTCTGGGCGGACTGTCGGAGCGGATATTCACGCCGAGGCTTGAAAATCCACGCCAGTTAGTCCCGGCTGGTTCAGTGGGTATCGCCAATAACCAGACGGGCATCTATTCGATCGACAGTCCGGGAGGGTGGCAGCTTATCGGAAGAACACCGATAAAACTCTACGATCCGAGTCGTTCTCGACCCATACTTCTGAAGCCTGGGGATTATTTGAGGTTCAAAAGGATCTCCAAAGAGGAGTTCCAGGAGGTCGCGGGTAGCGGTTAGGGGAAAGCCTGAGATGGAGATCTTTGAAGTTATCCAACCTGGAGCTTACACCACGGTTCAAGACAGGGGTCGGTTTGGCTATCAGCAATTCGGTGTTCCCATCTGCGGCGTTGTCGATTCTTTTGCCTATCGGCTTGCGAATGCTCTGGTTGGAAATACTGAAGGGGAAGCGGTCCTCGAGGCAACGGTTGTCGGGCCTACGTTAAAGGTTCTGGACGATAGTGTCATTGCGATGACTGGCGGAGACCTCTGGCCCCTTCTCAATGACGCCAGTTTTCCGATGTGGGAATCCATAGCTGTCCATCCGGGGGACACGATTCGATTCAAAGGCGTCAGAAGTGGATGCCGGACTTACGTTGCTGTGGCCGGTGGCATCGATGTACCTGTGGTGATGGGCAGCCGATCCACCTACGTAGCCGGGAAAATTGGAGGTATCGAGGGTCGTCCATTGGCGGAAGGGGACAGACTGAAAAGGGGACAGGGTACAGGAAAGCCTGGCATTCGGATTCCTTCAGATCTTATTCCTACCTATCCTGACGAGATAGAGGTTCGGGTTATTCTGGGCCCTCAAGACGACTTTTTCGCTGAGGGAACCGAGAAATTCTTATCCTCGACCTTCAAAGTAAGTTCAAAAGCCGACCGGATGGGATATCGGCTCGAGGGGGATCCGATCATGCACAAAGAGGGGGTTACAAAAAGCATCATCTCGGAGCCCAGTGTGCCGGGTGGAATCCAGGTTCCCCCTGATGGTCAACCCATTATTCTGCTGGTCGAACAGACGGTAGGAGGGTACACGAAAATAGCCACGGTCGTCTCCTCTGACATCGGAAAAGTGGGCCAAGCAAAACCGGGAAATCGGATCCGTTTCCAAAAAGTCGGTCTCGAGGAGGCTCATACCGCTCTTACGGAGGAAGAGGAAAAGACAGCGTCTGTCTATGCTCTTGGAGATCTCTAGAACCTCTTTATTCCAGGAGCTGGATGGATATCCCGGGCGCAAAAGGTTCAATACCTGGAAATTGGCTGAAATGGCTTCAAGGGCAAAATCAGGATCGAAGGTGTGGCTTCAGGAAATGAGATGGCAGGAGGTCGAAAAGCTCCGTAATAGCGGGGTGGGTCTTGCTGTCATCCCGGTGGGAAGTGTTGAGCAACATGGATTTCACCTTCCCGCGGGAACGGATAGCATGGTGGCCATCAGGTTGGCAGAGGATGCAGCACAGAGAACAGGCGTCCTTGTGACGCCCCCCCTCTGGTTTGGCTGGAGTCCACATCACTTGGCCTATCCCGGCACGATTTCAATCAGACCGGATGTCTTGTCGGAGATTCTATTTGACATCGTGAGTTCTCTGGCCACTCAGGGCTTCAATCGGTTTGTTATCGTGAATGGTCACAGAATCGCTAATATTCCCTGGATTCAGATATCGGCTGAGAGAGCCCAACGGGAGCTCGGCGTGAGGGTTCTCATTTATGATCCGGCCTATATGTCTAAAGAAATAGCCGATCGACTCGGATTTGGCAAAGTGGGTCATGCAGAGGAGATAGAGACCTCTCACATGTTGCATATTATGCCAAACCTGGTCCGAATGGAGAAGGCCAGAGACTATATCCCTCCCGAGAGAAAGCTCTATCATGTTGATCCGAGAATCCCTAAAGATACCGTCTGTTACGTGCCGGGCACAGCCAAGAATCTGGAACAGGCCGCCAAGGACTCGGGAGGTGGCCACGGGAGACCGAGCCTGGCAACCGCCGAGAAGGGGAGCGAGCTCCATGAACATCTGGTCGGGAGATTAATTGAGGTGATCAATGAATTGAATGGAGCCCGTAACGATTGATAAACATGCTTGGAACCGATGTGGTATAGAAGGCTAATGTTTTTCCGCCGGAAGGGAGGGGACATCAGATTTCTTCCAAAGGGGTGCTGCACATGGTGAAGGGAAAGGAGGTGATACGCCGGCTAACAGACCGAGCGAGCTTCGCGGTAGATTCGGAGAGGATACTCCGTGAGTGGCCGAATCGGCCCTGACTCCGAATTGTCGGAAGCACAGAAACTGACGGTTGCAACTGCTAAAGAAATGGGATTGAGGATCACGGAACTCGGCTCATTCAAAGCAAATCGTCAAAAGAAAAGGGGGTTAAAATGGGTGCAAAGAAGAAAATAAGCC
>WVXP01000187.1:2326-5945 GCA_011773445.1 Pseudomonadota bacterium | reverse complement strand
GCCGTTGACCTGTGTGCGGACTATGTCAACAACAACTGGCCTAATCTTCCGATTCCGATTGGGAAATGGGAGGGGATCCCCAGTCTAAATGGTGCAAAGATAAAACTCATCCACGCAGATCATCGCGGTGAGCCAGACAGAGGAGCCGATTTGGCGAAGAAGCTGATTCTCGATGAGAAGGTCGCCGGCATCTGCGGATCCTATCATAGCTCGGTCACCAAGACGATCAGTACCGTCTGTGAGCAGTACAAGATACCCATGATCAACCCAGAATCGACCTCTCCTGAATTGACCAAGAGGGGTTATAAGTGGTTCTTTCGAGCAACACCTCACGACAGAATCTTTCTCAGAGACTTCTTCGAGTTCATGGACCTCCTGGTTCAGGGGAAGATACCTGGAGTTGGAGCGATTGCCAAGGCGGACATCGATGAGATCGGTGCTTGTACTGAAAACACGGAATGGGGAGCGGCCACGAGAGATATGATCAAGGAATTCGCCGCGGACAAGGGCTACAA
The DNA here is from genome assembly GCA_011773445.1 of Pseudomonadota bacterium. GTDB lineage: Bacteria > Desulfobacterota > BSN033 > WVXP01 > WVXP01 > WVXP01. The sequence goes on along the minus strand of WVXP01000187.1, from coordinate 5,430 downwards.
AATCGTGTCGGATGTATCCTATTCGCATGAATCGCCCGATTTGACTGCTGAGGTGAGAAGACTGCTGGCGCCGAAACCCGAAGTCCTCATGTTCGCTTCGTACATCTCCGATGCCATTCTCCTGACGAAGACGATGAAGGAGTTTAAGGCAAAAGCGAATCTCTTCTGGTCACAAGACGTCGGGTTTTACCAGCCTAAGTATATGGAAACATTTGGTGAAGACACGGAGGGGATCCTGAATCGGACGGTCTTTTCCAAGAAACTTTTCGGTGTGAAACCCGTTGCCCAGCATATCAACGAGGAATTCAAGAAGAGGGCTGGCGTGGACTTTATGGGCACCTCGGCTCGTGCATTCACTGGTATGCAAGCATGGGCCTATGTCCTCAATGAAGCAGGGTCCACGGATCCCGATGCCATTCGGGAGGCTGCGGAGAGAATCGAAATCTCTGGCTCTGATTTGATTGTGCCGTGGAAGGGGATCAAGTTCGAGACGGTGGCAGGTGAGACAAACCAGAATACGTGGTCGAGTGGATTGATCGTCCAGTATCAGAAAAACGAACCCGAGATCATCTATCCCCTTGACGTCGCCACGGCGAAGTTCGTTTATCCCTGGCCAGGATGGAAGTAGCTCGCTGCAATTTCGCGGTGAAATGATGAGAAGAACCTACCCGAGCGACACGCTCGGGTAGGTTCATTTCCTTGTTCCCTCGTAAAGGTATATTCGATGGATTTGCTATTACCAGCAATCGTATCCGGGTTGTTGATGGGAATGCTTCTTGCCCTGGTCGCTCTGGGGCTCGCCATCATATTCGGGGTGATGAATATCGTGAATTTCGCCCACGGCGAGTTCCTCATGGTTGGGATGTATACAGCATTTCTCACGGCAACGGTTCTTTCGATCGAGCCGCTTCTGACCCTCCCCGTAGCCGCGCTTGTTGGACTCATATTGGGCGTGGCCTCATACTATCTCCTCGTCCGGCATTTGTTAAGAGGGCCCATGCTCGCTCAACTCTTGGGCACCTTTGGGCTGATGATTTTTCTGAGGTACCTGGCCCTATTCATTTTCGGCCCTGATTACAAGACCCTGGAGAACGGATTGTTAATTGGCAAGAGCATCAAATTGGGGACTATCGTGCTCAGTTACTCGCGGTTGGGGACCGCTATTCTCAGTGTGATCTTTTTCGTGATTATTTACTGGCTCATAAACTACACCCGGCTGGGAATGGCGCTAAAGGCAACAGCCCTGGACGTTGAAGCTGCTGGTTACATGGGAATCGATACGGAAAAGATGCGCGGTCTCGCCTGGGGTTTGGGCGGAGCTACGGTCGGAATCGCCGGGGCCCTGCTCACGAATTTCTACTACGTCTTTCCCACTGTTGGGATCCTCTTCGTCATGATCGCCTTTGCGACGGTGGCGCTGGGTGGTTTCGGATCCATCAAAGGGGCCTTTATTGCCGGGTTGATTATGGGGTTGATCATCGACCTCGGTGGCACATTTGTCGGCCCTCACCATAAATTTGCCCTCATATATCTCACTTTCTTTCTCGTCGTCGTATTCAGGCCCCAGGGGCTTTTCGGTTGGCAATAAACAATGAGAATCCTGAAGGACGCCCTATCATTTAAGGATCTCCCGCTCTTAGAGAGGATTGGTTTTTTCCTCTTCGTTGTTTTCTGTCTTCTCTTTCCCTGGGTCACGAGGGGGTCCTTTGCTCAGGCGGTGATGATCCAGTTCCTGATTTTCTGCTTGTACGGGCTCGGATGGAATCTCATCGGTGGATACGGGGGTCAGGTCGCCTTAGGGCAAGCGAAAAACGTTGGCATGTCGGCGTATACGGTCGCCTTGTTCATGGTCTGGTGGAACGTCCCATTCTGGTTATCCACGCCTCTGGGCGTGATCATTGCGACGATTGAGTCCTTTGTTCTGGGTTATTTTCTGTTCCGGCTTCGGGGCCACTACTTTGCCATTGCCACCATCGCTGTCTCACTCGTTTGGCAGCAACTGTTCATTAATTGGGATTTGATCGGAGGAGCGCGAGGTGTCGAGCTACCTCTCAGGGAGACTCCGAACTTTGTCTATATGCAGTTCGACTCCCCCATTTATTATCACTACTTTGCCTTCCTGCTCGTGTTTGGAGCCATTCTCTTTATGAATTGGTTTAGAAAATCCAAATTGGGCTTCCAATTGCGAGCCATCAGTGCAAGCGAAGATCTCGCAGAGAGCCTTGGGATCAATATCCACTGGGTGAAAGTCAAGGCCTACTGCATTACGGGTGTCTTTGCAGGCATGGGGGGAGCTTTTTACACGGTCTACTATAACTATATCGACCCCTTCTCGGTCATGCATTTAGAGCTTTCCGTGATGATCGCCCTGATGACGATGATCGGCGGCGCAGGGTCCATGTGGGGGCCAATCATCGGTGCCATGATTCTCATTCCCCTCGATCGTTACCTGGGTGCCTGGCTCGGAGGGAGCGGAATACTTGGGGTGGATTTCATGATTTACAGCATGATGGTNNCATGATGGTGATGATCATATCTGCCTATGAGCCCAGAGGAATCTGGGGTCTGATTGAGAGAGTTCGACGAAAGGGTTAGGGAGAGGAGCTGGGTGTGGCGTTATTGGAAGTGACGGATCTGACAAAAGACTTCGGCGGCGTTGTTGCTAACGACCGCATCTCTTTCGAGATCCAAAAGGGTGAGATCATTGGGCTCATCGGTCCAAACGGAGCGGGGAAGACCACCTTATTCAATTGCATTGTTGGGTATCACAAGCCGGGTGGGGGTACTGTAAGGTTCAAAGGGAAGGATATCACCGGCTTCAAGCCCTGGCAGACGAGCCGGGAGGGGATCGGTAGGACCTTTCAGGTTATGACGATTTCCGGCTACCTTACGGTTTTGGAGAATGTTATGGTCGGCTCCTTCTGTCGGACTTCAGATCCCCAAAACGCAAGACATGAGGCCTTAGGAATACTGAACCTGTTGGGATTAGAGCAGCACGCCGCGTCCTTTTTGACCGAGTTGCCTATCGCCAGCCAGAAGCGGGTTGGTCTCGCTATGGCCCTGGCAACAAAGCCAGACCTCCTCATGCTCGATGAGGTTGCGGC
>WVXP01000187.1:0-2278 GCA_011773445.1 Pseudomonadota bacterium | reverse complement strand
CTTACGGAACACGTGATGGAAGTCGTCATGCCCATATCCCAGCGCGTCATTGTCTTGGATGGTGGCCAGAAGATCGTGGAGGGAAAACCGCAGGACGTGGCGAACGACAAACGGGTGATCAAGGCCTACCTGGGTGAGAAGTATGCTAAAGGTTGAAAACATAGAGGTGCGATATAGCGGTGTTCCCGTCATTCATGACGTGTCCTTTGAGGTTCGTGAGAGGGAGCTGATCTCCATCGTCGGCGCCAACGGGGCGGGCAAGACGACCCTACTGAAGACAGTGGCTGGAACCCTTCACGCTACAAAAGGTAGCATCGAATTCGAGAACGAGGATATCACCCGAAGTTCCACAGTCGAGATTGTGAGGAAGGGAATCACCTATGTACCCGAGGAGAGACGAATATTCGGCCCCCTCACGGTCGAGGAGAACCTGAGGTTGGGGGGCTATACGGTCAACGACAGTGACGAGATCGAGAAGAACTTGGGGTATGTCTATGACCTATTCCCCATACTAAAGAAAAGGCAGAAACAACTGGGCGGGACGCTAAGCGGTGGAGAACAGCAGATGCTTGCTATCGGGAGAGGCCTCATGTCGAACCCGAAGATGTTGATGCTCGATGAGCCGTCTCTGGGGCTGATGCCGAGGCTGGTAGATCAGATGCTAGAGGCTGTGACGAAATTGAGAGAGGGAGGAAAAACCATCCTGCTCGTGGAACAAAATGTGAGAGAGGCGCTGGAAATGGCCGACAGGGGATATGTTTTGCAGACCGGTCGGACCATCCACGAGGGAACGGGGGAAAAACTCCTTGAGACCGATATCGTTAAGAAGGCCTTCTTGGGTCTTTAGCGAAGCAGGAAACTCCCCGAACCGGCCAATCTTGGAAACTCCTCAAAAAATGACATAACGCGTTATCTTTACCCCTCGTGTGAGTTTCCCGATGCCTATGGGAGTGCTTATCACACCGACACCTCTTCAATCTTCTATGGCGATGACCCTGGCCGGCGCCCCATCACTTCCTCTGACTTTTAGTGGCAAAGCGATAAGCGTGAAGGTCTCCTGAGTGACGGCCCTGAGATTGGTTAGATACTCAACGAGAATTACGCCGTTTTGGAGCAGAGGTAGGTGATCTGGAGGTGGAACGCCTAGTACTAAAAAGCTCTTCCGAGGATCGCCAGGTGCACAGATATCCAAGCCGAGCAGGCTAATTCTCCCGGCCAGCCACTCAATCGCCTCTGACTCGATGTAAGGTCGTCTCGAAAAGTAGTCCTGGGTATCCCATTTATCAGACCAATCGGTCCTGATGACGATCCTTTCACCTTCGCCTATATCATATCTCTGCAATTCATTTTTGGTGATGCCCCCGAGTGGGCCCTTATGGGACATATCGATGAGTCGGGCTCTACCAACGAGGGTTTCCAGGGAGAGCTGATCCACAGACAGTCCATCCTTGAGCACATGGATTGACCCATCGACATGCGTGCCTGTATGAGAGCCCAGAGTTATCTTTCTACTCATCCGTCCCTCGAGGCCAAGTCGGCCGAGTATCGTGATCTCCGTGCGAGGGTGCCAATCGCACGGAGGTGTGGGCATTCCATCATAAATGTCGAGTGTGAGATCAATGATCTTCATTTCTCATCCCCCTTTTTGGATCATGACTTCAATTTCCTCAAAGGTTCACCCATTCGCGTCATGGCGATTTCGAGATTCCCAAAAGTTGACCTGTCAATATCTTCTGATTTCCGGAGTTTCCTGGCTTTTTTGATCCATCTTATAAGTAGATAGCCCAGACCCCTTTGAGCGTTCCTGCAAATGTTTTTTGTCATAAACCTTAGGCGAGGCGCAAGATCAGCGCCTTCAACCGTCTGAGCCCGAAGGGCGAGTTTTGAAGGCGCCTGAAGCCAGCCTTAGATTTATCAAAAAACGTTTGGGAAAAGCGAAAAGGGAGTCGGGTATTTGCGTAATGAGGGAATAGATATTAATTCCGACTACTTGCATAGGTACATACCTGGTTTTTGAGGAAACTCCACCTTCTGATTCCAAAAATGAAGCCGCTCACGTAAATCATCGGTATCTTTTCCGGTTGCGGCCTGTGGAGACTCAATCCAGTTCAACAACAAGGTCTTTGATGATTCGATCGTTTGCTGGCTCGATGAACACCTCTTGCTCTTGTCTGATAAGCGCCTCACATGACCGGAGGACCCGACCATTGACTTTCATGCAACAGGTCTTGCAGACTCCTCGGCCACAGCGAAAGTCCCTGAATGCCAGGGATGGATC
>WVXP01000110.1:15638-25879 GCA_011773445.1 Pseudomonadota bacterium | reverse complement strand
ACAGCCAAGTACTCGAGAATCCTCTTTTTCACTTTCTCCAGGTCGTAGTGATCCTCATCGAGGATTCGGGTGGCGTTCTTGATATCGAGGTTATCGTGGGTGCTGACCGACCACGGAAGATCAATCAGCCAATCGAGGTATGTCCGAGCCACAGTGTACTCAGCAGACGCAGGTGGGATCTTAGACAGACGGTCGAGTTCTTTCTGAGCTGCCTTCAGGGCCTCCTCCGGCATTTTCGCTTTCGCAATCCGGTCCTGGAGTTCCTTGATCTCGGCCGTGTGTTCATCGAGCTCCCCGAGTTCTTTCTTGATCGCCTTGAGTTGTTCCCGCAGATAGTACTCGCGCTGAGTCTTATCCATATCCTCCTTGACCTGGGATTGGATCTTGTTCCCGAGTTCCAAAACCTGGACCTCTTTATTTAGAAGGATGTGCACCTTGTTCAGCCGTTCCTTCACGTCGATGGTATCGAGGATGTTCTGTTTCTCCTCTGTGGGAATATTAAGGTTAGACCCAATCAGATCGGCCAGGATCCCAGGAGACTTAATATTCGAAACCATCTGACCCATCTCATTCGTTAGATAAGGCGCCAGATCCACGGCTTTCTGAAAGAGGTTCTTAAGGTTCATCATCAAGGCTTCTACCTCAACACCCTGAACTATGGACTCCTGAATGACTTCCACCTTGGCTACGTAATAGGGATCCTTACGGGTAAACTCTTCAATCCGAATCCGTGAAATGCCCTGAACAATCACCCGCTGGCTGCCATCCATCTCCCGAATCATCCTCAAAATCAAAGCCCCAACACCAATACCGAAGAGTTCATTCTCTTTGGGATCTTCAGTCTCAGAGCGTTTCTGGGTAACAACCCCGATGATTCGGTCCTTCTCCATGGCATCGTCGATCAATTTCACGGACCGTTTCCTTCCCACCATGATAGGCAGGATAAGTTCAGGATACAAAACCGTGCCACGTAGCGGCAGAATGGGAATATTCTCAGGTATGGAGATCCTGTCGTCTTTTCCTTTCTCGCCTTTTCCGGTTTCTCCCTTCGGTAGGAAAATCATTTAGCTCCCCTTCTCAAAATCACACGACCCGACGACTCAAACGACCCTACGGATTCACGGTCTTAAATTAACCATCTCTAGTTTAGATGTCAATTGCGAACCATACCCATAGAAGGATCAATGCAGGCGAAAAACCAAATCCCATGGTGCTTAGAACCTCGTGGCCTCCCACGGGCCCTACCCCGAATGGTCTCCCCCGCGTTTTCCACATACACCACAGAGGCCCTTTTCGTCGATCACCCCGGTGCAGGTTTCATCGCTACAGAGAATCCGATTCTCAAGGTCAAAGAACCCTTCCTCTTCAACATCCATCTCTGCACCGCATTTGTAACAGTGGAGACTACCCTCAGGTGTCTCCTCCCCACAAGCGTCACACACGACACCCGGAATCTGAAAATCGCATTCAGGACACTTCATCGGCACCTCCGGGCTTCTCTGAAACCCCACCCTCAGTTCCTAATCTCTTCAGAAATCTCTCCACGTCCCTCCGATTCCGTCGTACCTCCCTGAGCAATCTCCTGAGGCGGGAATCTGGAAAGAGCCGATTCAAGTCTGTCTTCTCTTCGGGAAAAAGCAGGTTCAGATCTACGGGCGAATCCTCTTGAATAGTTTCATTCGCCTCCTCAGAATCCTGATCCCTTTGGTTACTGTCATGATCCATTTTTTCCCTCATTCACATTCTTCCGCCAATTGTCTTCTGTATATAGGATAAGCTTATCCTTTTGTCAATATTCGTCAATTACGGCCTGACCCGTCCAGAGAACCACTTCGGCCCCAAGGTTCAAGTTCCCGAATAACTCCCTTCGCCTAGGATTCGAACCGGCAAAAGCCCACCTCCACCATTCTATCAAAAGACAGGGACAAAGATCTGTGACCATTCCGTCCAAGCCAAGAATGAGAATGCTTTTTTGCAAAGCAACCGCGATTCTCGGATGAATTGTCACATCGGAAAAAGAATGTGGAACGCGCTGAATCCTGGGCCCTTCATGACCCCTCGCCGGCTTTTTCCGTTGCGAGTTTGGACGAATAGATATCGAGTATGGCCAGGCAAACGGTCACGACGAGGGGGCCAGCCACCAATCCCAAGAAGCCGAAAGCGTTCAGTCCACCCAGTACGGCAAAGAAAAGGATCATGGTGTGGAGCTTTGTTCTTCCACTAATTAGTATTGGCCTCAAGAAATTATCCGACAAGCCCACCAGAACGATTCCCCACACAACCAGGACGATGGCCTTGACATAATGCTGTCCCTGGATCACGAGCAGAATCGCTGCTGGAATCCAAACCAGGAAGGGACCAACAACGGGTACAAATGCGAGCAGGGCCATCACGGATCCCCAGAGAACCGGCGACGGCAGCCCCAGAATCCAGAAGGCCAGACCCCCGAGAAACCCCTGAATCATCGATACCAGAACGCCCCCAAAGATGGTCGCATGAACCATCTCCCGAATCCTCACGAACACGAGTTCCTTTTCCTCAGAAGTCAGGGGAATCAGGCTCTTGATGCCGCGGAGTAGACGCTCCCCATCGCGAAAAAGATAGAACATTGATATGGCCATCAGAAAAAAGCTAAAAACCAGCTGAGAAAATCCCAGGACGAATTTTGTCGACTGGTTTAGGACAAAAGTACTCAGCCGTCTCAGAGTCTGGAGAATCAGGCCTTGAACGTCTAGCTGGGACAGGTTCAGCCATGGATCCAAGCGACTGATAAGCTGATCAATCCCAGGAGCCTCACGCCATTTCAAGAGAAATTGAAACTTACCGGACTTCACACCCTCTTCAAAGAACCTGTAAATCTCAACAACCTCTTGAGCCAGCAAGAAAAGAAGCAAAACCCCAGGGAAAACAATAATCAGAATGGTAATAACCGTCGACAAAATCGAGGATAGAGAACGTCGGTTTCTCAGCCACCCGTTCAATCTTTCATAGGCGGGATAAAATACGAGGGTGAGGATGACAGCCCACGCAATCGAAACCAGGTATGGCGAAAAGATCAGATAAAAGAAATAGAAAGAGATCCCGATAATCGCTATCATGAGGAGAGCGAAAAAATTCTCTTGTTTCATTATGACCTCGAGTCATGATTGATCAGGTGAGCGAGTCGCCGGGGTTGAGAATAATCACCTCGACTGAGGGGAGATGAGCCATCTCGTCCTTGAATGCCGCTGGTGTCCCAGTCAGAACAGGAAAGGTGCCGTAGTGCATGGGAACGACGTACTTGGGGTGAAGCATTTCACATGCATAGGCCGCCTCTCGAGGGCCCATAACGTAATGGCCGCCAATAGGAACCAAGGCGAGATCGGGTTGGTACAGATCCCCGATGATTTCCATATCCTTGAAAACACCTGTGTCCCCCGCATGGTAAATTGAAAAACCATTCTCGAGCTTGACGACATAACCTACAGCCTCACCGGTATAGATAATTTCATCATCCTCAGTGATCGAAGAGCTGTGAATGGCGTGAACCATTGTAATGTCGATCTCCTTAAATCGGTAGGTCCCCCCCTTGTTCATCCCCACAACATTTTCCAACCCCTTGCCTGCAAGATACTGTGAGATCTCAGGCATGCAAATCACGTGGGCCTTCGTCCTCCCGGCTATTTCGAGGGTGTCGCCCAGGTGATCTCCGTGCCCATGGGTTACGAGAATCAAATCGATCCTGTCTACCTTCTCCTTTTCTCGCGCAGCTTGAGGATTTCCGGTCAACCACGGATCGATAAGGATAGTTAATCCCGTTGAGGCGTGGACTTCAAAAACCGAATGACCTAGCCATACCAACTCGAATCCTCGTGATATTCTCGAGATCTTCGACATGCTCGCCTCCTTTGAATCGATCTATCCCCTCAATCAAACCGCTACGGATCACCTAAGAAATTGGGGGCTCCTATTTTCTCAAGGGTTCCAATTCTCTCTGGATTTCTTCCTGCCTCTGAGGGTCCTGAGCCGACAGCTCAAGGGCTTTCTCGAAATGGAAACGGGCGTATTTGATTTCGCCTTTTCTTTTGAAATAGAGACCATAATAGAAGTGGGATTGCCCCATTTCGCCCTTCTCTTTGTAAACTGAGCCCAGATCTCGATCCAGCTCCGGGAGGTCAGAACTCAATGCCCTCGCCTTTACATAGCTTTCGATGGCAAGATCAAACTTTTTCTGAGCCTTGTATCCCTGGCCGAGATAGTGTAGGGACTCAGGATCTCTTCCCGATAGGACAACAGAGCGCTCGAGGGCCCTCACGCCCTCATTGATTCTTCCAGACCGGAGAAAGGCGAGACCCAATTCCTTGAGGATTTGAGGGTCTGAAGGTTTCAGTTCATGAGCCCGTTTTAGGTCTTCGATCGACTCCTTCACCCTCCCGATCTCCTTCTCCGCCAGAGCTCGACCAAAGAATGCGTCACCATTATTCGGCTGAGTGTTGATTATCCTGTCAAAGTAATTCAACGACTCCAGGGGCCCCTTCTCGACAAGAAAGACCCTGAGTTTGATGTCCTTCAGCCCCACTGAAGACCGTGGCACCTCCACCGGGCGGGCAAGACCACCCATAAGGGTTTCGAGATAGCTGATCCTCGAGGGAATCCCCGGATGGGTTGAGAGATAGGGAGGAAAGGCTGTGTCGTGATGAGATTCCCGATAAATCTTTTTCAGGAAACTGACCATTTCACTCCCCTCATAGCCTGCTCGGTCCATATAGGACAATGCCAGACGATCGGACTCACTCTCATTCTCTCGCGTATACCTCAGCTTTTCGGACTCGCCCAGGGCAAGTGAACCAGCCATAATGGCTCCCCCTCCACTCCCGCCAATGAGAATCCCTGCCAGTGCGCCAGCGAGGGTGGCGATGTTTAGCCGTTTCGACGCTTCGATTCTCTGGGCGATGTGACGCCTAACGACATGCGCAATCTCATGGCTGAGAACTGCGGCCAGTTCATCTTCACTGTCAACAAGTCTGATGAGGCCCGTTGTCACAAAGATCCTTCCCCCCGGAATAGCGAAGGCATTCGGCTCTGATCTCTTTATAATAAAAAATCGGATCGGAAACTCGCTCGTACTTGCGCTCGAAACGAGTCTCTCACCCAAGCTGTCGATGTAAACCTGAATCGATGGAACCTGAACAATCTCCATTTGACTTTGAATCGCCTGATAGACCTTTTCACCGAGCTCCCTTTCCTGCTCCACAGAAAAGGCAACGGCCTCGTTCCAGTAGGGTCCATTCTCCCTAACAGAAACGCCTACCGGGAAAAGTGAGAAAGATCCTATGATAACGAAAAGAATAGCGAGCCTTCGCTCCCAAACTGACGCAACGCCGCTCGGAGACAGCAGCCTCCTCAAAAACAGTGGAACTCCTCTCCTCAAGGGTAGATTCCTTTTTGGGTCAAACTGCGGTGTTTTTTGAAATTGTGACAAACCTAGACTACCATAGAATCACCTGATTTTGAAGCCAACCGGACCTCCGGGAAATGGTTTGACACCTCATGCCCTTTGCATTATTCTTTTTTAGCTTCATTAGAAGGGGACGTCATGGCTACTGTGATCGAGATTGAGCAGAAAAAGAGACGAAAACGTCAGAGGATAGACCATGATAGCGCGAGAAAGGCCTCAGCCCTGTTGAGAGTCTTTGAATGTGCCTCATGCTATCTCAAGTGTTCCCGCTGTGGTGTCAGGCTTGAGGCAACCAGACACAGCATCGTAACTCGAACAAACCTTTCCGACTCTGCGATACCTGCCATGAAGATTTTAGTGAATTTCAAAAGAGAGTCGATTGTGGCAAAAAAAACGACCTCTACTGGTACAACGAAGAGTGGTTAGATATGTGGAGGGCCTGGACAGATTATCAGGAGGCTGTCAAGCGTTTCCTCAACTCCAAAGAGATTGTCCGCCTCCGGTACGAACTGAGGAAAGTTTGAATACTCACCCTACTTCCGCGTAAAGCTTCTCATCTCGATCGGCTTTGGACTCAGTCGGAGGAGATCCCAGCTGCTCTGCGTTTAGCTCCCATTCTGTTGCTCGGTCACTGTAGAACTGACCATTCTTCAGCTGGACCTTGCAGAAATAGGACCGATCATCCTCGAGGTCGGCATCGGGAACCCTCATCACTTGCATGACGATACCCGAGATGAATTTCAATCCTCGATGGCGTACGCAGTCTCCCTCAGTAAATCGCATAAATCCCCCCACTTCGAGTGACAAATTTTCCAGAGGATATGCAAAAAAATCCCATGTTTTCCGTTATACCGTTCGAGACAAGATTCAGCAAATATTGCAAGCCATTGTTCCTTAAAGGACTTAAAACGATTGAGACCTATTTCGACAATTCTCAGATATGATGAAAGCAATTAATATGCCATTAGCCAAAAAGGCAAAGGGCTCCTCTAAGAGCATCTCACTGGCGTTTAAGGGCGTGTAATTTTATCTGTTTAGGAAAGAGGAGATAGGCCGGACTAGACCCGGAGTTTCTGGTTGCAGTTTACACAGTACTCAATACCTGGATCGTTTGCAAATCCACAACTCTGACACACTTTTTGTCTCTGACGGGTTTTGCTGGAGGCGAGGCGCTGACCGCAGCCGTTGCAAAATACAGAGTCTGGCGGGTTTTCGTGTTTACAGCTCGAACACACGAGGGTCGAACTGAGTCGGCTACCGCATTTCTTACAGAAATTCGCCCTCTCGAGGTTCACCGTACCGCATTTCGTGCATTTCATGGCAACTCCCTCGGTTTATCTTGAGTCCCTACTGACAACTTAAGAGACCGCTCTTCTCTCTGAATGATCGAAAGGGACGGGATTTTCTCCCTCTCCAATTAATCTGCCTGGGGGGGCACCTGAGGCTCTAAACCCGTCCTTGAGGTATCGGTTCCCGCCCTTCCCAGGGCACTCTCTAGCTCTGTCACCCGTTCAAGGGCCTTTCTCTTTTCGCGGATGGCCCTCTCCTTTTCTTCCGTGAGCTTCTGAATTCTTTCCGTGAACTTGTTCATCTCGTCCTTGAGACTCTCGATCTCGTCTCCTCGGTTGTCCAACTTCATGGAAAGGAGTTGAATCGACTGGGAAGACTTGTCCAATTGTTGGCTCAAGTTTTCGATCTCTCGGGACTTCTCCATGTTCTCCTGTTTGAGTCTCCGGAGGGCCTCATCCATTTGGGACAGCTCCAGCTTGGTCCCCCTAAACTCCTGCTCCTTAACCAACAGTTTGGCCGCAAGCTTTTGGACAGTTTCGTCCTTCGCACGGGATTCCCTCTTGAGCGAAGAAATCCCCTTTTCTCGATCCGCAATCTCCCTCTTCAATTTTTCCGACCCCGCCTTGAGCCTCTCCGCTTCACGTGCTCTGGTCTGCAATTCCTTTTCCTTGTCTTCTATTCTTCCCTCAGTTGTCTGCTGATCTTCCTCCATTTGGGAAAGGAGGCCCTGCAGGCGAGCAACCTCACTCTTCAGTTCGGCCATCGGCCCCATGTAAAGCTGGAGTATTACGACAAGACTGCATAGAAAGAGAATGATGAGAACAAGGATGAGATGAACCCCTTTCATCAAAAATCTCCAGTTCTAACCTTTGTCATTGGCCCTGTGGGCACAAACGCCCCTAGATTACAAAAAATTTCTCAAGATTTCAATCCTGAGACTAGTGAAGTTTCCTGAGTTTTCAAAGCAAAAAGTTTGTAACCTTCTGATGCTTCACGACAATTTTGAATTTTTGAATGGAGCCCTCATATCCCTTCGTTCCCTCTTTCTCGCACTGCCCCCCTTCCCGCCGTTGGCGGGTCAGGTCGCAACAGGTTGTTGCCCAAATCCCTTTTCTCGACGGTTGTCTGATGAAAGTGGAAAGGGAGCGCTCTTCGCTGCTCGAAAGCTTTTTCTGGGTGCCGTCAGTTGTCGGTTGTCAGTGGTCAGTTGCAACGATCAGTTCACGTCATTCGATTGAAAATCAAATTCCCTGGACCGGTTACTCGAATGGCCGTGGATGCGCAAATCATAGTTTTTATACAACGAACCACGGACGACGGACCACGAGCACCGACTTTTGGTTCAGAGCTTCCCCTCCCATTTTCTGGCATGACACTCTTGCAAAGATTTGACCAGAGTGTTCTAAAGGTATTTGGGAACGGCCCGAGGAATACGGACATCCTTCCACCGGAAACGTCCCTCAGGGACATGAGCGTCCACTAAACTGAGGAAACTCCAGTGAGACTACCCTATAGGAGGACTTTGGGACGGTTCCTCGAATATCTTCACCAGTTCATCCCGAGAGAAATATGGGACGGGCTCTTTCCTTCCGTCAGTGATGAGACTCACAGATGGTTTCCCCTTATCAACCCGCCCGATGCTCCCAATGGCGAGACCCTCACGGGAAGCCCGATCCAAGACTTTTTCTGCCTCCATAGGCGGCGCTGTAATGACAAGAGCTCCAGAGGCGATAACCCCCAATGGATCTAGGCCAAGAGCCTCACAGATGACTCGAGATTCCTCGAATACGGGGATTTGCGCCTTATGGATGACAATTTCGACCTCTGCCGCAATGGCTATTTCGTGGAGACCATTGGCAAGCCCTCCCTCAGTCACGTCGTGCATCGAGTGAATACGCCCCGCCTCCCAGGCCATCCGGGCTTCTCGGATCACACTAATACCCGGATCGAATAAAAAGCCCTGTGCCCGTTCAATGAGCTCACGTGAAATTCCGCGAGAAAGCAGCTCTTCTGCCTTCTCCCGGGCGATGATCGAGGTGCCTTCGATGCAGATCCCCTTACTCAAAAGGACCTCATCCCCAACCTTTGCCCCTCCTGTAGTGACAAGGGCTTGTTTTTCTACCTCCCCCATCATGTGGCCGATAACGATTGGACGGTCGAGTCCGTGAGTAATTTCGGTGTGCCCCCCGATGAGGGAAATTCCCAATTCCTTGCATGCCCGATGGATCTGCTCGAAAATTCGATTGACGAGAGCCTTGTTGGCCTTTTTTTCTGGAAGCAAAATGTTTGCTGTGAACCATCTTGGTTCCGCTCCTGACGTCGCAATATCGTTCGCATTGACAACGACACTGTAGTAACCGATCTGGTCGGTTGCGAATGTGATCGGATCCGTGGTCACAATGAGGACTCTTTCTCCCATATCGATGGCAGCCGTGTCTTCCCCGATCCGAGGTCCGATAAGGACCCGGGCGTCGCTCAGAGCATATTGTCTGAGAAGTTTCTCGAGAATCTGAATATCGAGTTTTCCTGATTGTAAAAAGCTGTCTTCCACAAGCTTCTCCCCTTTGTGTATGCATTCCAGAACCGCTGTCGCGTCTTGAAGAATGAAATCAGCCTCTGCTTCAACAAATTGTTGAGAAGTGGTATGTCCGGTCAGAACCCCAGCGGTTTTCATGCCTATTCGTTTTCCGGCTTCAATATCGAGGACATGGTCCCCCACCATGAGACAATCCCTCGGATTTTTCACCGCCATTTTCTCAAGGGCAAGGGTCAAATGGGCTGGATGAGGCTTAACTTGGGCCACATGATCCCGCGGAATGAAGATATCACATAACTCCTCAATATGGGGAAAAGACACTCGGACGGCCTGTTCACAGTTACGCGTGATAATTCCCACTTTGATTCCGAGATTTTTCAAATCACACAGAACCTCAACGACCCCATTGAGGATCTTCCCTTTCTTTGCCGCCTGAAGCTCAAGTTCGGTTACCAAGTCAATAGCCGCACGGTAGAGAGATCTGCCTGCCTCTCGATCCTCTTGGGACAACATACCGGCCGCTTTATCAATTGTTTCCAATACGTAAAGACCTGTGAAAGGGGTGCGATCTATCCGACGGGTCTCGAGAAGTCTCTCCACACCTCTCCGCATGGCATCAAAATCGATGTTGAGCTGCACCAGGGTCCCATCATAATCGAAAACCACAGCTTCGATTCCCATATTCCCACTCAGTGTGAATTTTCAAGAGAGATTAGACCAAATTCGATGTGACAGCAAGGAAATTCCTCCTGGAGTTTCCTGAGTTCTCAAAACAAGAAATTTCTAACCTTTTGATGTTTCAAGACAATTTTGAAACTTTTGATTGGACCCTCATATCCCCTCGCTCACCCTTTCCCGCCGTTGGCGGGTCAGGTGGGAACACGCTGTTGCCCAAATCCCTTTTCTCGACTTTTGCCTGATGAAAGCGGAAAAGGAGCGCTCTTCGCTGCTCCGAAATCTTTTTTCGACAATTCTAAA
>WVXP01000110.1:10294-15584 GCA_011773445.1 Pseudomonadota bacterium | reverse complement strand
CTCAGAGCTTCCCTTCCCACTTTCTGGCGAATTACTCTTTCAAAACCTTGACCAGAGTGTTCGAAAGGAATCGGGCAACGGCCCGGGGAATAATGACACCCTTTCACCACAAAAGTCCCTCAGGGACATGAGCGTTCCCAAAACTGAGGAAACTCCTCAATTTCTCTCTAACGAGACCTCTTGGTCTTTTTCTATCCAGAAACACATCTCCAATTCAAGTTATCTCTCGCGGCATCGTGGCGTTTTTTCCATATGCGACCGGTCGAATGAGGGGAGAAAAGAGGAGTCCCCCCATTTCCCGAGGGAGATCTGACAAGCTAAAGATCGCCTTGGATATTTCCAATTCCTCAAGTGAGACCCTGCTTTCCTTTCATTCCCAGGCTCATGCGGTGATCCTATTCGCGTCCTTGGCGGGACAATGAAGCTCAGAGACCGCAGGTCCCCTCAGAAATGGAGAAACTCCTCCGGGAGAAAAACATTGCTTTTTCCTTCAGTCTTGCTAACATGAGAAACGTGTCAAAAGGAATGCGATAGCGGGAATCACCAGGAGCGTGAGACCGATTCCCCTGCAAACGGCCTTTCTCTGAGCTCTGGAATCTCTAATCCCTCGAGGACGCATTGGCTAGACCCAGTCATCTTGAGTTGCGCCACATTTTTGAGCAGGCTCCCATTCTCGTTGTTGGGATCGCCCCTGACGGAACCACGATCTTTGCCAATCCAATGGTGGAAAAGATCACCGGATATTCTCCCGTAGAACTCCTTGGAAAAAACTGCTGGAGAATCCTCTGTCCCGACAAAGGGCTTTCGCAAGTGACTCGCCTCTTAAGACGCTTTCAAAAAGCTGAGGTCCGAGAACGTCTGGTGGTTCTCACCACCAAAAGCGGGGAGCAGCACCACATCTCATGGAACTCTACGAATATCTATGACACGGAGAACAGGCTTCGTGTGAGTATCTGTGCCGGCCGAGATGTGACCGAAAGGGTTATGCTGAAACAGAGGGCCGATCAAGAAAAGACGAATCTATATCGCATGTTGACAGGTCTCGGAGCAGGTGTTGCTCTTCTCCACAAGAATCTGAAGATCGTGTGGGCAAACGAGCGCTACACCGAATGGTTTGGTGACATCGAGAAAATCAGAGGGAAGTACTGTTACTGTCTGTTTCCGAGGCGAGAACCGATACCTGGCTATCGTCCCGTCTTGGAATCCAAGAAGATCGGGGCGGTTTTTGAGGGGACGGCCTTCACCAAAGATGGCCGGGAAAGGCTCTTCCGTATCGTTACCAGCCCTATGGGGGACGATCACGGCAAAGCCATCAAGTATTTGGTCCTCACCATTGATGTCACAGAACAGAAAGAACTGGAACAAAGGCTTCTCCAGACGGAGCGTATGGCAACGATCGGAGAAATCGCGACTGTAATGGCGCATGAAATTCGCAATCCCCTAACGCCTATTGGTGGGTTTGCGCGGTACTTGAAAAAGCAGATTCCTCACGATCCTGTCGTTCAGAAATCCGTCGATGCCATCATCCGGGAAGCCAACCGGTTGGAGCATATGGTTGACGGCGTCGAGGATTTTGCTCGAACCTCGAAAATCAATTATGTGAAAACCGATCTGAATAAGCTCGTCGAGAAGTGTCTCACCCTTCTCGATTCAGAAATAAAGGCAAATAGAATCACCATGGACGCAAACCTGTCAAACATCCTGCCTCAGGTTCCGATGGACCCGGACCTCATCGGCAGAGTGCTGATTCATCTTTTACGGAATTCGGTGCAAGCTATGCCCGACGGAGGTCACCTGACCGTCACCACATCGCGAAAGAGGCGATTCGCCGAAGTTCGGGTGACAGATACTGGGCCGGGAATCGAGAAGGGCGATGTGAATCAGATCTTTCAGGCCTTTTTCAGCAAGAGGGGACGTCTGGGAATCGGTTTAACCATCTCCTCCCGAATCGTTCAAGATCATGGGGGAAGAATCAGCGCAGAGGAGGGCAAAGGAAAGGGGGCGGTCTTTTTTGTTGAACTCCCCCTCAAAACGATCAGCTTCCCTCTCACGAGGCCGCAACCCCTGAGCCTTTTGAACCAAAACATCGAAAAAAAAGGATCGAGAGGCTGATCGCCCTCCGATCTCTCCTGGCCTTGTAACATTTTTGGGCGGTCGGGGCGGAGAATTGAAACCCTTTTGAAGGCTCATAGGGGTTTCTCCCTTACCGAGTTTTGGAAAAATCAAGGGGATGCCAGAGTGAAGTTTCCTGCTTTTTCAAAGCAAGAAGTTTGTAACCTTCAGATGTTTCACGACAATTTTGAATCTTTTGATTGGACCCTCATATCCCTTCGCTCCCTCGCTCTCACGTTGACCCCCGCGGGGCTCGGAGATCTTGCTGTCCCAGGACAAAGGAAAAAGGCAAAAGGTTCAAGGAGAACCACTCCCAACAAACCTTTGGCCTTTAGCTTTTATCCTTTAACCTATCTGGGTGCCCCAACGCTTCCGTAAACGTCCCTCAGGGACATGAGGGTCCACAAAACTGAGTAAACTCCACATGCCAGACCGTTAATAGGATTTGAAGCCCTAGGATATATCGTTCCCCTACTTATGAGCTTGAACTGAGTCATCTGCTCTGGATTCAAAGGCTGACAAATGCGAAGCGAATTTTCCAAAGAGGCCTTCGAAGGTTATTGAGATAGAAAGGGTTTTGGCATGGGATCTGTTCTTGCAGCCATAAAAAAACGGCGAAGCGTCCGGGACTTCGGTCCCAGAGGCGTTGAAGTTGAAAAGCTCGACCTGATTCTCGAATCGGCCCGACTTGCCCCCTCTTCCTCAAATTCCCAGACCTGGCACTTTATCGTCGTAACATGGGAAGAGACCATCCGGCGTCTGGCCGAGGCGGTGCCTTTCGGGCCTCGAGCTGTTAATCGATGGATGAAAAGCGCTCCCTTGATCATCGCTGCCTGCGCCAGGCCAGACCCAATTCTTCACCGTATGGGCCAGGTCGTCGATAAAGACTATCACCGAATCGATGTGGCCATCGCAGTCGAACACATGGTCCTGACTGCAACGGATCTTGGCCTCGACAGCTGCATCATCGGATGGTTCAGCCGGAGAAAGGCGAGGAGGATCCTAAAACTCCCTCATTCGATGGAGGTCGTTCTCCTTCTGGTGTTAGGCTATCGTCGGGATCAACATGAACTGCCTGCGAGGCAGAGAAGGAAACTGAAGGACATTGTCTCATTTGAGAGTTACGGGACCCAGGAGGGCGAAGGGGCATGGGGGAACCCGAAAACCGAAAAGCTCTAACAGAAACCGAACGCTGACCGCTGAATGTCGAAAACGCACAGCGTAACCTATCACGAGCAAAAAGGAGGGAGGAGTGATGACGGAAGTCATCGATTTTTCTGAATGGAAAAAGTTAGACATTCGTGTCGGAGAAATCAAGGCCGCTGAGAACCATCCCAACGCCGATAAACTCTTGGTCTTGCGCGTTGACGTAGGGGAGGACAGGCAGCTCGTGGCCGGATTGAAGGGCTATTACCAACCTCAAGAGCTGGTCGGGAAGAAGGTCATTGTCTTTGTTAATTTGAGGCCAGCCAAACTCAGGGGTGTTGAAAGCCAAGGAATGGTCTTGGCGGCTGTTGCTTCCGCTGAGGATGTCGTCTCCCTCCTCACGATAGATCGTGATGCACCTATCGGGGCGAGGATCGAGTAGTTCACAGTCAACGGGATTAAGGCTCGTCCTCATCACGGGAGGAGTCTTCTCGTGGTCTTTGTTCTCTCATCTTCCGATGGCGGACACGGCCGACAATATAGATGACAAACCCGAGCAAGGCGATTATCTTACCCCCATCGGTAATGACGGCCGGGCCCCCTGAATGATAAGAAACGAGCATCGTCGCCGCTCCTCCGATAACCAAGACCACCGCTAGATAGATCAATCTCACGCGCGAAGTCTCCTCTAAACCATAATTCAGGAAATCTGTTCTTAGGGATTCAAGCTCATTGTTTTTTTCAGTTGTCGCTTTCTCCCCCAGGCCTTAAACCGAGGGGCCGCCTGACCCCCTGAATTCACCACGACTTTAAAATGAGAAAATACGAATGTCAAATTTCAAACGTTTACAGCTGAAATAATCGCTCGTGGGTTGGCGCCATCGCGTGGGGGCTTATGGGCATGGCTTTTGCGCTCGTTCTCCGCTAGGAGACCCTCAACGGTGAAGCTTGCGAGAACCCATCTAACCCACATGGCAGGCAACGGAACCCTCTCATCCAAGTCGTCTCGGTTCTCCATTCGCCGATTTCGGGAAGCATTTCGGTTCAGGAAGATTTTTGAAAAGACGCCCGGGAGGGTGACGGATTCCTTCGCCTCGGAAAAGGCCACCCCTCCTGTCTCTGTGAATTTCTCAAGGGGCCAACTGCCTATTCACGTGAACCAGCCATACCAAAGAGTTCCTCCGAGAAACCCTGGCGCCGAACCGGAGCTGCTGAAGATATGTCGGTATCAAAAGAATCGGGGTTTGCTGCGCGGTTTGGACATCTGATAGGGGAAGCCTCTCAGACCTTCGGAGTGAAAAAAGACCTCACTCGGGCAGTGATAAAGGCCGAAAGTGGCTTTGATCCAAAGGCCAAATTGAAGTCATGTGCAGCGGGACTGATCAGTTGCTACCTCCAACTGTTAGAGATCTGGGCGTGATAGACCTTTACGACCCCAGGACAGAACATCTTTGGAGGAACTCGATACTTGGCGATGCTCCTCGATCGCTATAAGGGGAACCTCGAGTTGACCCTTGCCGGCAACAACTGGGGTCATGGTAACCTTGAAAAGGACCCTAGCAGACTTCCTCAAGAGACCAGAGAATACATCCAAGGAGTCCTAAAATGTCTAGGACCCGAGCGGTATAGGCTTTCTCCGTAAGGTCTTCGGACCAATATCTTCCGGTCAAGGGGACCAGCCAAAACCGCCAGCCGACCCTCAACTTCGAGGACCCCTGAATCGTTGGCAACGACCCGCATCGCGCTCAGTCACGATTCTGCCGTCCTCAGAAGAGCTGTAAACCATCGGCAATTCATGTCAAAGAACAATCATTGCTGGGCGGTTGGTGCAAATTTTTGTAACCTATCGAGAAAATGAAGGTTTCACTGGAGTTTCCTCAAAAACCAGCTATGTAGCTATGCAAGTAGTCGGAACTTAATTCCGTTTTCGAATTAGGCAAGTGCCCGACTCCCTTTTCGCTGGTTCCCAGAGGTTTTTTGATAAATCTAAGGCTCGCTTCAGACGCCTTCAAAACTCTCCGCCTGAGGCGGA
>WVXP01000110.1:0-10280 GCA_011773445.1 Pseudomonadota bacterium | reverse complement strand
CGCTCAAAGGGGTCTGGACCACTTGCCTCTCGAATAGATCAGAAAACTCAGGAAACTCCAGGAAGGTTTCAATCTTGACATGAGTCCTGAGAACGCCAGAATTCCCCTATCAAAACCTCAAAATGGCGCAGGGGTCTATGAAAGATTTTTGTACCCTCGCTCCATCAGCCGTTCGAGTCATCCCCTGGGGTTGGAAGAATGCTCCCCTATGATGGCCGATCCACAAAGGCCTCTCCTTGGCACGAAACATGCTAGACCAAGGTTGGAATCCTCCGGTTTCTGAGGCTGAATGGACTCCAGAAGCCTCGTAGTTCGAAAACAGCTTTTTCTGTTTCACCCTCACAGACCGAATGATCGTCCCAGCAGGTGAGGCAGGAAATCTGGACAATCGATGGAACCTGTCTCAGCGCTTGATCATTTGAGTAAAGAGCAACTCATAGAGCGATGTCTTCACCTCCAGGACGCACTCCAGGAGATGGGAACAGACACCACCTCCTGGATTGAAGACCTTACCCGTATCGCGATTACGAACCAGAACATGACCAAATCCCTGACCAAGGGACTTCAACTGATTCTCCGAGCCTCCCATATGGACGGAGGTTACCTCCACATTCTCAACCCGGAAGATCGCCTACTCAAACTTCGGGCTTGTTTGGGGTTATCGAAAACAGCCGAAGACGACCTGAGAGTAATTCGGGAGGGAGAGAAGATCCCCGGACAGGTCCTCCAGAGGGCAGAAGCCCTGATCGCCACCAATATCACAGAAATCTCCGACCTATCAGGTAGAGTCACCCAGGAAAGGAGACGTATGCTTCATGCAGGTTTCCCCCTGGTTTGGGAAGGCACCGTCCTCGGCACACTCACTGTCGTGTCCAAGAGTCAAAAGGAATTGTCTGAAGGTGACCTGGCGATCCTCAGAGCTTTCTCCCAATTCCTGGCAGTGGTTGTTCAGAACTCTAACCTCTTCGACACAGTCTGTCAGAGCAAAAAACAATGGGAGGATGCTGTTGACTCTGTGTCTGACCTCGTCGTCATTTGTGACCGCCATTTTCGGATCCTAAAGACAAATAAAACCATCTTTGAGCGCTTCCAGCTTCCACTTGAGGACGCTATCGGTAAGGAATGCTTCGAGCTCTTTTATAATGGGCAGCTTTTTTCTGTGTCCAGAGAAAAACTCGAAAGAATGCTCAAAAGAGGCGTCACCTATCATGAGGAAGTAGCACCGCCCCGATGGAATGGGATTTTCTCGATCGTAGTTTCCCCGATCATGACGTTTGGAAGTCTCGCAGGCTCGATCCATGTGATCAAGGAAATCACCCATCAGAGACTTCTCGAAAAAGACCGAGAAGAGCTTGCCCAGAAGGTGTCGCTTTTTGCTGCGGGGACAATCACGATCGATTCGAGCGGTAGAATTCAGTCATGGGATGCCGGGGCCAGCAATATTCTCGGCTATGAGAGAGAAAAGGTGAATGGCAAAGCCCTCTCAACCATGTTCCCCTCCATTGAGTTGGAAGATCTGATTCAAAATATGCGCGAAAATAGGGGACTTCTCGATCTTGAAACGATTGCAATCGCAAGGGGACGAGGGCGCCTTCCTGTCAGCCTCACCCTGGCGGCCCAGCCGGATGTCGGGGAGAAGTCGGGGAAGATTACCATATTTGTTCGGGATATAGCTCATGAGGCGGAAGAAAACATGAGACTCATTCATTCTTCCCGTTTGACTGCCATGAAAAAGGCAGTTTCAAGCCTGAGCCGCAAGGTCGGAGACAGACTTGAATCGGTTATGGGTCAAATCGCTAGCCTCGAAGGCGCTATCACAGAACCGAATAAGATCAAAGCGAACCTGGAACGCATGATCGTTGAGGCCCGCTCGGTACAAGAGGTTCTCAACCAAGTCCGACTTTTTTCCGAGGAACGAACCGATAAGGAACTCAAGCCTTTGGAGTCGGCCCAGTTAATTCGAGACATCATTGAGCAGATCCATAATAAATGGAACAATGTGTTTCGAATGAAAGGCATCGATTTGAAACTCAACCCTGATCAGAGAACACTCCCCTCAACCCGGGGAAATTCCCGGGAACTCTTAGATGTCTTCGACCATCTAATCCGAAACTCGGTGGAGGCAATGCCCAATGGTGGCAAGATCATTCTCCGGACTCGAACGGACCGAAAATGGGTGAACATCTCTGTGATCGACGACGGAACGGGGATGACGCTTGAGGAGACCGATAGAGCCTTTGATCCCTTCTTCACGACCCATCCGGAGAACCTGGGCCTTGGGCTTACTATTGTCGACCGGATTATCCGAAGGCATCACGGTGAGGTGAAACTCCTAAGTCAAATCAATCAGGGAACCCAGGTCACGGTCCGATTGCCCACAATTGCAAAAGTTAAGGCTGACACCCCCCCGACATCAACAAACTCTCGCTCTCCGGTTGAGAAATAAGCTTCCGAGAACCAGCCGCCATTCAGAACGTTTCCATTCCTCAAACACGGGTCCCTAGATCGTTCAAGGGGTCAGTTATCCGAGAAGTTACCCCGTTTTTCAATGCAGCGTTTCCCTATCATTCGGATTTTGTTGAAAAACTCCGCTTTGCGAAGTGGATTCTCTCATCCCTTCGCTCCCACGCTCTCGCGGTGACCCTATCGCGGCTCGCAGGTGGGGAAAACCTGCCCCTTCCTGCTCAACCTCGAAGGGTACCCCATCCCGCCGCAGGCGGGATCGCTCAGGAATAAGAGAATCCCACACAACTCAGGAGGATGTTCCCATACTTACTGGCTGACCTCCGAATTTTTGGGGGAACTCCCCGTCAGTTATCCGCGTTCAACCGATAACCCTATTGGATCGAGAGATTCACAACCTTTGGGTCACACCCATCCCCATGTCAGTATAGTCACCGGTACCACAATAGAAGCTGTAGTCTGCAAGGAGATTGAACTCTCTAATGTGTTTTTCGTGATGACGACCGGCCAGAATAAATCGGCTCCAGCCTGTAAAGGCTGGTCTCACCCCGCCTTCCTTCACGCACTTCACGGCGGAGATCCTGAAGTCCTTTAGGAAGATGTGATGATCAATCAGTCGCTCGAGATCGGTTGACAGGGGTAGGAAGGCGAACCAATTCCAGGACCTGAGGTATCTTTTGAAAACCATTTGAGGATCTGGTAAAGGCAAGGTTCCCCTATGACGAGAGAAGGTCGTGGGAGTGACAAATTGGAGGCGTAACTCCTTTCGGGTTGGAGATGCTTCATCCCGCAATTGCTGGTAGGTTTCACAACGCGGCCAAGGATCCGTTTCCTGGCTTGACGAAAAGACCTCGTTCACTTTCAGGGCTTTGCCATCCATCGAGAGCAGGAAATCTGGCTTGCCGACGACCCCCGCCAGGGTGTGATAAAGCTTCTCTTCAAGGAGAGTCAGCCGGAATCGACACCGCGTTCCAACCTCAATCCACTGACCTCTCAGCGGGTAATCCTCGCCGTGAATCTCTCCTTTCGGCTCGAGGGGTTGACGTTTTGCAAAAAAGGGAGAAACAGTGAAAGGCGACTGCCTCGTCCTTGCAATCTGTTGACTCAATTTAGGATTGAGCCGGTCAAAAAGCCGAAGCACCAAATCTCGCAAACCCTTTCCTCTCAGAACGTCGCCCTCAAGATCTGCCTCTGCAGTGCAATGAAAAACCAAGGAGTACGGCATCGAACGGGCCTCCTAAAATCAGTTCTCAGGCCAAACCGCGATGACGGTGGGCACTGTCACGGCCAAAGTGACTTGAGCCCTTCGGGCGTTCCTGTAAAGCCGTCGAAGCTGTAGAAGTGCGCTCCTATCGGAGACCAGATGCCAGAGAGCCCTCAGAAGACGGGTCTCTCCAGACCTTTCCATAAAAGGTCCAAGCAAGGGGAGACGGTCATCAGAGCCGTCGACCACAACGCGCACCCCCACAAAGGGAATCTCCCGGTCCAGAAAAAACTCTGCAAGATGAAAAGTCTCCATCTCAGCAACCATGGCACCTGTTCTCTGAGCCAGAGTACTCCTTTTCCCTGGAGAGATCAAAGGCCGACGAACTGTAATGAACCCACCAATTTGGGATCCGATTCCCTTGCCACTCAGGGCCTTTTTCAGAGAAACGGTCTGATCTCTCAGAAAAAGCTTCTTCGAATCGCCATGGGATTCATCGGCACTGGAAATCACCCATGAACTAAGAACCACGTCGGATGATCTAAGCTCGGGTACCAAGCCGCCACAGAAGCCTGCAGAAAGTGCCCCTTCTGGGCTGTACCGTGCCATGATAAAATCCGCAGCCTTCAGGGACCGCTCCTTTCCGACGCCGGAACAGACGAGAATCACCCTTTTCCCTTCCGCCTCCCCGATGTACATCGGTGTCATCCGATTCACCTGGTCAAACCCTGAAAACAAAGCCTTGATAGGAGACATCTCCACTCTCAGGGCTGTAAATACGGCAATAGTCCGCATGGCTGCCTATTCTTTCACTGTGCTATGGAAAGGTCAACCTCAGATGCAAAAGCAAAGGGGACTACCCAAGAACGAAGCTCGCTTCGTTCTTCCAAACCCCAGCAATTGAAGTTGGAGGGGGAAAACGGATCGGAAGGTCACCCGGGGGGAGCTCTCAGGGGGAGAGACTATGGCCCCCCGCTCCCATCGTCGTTGGGGAGATCATTCTGAACGGAGCTCTCTCTGGATTCTACGATGGCAAAACGGGCAGGGACGCCCCTCCTGGACGAGAATCTCTTTCATTTGGGCCAGGAGTTCCCGGTCTTCCAGAATCTGCCTTACGATGTTGGGATGTGGTTTTCTGTCGTATACACGATATGGAAAGCTGCTCTTACTCATTCCCTAGCCTCCTCATCTCTCAGCTAAGAATATATCACCTGGAAATAAGAATACAAGCGAAACTGATCCTCGAGGGTCCGATCCCCTCGTCCCCTTGGTCACGGCATTGGTCAGTGACTCCCCTTTTTCTCCAGTCATAACACCTGAATTAGTTTTTGAGGATACGAGTGTAATAGAATTTTTTCAAGACAATATTTGCTGGAGTTTCCTGAGAAAACACGCAATGGATTACATAAGCTTTTGAAATCATTATAAAAATCTGATTCCGAATGTGGCCAACCCCCCTTTTGCTTATCCCAAAGGTTTTTTGATAAATCTAAGGCTCGCTTCCGGCGCGCTCAAAACTCTCCGCCTGAGGCGGATCAGACAGTTGAGATCGCCTCTCTTCTCCCGCCACAAGCAGGCCCTAAGGTTTATGGGCAAAAAGATTTGAAGGAACGCTCAAACGAAGTTGGGCCACTATTCGTTAGGAGAGAGAACAAAATGCCCGGAAACTCCAAAGTATCCGTATTCCATGAGGAGTTTCGCCAATGGGGTGTCATGAAGTCGATGGATCATTGAGGTGAGATTCTCGATCTCGCGCAGCGTTCGGGGGGGATTCGGGGAGGAAATGGTGGATTCTCCTGCAAACCGATACGAGGTTACGGTTTTCAATTGATTCCATGCCAGGGCGGTCCGTAAAGGTTTTCTTGCAATTCTGAGTTCCTCAGTAATTCTCTCAACTTCTGCAGCTCGCTGAATTTCGTTTTCACGAAGCTCAATCCATACTTGTAATTATCCAAGTAATCCTTCCAGAGATCATCCCTCCAGACGATGACCGATCTCGTTTCCATCGCGGTAAAAGTGAAACCCAGCCTAAAAAACAGGGTTAGATTCAGAACTGTTCCCACATCAACTCGCTTGCCAATAAAGGTCATGATACCCCCTTCACTGGCATTCGCCGTGAGGCCAGTCGACACGCGTCCGTCTTCGATATCGGTATAATCAAGAGGAATCTCCACTAAGTACCTCGGGTATTTTCTCCGATCAGACCCTGAAGATATTCTCCCGCCCCTATGATCATTCTCGGAAGCCATTATTTAGCTAGCTCCTTTCTTACTGTTCATTCCGCGTCTCATATTTCAGAGAGCCACATAGAAGACGATTCTTACGCGATCCCCTTCAAAATCAGCTGTACTGAAAGCGTAGTTCAGCGTCTCCATAATTTCGAGAAACACCTGCATATCCTGTAACGTTTGGCCTTGAACCTCACCGAATCCTCCCATTGGGTTCTGAGTCGTGAGGCCTTTGAGCAGTCGACTCGTCGCCTTCAGGTTGATGTACGTCATCCCGTTATTTTTCTCTCTGACAAAGGGCTTCACCTCACTGAACCGCCTGTCCGTGAGCATCGAAGTACCCCGCCCCCTCGAGAGATCTACCATCTGTTTGAGGCCTTCCAAATCAGACCCGATAACCAGAGTGTCATCCACAAAAGCATAGCAGGGCTCAAATGCAGACAGAAGGAAAAACCTCATATCATCTCCCTGGTAACGGAGATAGGTGATAGGAATTTCCTCGTGGTTCACATTGACTAAATCCAACCCTGCCCTCTCCAGCGACGAGCGAATCACCGGTTTTCCTAAGAGCTGCCCGATGGACGCTTCCATTTTAGGCCGGTCCTCTAATTCAAAAAACAGTTGTATTCCAGGGAGGGGAAGTTTTCCTTCTCGATTTGGAGCCAGAACGGCGTACGAGAAACCCTTGCCAAGCAGAGCGAGAATCTCTTTTTCAATATCCATGCCTGTTTGAGCGTTAATTCCTTGGATGATACTGTCGAGAGCCATGGAAGAATCGGGGCGCTTCTTTAAGTTTTCCCGGATCCAGGGTAAATAACTTGCCAGATTGAGGCAGTTATTGGACGCATAGATAATCGCGTTCTTGGGGACATAGCGCAGAGTTTTATTCTCCCCAGGCGGGCACTCGAAAAGAGCCCTGATAGGTTGATCGAGGCTTTCAGGATTGACAGTCAACGTGGATTCAATCACCAGCCCCTTTCCAAAAGAAATCGTACCCCCTAGGTCTCCATATCCATTGAGCTGAGCGGGGAAAGGGGGTCTTTCTTTGCTGCGCTTCTTGTCAGCGACACCCATGAGTTTCTGCAGACTTACATAGAAAGACGCTATCTGAGTGGCACTCGTCCTCTTTCCCCTCTCGGACAATGGAGATATCGGTTTCAAGGAGCGCCTTGCCGGGATTCCGCCTCCGGCCAGAGACACGCTGGTCCGAATCAAATCTGGGGAACTGCTGACAATATAGACAAGTCCGTGCGAGAAAAAGTAGATCTCTCTTCTCAATCCCTCGGGCCGAAAGGTATAGATCATCTGCTCGTCATCCACCCGCCGTGGCAGTGATCCTCTCAAGGGCTGAGGAATCCATTTCAGAAGGGTATCCATCAACTTAATCTTGAGATTCCCCTTCATTGTCAGGACGAACTGAATAACCTCCGGGCCTTTGCGAGCGTAGAAAGCGGCACGGACATCAGACCTAAGGAAGTCCATAAGATCGGGCCCGATCAGGGGGAGTCCCATCTTCCTTTCCAGATCTTTCTTTCTGGACAAAAGATCTTGCACCTGGCGGGTGGACTTCAGGTTTTCAAACAAGGCCCCAAAGTTCCTTTCCTTAGCATCCTCTCGAATCCTCGCCCAGTTCTCCTCAATGTATTTAAACTGGACGTAAAAAAAGGCCCCTGCTGGAATAATCGAATCGATACCTCGTTGTTCAAGAGTCTCGGTTTTTTTCACTTCGCGATACATGTGATATGAAAGACCCCCTCCACCTACGACGAAAAAGATCAGAACTGCTGCAGCTATCCACCTCTTCCAGCTTCTTTCCGAGGGGTCTTCTGCACCACGCCTCGCGCGAATCCGAGAAACGTCAGGAGTGGAGAACTCCGCCTTTGCTCCCATGGATTGGATGGTCTTCAGAAGGTTGTCTGCCTCCGCAGGAGTCATCTCAAAAGAAAAGATGGCCGGAGGTTTTGAGAGCCTTTTGATCAGGGGAGAGAGCATCTCCCGCGTGAGCGGCATCAGTCTCGTAGCAATCCGCAGACGAGCCGTCTCATTGGGAATGCTTTTGATGACAAGACTCCTCGTGCGGAGATCATCTGTCACCGGGGACGAGGGTTCCTCCTCAGTCGTCGGGGGTGAAGGTTCCGCTGTCGGGGGAGAACCAGAGAGTGCTTCTGCACCTGGCGATGAGAACATGTCTGTCGAAATCACAAAGGTATTCTCGCACTTTCGGCATTTCACCCTCATTGTTTGCTTAGTCATCTTTGAAACATCAAAACGGTACCGTCTTGCACAGACCGGACATTCAACGGTTTTCATACCATTGCCCTCTGATTCCGTACTGGCCTGAAAATCAGACTCCATGACTCCCTCTACTTTGGGCGGGCAAAGCAGCTCGATCCCAACCTGCTCGGCTTCTCCCCGCACCATTCAATCTGTAGATTTTTTAGGTGGGAATGCAGGTTATGAATCGATCATGACAAGCAGAACAAAGCCCCTGCCTCTCAGGCAGATTCTGATCGAAATTGGTCAGAGGCTCTCCGCAAATCAGGCATATCGGAGACTGATCGTCAGCTGCGTCTTCTGGCGGGGCCGCAACCAACTGCCCGATGCAAGGAAACACGTAACCCTCCTTAGAGACGGATTTCAATCACTTGTCGCTACGAGCTGACGACGTATCTGGATTGCATTTTTTGTGCCAAGGACCGGTGTGGAACGGGCAAAAAGAATTGTCACACAAAGAAGCTGGAAGGCCTGATGCTCGGGGAGACCTGTCTGAGGATGGAGGTCCTAGCGAACCCATTCAAGGGGCTTATCGGCTCTCTTCGCCAAAGATGGAAGTACCTCGTCTCTCATCTTCTTGGCTTGTTCGAGATCGGCCATGAGTTCTTTCATTTCGACCTGCAGCTTGTCCAGCTCGGTCTTAAGTTTGTCTCTCTTCTCCGTGTCCTTTGATGAGTTGAACTCAGTGGCTATGTCGTTGTACTGGAGCCTAACCCCCTCATAGTTTTCGTAGGCTGTCTGGACTCTATTTCTCCATTTTTCAGCAAGATTTCGCCACCATTCTTCGTCTTTTTCCAGGAGGTCATCCTCTACGAGAATCCCTTCCTCCTCGAGGATCCCCTCTTCATCCAGAGCCTCATATTGCTCAACCTCGGTCTTGCCTGGGGATTCCATCACGAAGTTTTCGTCGATCTCGCGGATTTCCATTTCCCCTCGATAATCCTCAGGCACTGCTGCCGGGTTGTCGGTGAAATGTGTAATCCCCTGATTATCGACCCATTGGTAAACCTCCCCCCCCATCAGTGAGAGGGGAAAACAGATAAGAATCAAGAAAGCCGCCATAGCCTTCATGGGTTGTCCTCCATCAGGAATCGTCAATCTGTTCGCAATTAGCATGCCAATTCTGATGGAAATGAGGTGTCGTGACGCCTCAAAGAATCCTTTACTTTCGAAGGCCTGAAAGGTAACTCTGCCATCTTTTTTTGACCGCCTCACCCATTTGCATGAACAGGACACCCGCCCTGAAGCGGTAATCCGACCCCTCTGGGGCTAGGTCATACCATATTACCTTGCCGTGGGCCTCAAGGGGATTTTCCTCATCCGGTACCTCGATGGCGAGGCGAAGTCGGTTCTCTTCACCCATCGCCTCACTCAGTACATGGACTCTGCCCATGATAACCGTGTTGGTCTCGATACACAGCCCCTTAGCTGATACGTCCCTTATTCTTCCAACAACCCCTTCAGACCGGACTTCACCCGGACTGATGGGAACGAGGCAGAACTCGACTCGAAGCGGAATGCTCAGTCGTGTTAGCTTTCTTCTCTCAAGCCCAGCGTAGCCGATGTTCCCTCTCCCCGAATGCCGAACTCATGTTCAGCTGATATCCACGACAAGGAAGAAATTCCAACCCCAGTCTGTGACTATGTAATGAACGATTTCCTCAACGTGGGAAACGCGCCAGTTCGAATTTCAGTCAGTTCAGTAAGTGTTCCCCACTGAGGATATCGGATCTGAAAGCCTCTGTCAAAGGAATGGTTTCTGGAGTTTCCTCAGTTTTGTGGACGCTCATTTCCCTGAGGGACGTTTGCGGAAGCGTTGGGGGACCCATCGAGGGCGGGCAGGAAGGGGAAAACCCCGCCTTCAGAGCGGGGAAAGGGCAAGAATTCCCCACCTGTGCGCCCCGAAGGGGTCAACGCGAGAGCAAGGGAGCGAAGGGATATGAGGGTCCAATCAAAACATTCAAAATTGTCGTGAAACATCAGAAGATTATAAATTTCTTGTTCAGAAAACTCAGGAAACTCCAGAATGGTTTCTGGAGTTTCCTGATCTATTCGAGAGGCAAGTGGTCCAGACCCCTTTGAGCGTTCCTGCAAATGTTTTTTGCTCATAA
>WVXP01000258.1 GCA_011773445.1 Pseudomonadota bacterium | reverse complement strand
TACATTCAGACTGGCTCGTGAGAGAGTTTAGCACAAATCCCTGGGTTCGGGAATCGAAGACTGACGCCTTGACACGCTCGACCACGTTTTGCTATATAAATGCGTACACAGAGTTCGTACGTCGTACGTGACGTATTGTGAGGATCGTTCGCCTTGCTTAGGACAAAACCAGCCAGAGCGTTTTGGAGCGTAATCATCGTTGTTTTCATCCTCTCGTTCATCTTTTGTGGTTTTCATCCCGGTCATATCAGAGCGGATGGCCATGAAGACCATCATCAGGGGGGATTTCTGTGCGCGGTGGGGTTAGATAATTTTGCGGTCTCAGAGGATCAGAGCTCATCTCTCATTGATATGACACCCTTTTTGGCATCAATTCCCCAGGTCTTGGAACCAAATCTTCCTATCCTTTCGGCTTCCATTCTTAAGATCCCGAAGCCTGCCTAATCGTTGTTCATCTTCGAATCCATTCTTTCTCGCCTTTTTGTTGAGGAATGCCAACATGGACCCTCATACCTCGACAAAGGATGGCTTTCACCCGGGTCGGTTCAACGTCAGAATTTGATTCCCGTAATGGGTCAGGGAACCCCTTAGACAATCTTCACATAATCGTATATGGCTTTATTTATCGATTCTTTGTTTTTGGTCGTCTCAAAACCGATGGTAGTCTGACCATCGAGACCTGATCTGGAGCTTCCAGGTTAGGTCCATGTGTCACCGGCAGGTTGCCAAGCGGTGGCCGTTCGTATTGCATGGACGAGGAGAATTAGAAGTCATCGCGTCTTTCGCTTTCTGGACCTGTTCAAAATCAGAATTCCGAGATGATTCAAATGATTCTACGAAAAGACAGGAGGAAAAGAAAGTATTTCGAAAAGCGGGTTCTTGGTCACCTGGATTCCCTCTATTTTGGTGCTCTCAAGCTAACAGGTCACCGTGAGGACGCGGAGGATCTTGTCCAAGAAACCTGCCACAGAGCCTTCAATCACATGCACCAACTAAAGGACTTAGAAAAAACCAGGCCGTGGCTTTATAGGATCATGATCAATACGTGGAAGAACTGGAGAGCGAAGAGATCCGTGGAATTTTCTTATAGCAATCCCAAACCGTGGGAGGAGCCCATGCCCCAGGAGGCCAACGGAAACCCCAGCGCGAACCGCATGAACCCCGAGGAAGACTTCATAAACAAGGAGCTATGGCGAGCGGTGGAATCTGCCCTCACCCATCTTCCCTCAAATTATCGGATGGCAGTTATCCTCTCGGACATCGAAGGGATGTCCTACAGAGAGATCTCAGAGATCATGGAATGGCCGATTGGTACTGTCATGTCCAGGCTATCCAGAGCAAGAAACCTTCTGACCCGTTTCTTAAATGGGTACAAGGATGAGCTTTGAGGCATGGAGGAACCCCAAAACTGGAATAAAACTTAGAAAACCTTGTCTGAATTATGAGAGGGACCGTTGAAATGGCGTGCCTTTACCAAAAGTACCTTTCACCCTACCTCGATGGCGAACTGGACCATCTGAATGAAGGAAAGACGAGAGAGCACCTGACGTCTTGTGTGGCGTGTCAGGAGGCGTTTGGCCTTATGGCCCAGATTCGTCGTTCCCTAAAACAGGCTGCCGCTTCGACGAAAGCACCGCTCCATCTAAAAGAGAGAGCTCTGAGTGAGGTTACCCAGCGGCGGGAAATGGTCTTCATGCCTCGGTGGAATCTGGCCTATGGGGCTGGTCTGGCTGCCATCGTGCTACTCGCCTTTATTCTGGTTTTCCATTATTGGCTGAGGCCGAGCAACACTTTAACAGAGGTTTTTGACGTCTTGGCGGAATATCACGCTGGGTATGAGACAGGAGTGAGGCCATTAACGCTTCGGTCTTCCGATTTGCACAAAACCGAATCATGGATTGCAAGTCGGATAGGGTTCAAAGCCCTGATTCCCAAAGCGGCATTTGCGGAATACGATCTTGAAGGAGTAGATATCTTCGATCACGACGGCAAAAAATTCGTCTACCTGAAGTACCGAGGAGGCAGAAAGATTATCGGGTACATGATTTTCCAAGATTTTCGTCTTTCCTTGGACCTACCCCAGACGGTGCATGAGGGTGAAATCGACCTTCATATGGGAAAGGGAAGAGATATCAATTGTGCCGCGTGGAAAAAGGCTGGACTCGTTTATCTTATTCTAACAGCCGAAGACCGATCCGAGCTTGTCGAGTACGCCCGTCGGTGTATCAAGCTGTTCTAGGGCTTAACGATAAGCGTTATTCCCATTTCTCATATTCATTCTCTGGAATAAAAACCCGTTAATATAAAGCGTTTTGCAATGGAATCGGCAGAGAACCTTTCAATCGTTGTGGCTTTGGCAGGAGGATTACTTTCTTTCCTCTCCCCCTGTGTCTTTCCCCTGGTACCATCGTACCTTTCTTTTATCACGGGTATCTCTTTTGATGACATGAAGTCCCCCCTTTTGAAGTCCCAGGTGCGCAAGAAGGTGATTTTGAACTCCCTGTTTTTTGTGCTTGGTTTCTCCACGGTCTTTATCGTTTTAGGTGCCTCTTTTAGTTTTTTGGGTCGTTTCTTTGCAAGCTATCAACAGATGATTCAGAGAGTTGCGGGTTTGATCATCATCTTCTTCGGTCTTTACATTGCTGGTGTGCTAAGAATCCCTTTTCTGATGCGATCAAAAGAGTTTCT
The DNA here is from genome assembly GCA_011773445.1 of Pseudomonadota bacterium. Lineage (GTDB taxonomy): Bacteria > Desulfobacterota > BSN033 > WVXP01 > WVXP01 > WVXP01. The sequence continues at coordinate 5,905 of WVXP01000258.1, read as the reverse complement.
CGGACTGAGAACGAAGCCCGCAGGTTACATGGGATGTGCTCTTGTGGGAGTCTCTTTTGGGTCCGCCTGGACCCCTTGCATAGGTCCCATTTTGGGGGCCATCTTAACCTTGGCGGGAAGTGCGAAAGGGGTCCGTGGAGGGGCGATTCTTCTGACGGCTTATTCAATGGGCCTGGCGATTCCCTTTTTGTTAATGGCGGCGGCAAGTGGAGGATTTTTTGGAGTATTTCAGAGATTTGGAAAGGTCCTGAAGGTGGTCCACATTGTCGGAGGAATCTTCTTGATCCTTGTTGGCATTCTGATCATCACGGGATATTTCACCGTCTTAAATTCCCTGTTCATTAGCCTGACCCCCTCGTGGCTTTTAGAGAGAATTTAGTAGCGCCCTCGTTCATTTCGGTCTGAATCGCAACTCCCTACCCGCCTTTTTCCAGGCTCTCATTCCACCCTGGAAATGGATCACTCTCTCATATCCCATTTTCACTAGTTTTTCAGCGGCAATGTCACCCATAGGCCCCGCCATGCAATAAACGACGATCTTAGTCCCTTCATCCTTCGGTAGATTAGCCCGATGCTCATCGATCCTATTGAAGGGGATCAGGAGGTCCGTTCCAGGTATCTCCCCTTCATACGGAACGTGGACGTTGATGAGAATGAAATCCTTTTGATCCATCATTTTGACGAACCGATCCACAGAAATTTTGTCGTAGCCTCCCCTGTCCATAGACCACCCTTTGGAAATAGAGAGTCCCAGGAGGGATAAGGCAACAAATACCGCCACAACGCTGAGCCAGTATGTCACTTTTCTCACTTTTCTCTCCTCCCGATGTCATTGAGGGATGCTGCCACCCAGGTGCAGTTCCAAATCTGTGAGGGCGTTTTGAAGTTCCAATTGTGCGTTCAAGTATTCCTGCTGACTTTCCAAGAACCCCCTTTGGGCCTCTAGGAGAAAAAGCCTGTTTAACTGCATGGCCCTAACCCACTTCTCGGCGTATTCGAGGATCTTTTCACGGAGGGGGATGATGCGTTCGCGCAAGTCTCTCGCACGCGTCTTGAACAACTGAATTTGCTCGAGATCTCCAATGATTTCTTCACGGATCTGTCCCTCCATTGCCTGGAGGTCTTTCTGAGCCTGTCTCACCCTGTACTCGGATCTCGCAATACGCGCCTGATTCTGATCGAATAGGGGGATCTGTATGTCGATGGCGGGTCCGAAAACATCGGTCCCGTCTACGTCCCCTTCATAGATGGCACCCACCCCCACATGCTTGAAGATGAGCCGTTTTTCCAGTTGAAGCGTCTTTTCGGCTTGACCGATTTTGAAGTGGGCCATCTGGATGTCCAGACGATTCTGCAGCGCATATCGGGTGGCTTCTTCCATGTCCGGTATGTGATTTGGCTCGTCAAACTCTTTTCCAAGGATCTGATAATCTCGTTGCGAGGGTCCGAGCCCCAAGACTCTGCTTAGGCGAGCCCGTGCGATTGCCAACTCCCTCTCATAACGCACCAACTCTATCTCCCCTTCGAGCACTGCGATCTCGGCCATATAGAGATCCTGATCACTCATGAATCCGAAATCCCGCCGCAGAGCCACCTCATCTCTTATTTCACGAAATCTTTGGAGAATTTCTTGTGTCTCCTCCTTACTTTTCAGTGTATAGTAGGTGGAATCGTATGCACGTTTGGCCTCAGCCGCCGTCTCCAGAACAACCCGTCCCACATCCATGATGGTGGCTTGCATATGGGCGCTGGCCACCTTCTCTCGAAAGGGTTTCTGCCAGAGTTCGGAAATAGGAAAGAAAATTCCTGCCTCAACGTTGGTTCGTCCCCCACCCGAGGGAAATCGAAAGAGTGTCTCCAGACTGGGATTCGCGAAGAGTCCGGCCTGTACGAGATCAGACTTTGAAATACCAATGCTTTCAAAGGAACTCTGTAGCCTACGATTATTGATCAGGGAGATTCGGATAGCCTCAGTCCTGGAAAGACCATCGGCCAAAAAATTCTCTACATTTCTCTGTATCCGCTCTTCATCTTCCTCTGATTGTCCCCAGAGAACCTCCTGTCCGATTCGATCATTGGCCAGTTGTCTGACCCTTTCCCACTCGGAATTCGTCTGAACTGCGGCACAGCCTCCGAGCAGAAACGCAAACAAAAGAGTCGCGCACCGCGTCTTCCTAACCCTCATGGATAACCCCCTTCGCTTTGGTTGCGGTGATATTTAGTCATGAGACCTCTATTTGGGAATCACACGAACAAAAGTGAACATACCGCCATGGGGCATGATGCCCATGGGTATGTCGGCATGTGCGTTGATGATGTGGTGGAGCTTGTGGCAATGGAGCCGCCACACCCCTGGGTTCGAAGCCACAAATTCAACATCGCGAGTGGTGCCCGGTGGAACATTAACCGTGTTTCCAGGCCATTGAGCCGACTCCGGAATCGGTCCACCCTCAGTGCCTACAACGTTCCAGGTATGGCCGTGGATGTGGATGGGATGGCTGCTCATGGTCAAATTGCCGAAACGAATTCGCACACGCTCTCCCTCATGGACGGTGATGAATTCAATGTCTGGGGCCACTTTTCCATTGAACGTAAACCAGTTGAAATCCATGGTCACGAGATTCGGCCGGTCATTCCCAGGNNGCAAAATCTTTATCGATTCTGAGCCTTGTTTTTTTTGGATGAATCACCACAAATCCTCCCAGTCCCATCCCATCTTGCTTCATCATGTTGAAGCCGGTGTGATACATATAGGTACCGACTTGATGCAATGCAAATTCGTAGACAAAGGTGCCGCCGGGCGGCACAGGAGGTTGGGTAACCCCAGCAGCTCCATCCATCTCGTTGGGAACCTCGAGGCCGTGCCAGTGGATGCTTGTAGGCTCGGGGAGTTCATTTTTCAGGATCACTCTCACTCGGTCGCCCTGTGTCGCTTCGATGGTGGGTCCGGGCATGGAACCATTGTAGCCCCAAAGCTTGACTTTTTTTGGCTGGTGCATGTGGTGCATTCCACCGGTGAAACGGTATTTTTCTTTGATGAATGACTCATCGGGCATGCGGCCCTCGGTCAAAAATCGTTTAACCGGTTGGGCAATGAGATTGAACACCTTTGTATTTCCATCCATCTCATACCCAAGGGGGGGAACATTGAGGGTATGCACTCGACCCATCTGTCTGCCCATGAGGTGGTGTGGGGGCGAAAGAGGAATTTCAGGATCTGCCCAAGCCACCAGAGGATAAGCCGGCATAGGACCGTGGAATGTGGCTCCATCTCCGTGGCCTACCATCGCTCCAGATTTGGATTGGACAGTTCGCGAAAAAAACAGGGACAAGACGGTTGCTGTGGCTGAACTCATTGCTGTTGTGAGGAAACTCCTTCTTCTTAACACGCTTTCTCCTCCATTTGCTTTTATCACAGAGGGCATTTCCAACTTCAAAGCCGAATCGACCAGAACGGCAGGACCTGTGCTGCTTTAGGTCTAGAACAAAGAATCCTACGATAGGCTTTGAGGTGTTTCCTCTTCTCCTAATTAGGCGACCCTATTCAGGGCTGAGGATGCTTGACAAGCCGGAAACGGTGCCACCCACTTTGTGTTGGAACCCGAACATAGGAGCGCAGGTCTGAGGGAGTCGCGCGGAAATCAGTACATCGTTTTCGTCATAACAAGGGCATCGGCATTTGCCCCCAAAAATTGCGGTTTGGGGTTCTCTCGAGAGCATCGGCCGTATGCTTCTGATAATCGATGTCAGCTTTGAGTAGAGGTAGATGTTTCACCGTAAAATCCAATGCCTTGTTCGCAGGAGCATACTCACCATTTGGCCAGGTCAGTTGAGAAAAGATCAGCCGGACCTCCGTACCCTTGATTTCCCCCATCATGGTTTGATGGCCGCGTGGTCTTAAGAAGGGAAACACAAATCCAATAACAGCTTTCCAAGAGAACCGCCTCATTGGTCTCATCTGAGACTCAGAGGGCTGGACGAAGAGTCCCTGCATCATGTAGTTCCTCGGCATGACATGAACCAGAAAACCCTTGTGGCCCTTTTGGTGAAAATTGGTTACAAGGTCGGTCACGGCGCTGATTTCATATGCGTCGGCAATAATATGTTCCAGGGAATGATCAGACTGCGGGAGAATAGAAACCGCGGTGATCTGCTTCTCTGGCAGGTAGACCATAGAAGTCTCTGAAATTGTATAACCGCGCAAGCCAAAGGCGACTGCCACACCAACGAGCAAAACGAAAAGGTAACTCACCCCGAGCGCCAGTCTTGGAGATTTCATCCAGCCGAAAAGAAAGGCGAATATCTTTCTGCCAGGTTCGCCCGGTATGAACATGGCGGTGCGCTCCATATACTCACGATACTTATTACCGTGTTCTGCCACCATTCGCTGTTCCTCGTATCGGGCCAGCATGTAGTAGACGAACAACATGCTAACGTATAGGACAAGAATGATGAACCGGGGCCAAAAAAGCAGCAGTCCAAAACCCGCTATGGCAAGAAACAGGTATTGTGGATGGCGGATCCAGCGATACATGATGCTGGTGACCATCCGCTTCTGGCGGAACTTTGCCGTGTAGATCTGAAAGGCCCCGATTACAAAAAGGATGAGACCCAGGGAAAAAAGGGTTCGCCCCAATCCGTTTAGAAAATTAAGCAGCGCACTTTTGGAGACCACTGCGTGGGGCAGAAAGAACCCTGCGAGCCATGCTGTGATCTTATAGTCATAGAGAAAGTTGAGCACTGGTCCGTATACGGCATAGAAGTAAGCCGCGAAAGGGCTGATCATAATGATAATTTCGAGACCGATCAACACGTAGAAAAAAACCACTGAACCCCTGACAACACGACTGTCCATTGACATGATTGACTCCTTAAACAATTCTTTTGAAATGCATTCAACAAAACCGATTTTTGTATATTCTTAGCGCATGGCAAGTAAGAATAGGCGCCCTCCCCCGCAATTAAGCCTTTTAAGCAAGAGGCAGGTCAGAACCTGTTAGAGGTTTGGAATCCGAACTGCCAATTAACCTCTCGAGGCCAAGTCTCCCGGGGAGTGTATTTAATTCTTCAAGATGTGGCCGAATCGGGTCTCTATTTCTTTCCTCAAGACTTCCGCGTCCTGCGAAAAGGCTAAAGATTTTCCCGGCGATTCGTGATCGTAATACTCAGCTTTTTCGAGGTAATACGAATACTTGTCGATCAGTCTGATCAGTTCCTGCTGTTCCTTCGCACTGAGACGGTTAAAGCCGTCTTCTTTCACCATATCTAGCAAATGGGGATGGTTTCCTGCAGCCTCTGGGTAAGTCACCTTCTCAAGCAAGGTTCCTGCTAACCGCAAGTTAGCGTCTAACGCTTTTCCATCGAGAACATAAAAAACTTGTCCCAGCACGCAACCAAGCAATAGCGTAAACATGATCTTTTTCACGGATCTGTTCCTCCCCTTGTCGAGGGTCAGCAAATCTCTGATCTCAAGCATCCTGGTCAAATTATAACTTTTTTCTATCGCCTTAAGAAATGCTGAATCGGCATCTCCTTCTTTTTTTCCAACCCAAGGCACTGGGATCGGCTCTCCGGAAACCTCGTTTCAATTTTCTTTCCTTCCAAGTGACATCGTTTATTCGGGAGAAACGGTAACAAAAAGGCTACCTTCCCCTCTTCTGATGAGAAAGAGGATGCTCTTCTGACCCCTGGCTTCTTCGATGGCTCGGCCAAAATCCTCGACGTTTTCGACCGGTTTTCTGTTTACCTCTTGAATGACGTCACCGCGGCGCAGACCAGCTTCAGCGGCCGGGCTGCCAGGGGTGACTTGGGTGATCACAACCCCCGATGCCTCTTCCACACCGAGGCCCTGGGCGATTTCGGGGGTAATATTTTGGACTGTCAGGCCGAGAGGTTTTTCGGACGG
>WVXP01000013.1 GCA_011773445.1 Pseudomonadota bacterium | reverse complement strand
CATAAACCTTAGGCGAAGCGGAAGATAAGCGCCTTCAACTGTCTGAGCCCAAAGGGCGAGTTTTGAAGGCGCCTGGAGCGAGCCTTAGATTTATCAAAAAACCTTTGGGAAAAGCGAAAAGGGAGTCGGGCCACTTGATCAATCCGAAAGTATGTTTAATTTTAATTACTTGTGCGCTCAAAGAATTAATTTTCTCAGGAAACTCCACAGTCAGAAATGAGTCGGGTGAATCTACTCCAGTCTTTTCTGAGAACAGGTACAAATGTCTGAAAAGGAAAAAATAGCTGCAGCTACGGGAGTTGTTGGAACGGCTACACTCCTCAGTCGGATTCTCGGTTATCTTCGGGACATGGTGATCGCCTATTTTTTCGGCGCCGGTCTGGAAACGGATGCTTTTTTCGTCGCCTTCAGAATTCCCAACACGTTGAGACGGTTGTTTGGAGAGGGATCTCTGACTGTTTCTTTTATCCCTGTTTTTTCGGAATATATCGAACATCGAAACGAGCGGGAATGGCGTGAGCTCGTAAACTCAGGATTTACATTTCTTTTTCTGCTCCTTGCGATTGCCAGTGTTCTCGGGATTGGCTTTGCCCCATGGATCGCTCGAATTCTCGCCCTTGGATGGAACACGCCAGGAAAAATCGAGAGTCTCCATCTGGCTGTTCCATTACTCCGGGTTGTTTTCCCGTATCTATTCTTCATCGGCCTCGTGGCACTTTCCATGGGTGTTCTGAATGCGTTGGGCCATTTCGCCGCTCCGGCCATCGCGCCAAGCCTTCTCAATATTTCCATGATCGCCTCTGCCTTTCTACTCTTTCGGCATGTGTCCCCACCGGTCATGGCACTGGCCATTGGTGTCCTTGTCGGGGGAGTTGCCCAACTTCTCTTCCAGATCCCTTTTCTTATGAAAAAAGGAATCTGGTTTCAGCCGAGCTTTGATTTTTGGTCTAACCCCGGGATCAGGCGGATCGGTGTTCTGATGCTTCCCGGGGTCATGGGAACGGCGGTTATCCAAATCAATGTTTTCGTGAGCCAAATCCTGGCGACTTTTCTGAAGACGGGAAGCGTCTCCGTTCTCTATTATTCTTATCGCCTGACTGAATTTCCGCTGGGTATATTTGCCGTGGCTGTGGGAACAGCCGCCCTCCCAAGTTTTTCTAGACTCGTGACTCAGAACCGACCGGAAGAATTCCGTGAAGCAATCGACTTCACAGTTCGGCTGGTTCTATTCCTGACGATACCCGCCATGGTGGGGTTGATCGTCCTGAGGGTTCCGATTATTCAAATTCTCTTCCAAAGAGGCCAATTCGACTTCGAGAGCACCCTTATGACTGCACAGGCACTTTTGTTCTACGCCGTCGGATTATGGGCTATGGCAGGCGTGAGAGTTATCGCACCTGCGTTTTATGCGCAACAGGATATGCGGTCTCCAGTCAAAGCTTCGATCCTTGCCCTCATTGGCAATGCGGTATTCGGAATTGTTCTGATGGGCCCTCTTAAGCATTCTGGGCTGGCGCTGGCAAATTCCCTGGCGGCAACACTGAACTTTGTTTTCTTGATATTGCTTATGGCGAAAAAAGTAGGATCACTTGACTGGTGGAAAACCCTTCGGTCTGTTGTTAAAGCCCTTGGAGCCAGTATGCCGACGGGGCTGATTGTCTTTCGGTTGAGCCGCTTGGGGGAGTGGGGTGAAGCAGGGTCTTCCATAAAAGATCTGGCTGTTTTGATGATCTGTATCCTAGCAGGGTTCGGAACGTATGTTGGTGTGAGCCTGATTGTCAGGTCAGAAGAGGCCCTTTTCCTCATTTCAACTTTGAAGAGAAGGGTTGGGGGAAGATCTTGGAAATGAGATTTGTGATATGCGATCAGGGATTCGTGGTTTCTCACATCTCATATCTCACATCCCATAACGAGGATCTCACCTCTCACATGCCACGCCTTGCATTCACCTGATTCAATAACACTATTTTCTCAGTGTAGGGAATACCCCTTTTCCCTTAAAGACAGCATCCTTCCCTAGCATCTCTTCGATCCGCACCAATTGGTTGTACTTGGCGACTCTTTCTGATCGAGAGATAGAGCCTGTCTTTATCTGCCCTGCGCCGACAGCAACAGCAAAATCAGCGATCGTCGTGTCTTCCGTCTCCCCAGAACGATGAGAGATAACTGTTGTGTAACCGGCCCTTTTTGCCATTTCGACGGCTTCGATGGTTTCGGTCAGGGTTCCTATCTGGTTCAGTTTGATGAGAATTGAATTGGCAATACCCTCCTGTATCCCCCTTGAAAGGCGTTTCGTGTTGGTGACGAAGAGGTCATCCCCCACCAGTTGGGTTCTCTGCCCCAACCGTACCGTCATTTTTTTCCAACCTTCCCAGTCGTCCCCTGCCAGGCCATCCTCGAGAGAAACGACCGGATACTTACGAATCCAATCCTCGTAGAGTAGGATCATTTCTTCGATCCCCTTGGGGTGGCCACCCTCCCCAGAGAGCACGTATGCCCCATTGCGATAGAACTCACTGGCAGCTGCGTCGATGGCAATAGCGATGTCGTCTTTCGGTTTGTACCCTGCCTTCTCAATAGCCTTGATGATCAGGATCAAAGCCTCTTCATTGGATTTCAGGCTAGGAGCGAAGCCTCCCTCGTCCCCCACCGAGGTCGCATCGCCGCGTTCTCTCAGGATGGTCCTGAGTCCATGGAACACCTCTGCTCCCATGCGGAGTGCCTCTGAAAAGCTCTGGGCCCCGAGAGGCAGGATCATAAACTCCTGAATGTCAATATTGTTGTCGGCGTGTCTCCCCCCGTTGAGGATATTCATCATGGGCACCGGCATCTGATTTGCGAAAGGCCCACCGAGATAACTGAAAAGGGGAAGTCCCATGAATTCTGCTCCAGCTCTCGCGCATGCGAGCGAGACTCCGAGGATGGTGTTGGCCCCCAGCCGCGACTTGTTTTCCGTCCCATCCATCTCGATGAGCATTCGGTCAATGGAAAGCTGGTTGAGAGCGTCGAATCCGAGGAGTTCCGGGCCGATCTCCGTGTTTACGTGATTGACGGCAGTGAGACAGCCCATCCCCCTGTACCGTTTTTTGTCTCCGTCTCGAAGTTCCAAGGCCTCATACTCACCGGTGGAGGCTCCGGATGGAACGGCGGCGCGTCCCATGGCTCCATTTTCGAGTGTCACATCTACCTCAATGGTCGGATTGCCCCTGGAATCGAGGATCTCTCTCGCCTCGATTTCTAGGATAGCTGACATGATGCCCCCTCCCTGTGTCTATTCCTACGGATCAATTCTTGGCGTTTCTGCTGATTCCATCGGTCATTCGAGTTCCAAGGTAAATGTAGTGAAGACCCGTCATGATCGTCGTGATGGCTGCTGCCCAGATCATGACTGAAACGAAATTGGAGACAGAGTGCTGTACCCTGGAAAAAAGGGCAATGGCAATTGTCAACACCTGAATCACGGTGTTTATTTTGCTGAAGGTCGTGGGCTTGATTTCTGGTCGACGATCCATCAGAAAAAGGATGATAAATCCGAGTGAGATAATCACATCTCGAGTGAGGACAATGACAGCAAGCCAGCTCGGAATGGTCTTAAGGATCGCCAAGGCGACGAAGGCGGATGTGAGCAAGAGCTTGTCTGCAATGGGGTCGAGGTATGAGCCGAGTGTCGTTTTCTGGTGAGTTATCCGTGCAATACCGCCATCGATTGCGTCTGTGATTCCTGCAACGACGAAGATGACTAAAGACCATCCGAAATGCCGGTTCAGCAAAGAGATCACAAAGATGGGAACCAGAAGGACCCGCAATATTGTCAAGATATTTGGAATGTTAAGCATCGGTGATGGCTGTGATCGAATCGCGATTCATTCCCTCGGATCTTGTCTATGGAGCGGCCAGGAAGTATGAGAAACATATAATTCCAGTCAGTTACGGAGTTGTATTGGGTGATTCACCCCGGTAGATGTCTTTGAAGGTGGTGAATTCCTTTAAAAAGGTTAATTTTATCGTCCCAGTCGGGCCGTTGCGCTGTTTTCCGATAATGATTTCCGCCACCCCCTCAATGGAAGGATCGTCCCGATAGAGCTCCTCCCTGTAAACAAACAGGATCACATCGGCATCCTG
>WVXP01000125.1 GCA_011773445.1 Pseudomonadota bacterium | reverse complement strand
CAATATTTCTTCCGCAATTCGATAGTTCTGGCCAGGGTGGTAACGATCTAATACAGTTAGAAATCGCTCCCCCTTCGGGTTCCTTGGCGACACCCAAATCGCCGTTGGGCGAATACAGCATTAGGTGCCTTATCACTTTTCTTGACACATAACCCCATTTCTCCTATGCTTCCCCTACCAAAAAGCGAGTTCTTATCACCATCACTTTACTCTGATTAGATGTTCCTTCCTTCTTTAGGACCGGGCACAGCAGGGAGGTATAGAAAATGATGCGGTCAGTGCGATGGAAAACCACAATTTTTGCACTCCTTTCCGTTGTCCTGGTCACGATCGCAGTCCTGATTGGGTGGGGCTGGCATGTGTCAAACAAGCTCAGAGATGGAGTACTTAAACCGAAACGCGGTGTCTGCCCTCTCGACCTAGAGGTGGTCGACTTTGAAAAAGATCAGATTACCCTTCGTGCGACACCACAGACACAGAGGGATGCTTGGAGAAGAGATGGTATCTGGGGATTGCGTTGGAAGGAAGGTTATGCTCAGGTTGGCGAGATTCTTCACATGGACGACCAAAAGGTGGTCCGCAAGTTCCTTCCGCTCAGTGGAAACTTGAAACACTTGGACAAGGTCCGGCTGGACGAGTTCGCCTTCCCAGATGATCCTCAAAAAGCATTCGGTCTTCCAACCCAAAAAGTTGTCTTTTCGTCTCCATTAGGAGACTTCCATGCTTTGTACATACAAGGCCGTTCTAGTACCTGGGTGATCTTTGTACATGGCAAACGTGGCCATCCCCCTAGGAAGCCTTTGCGTTCCTATCCTACACTGCCTGCAGTCACTGAGCTTGGACTCCATTGTTTGATCATCACTTACAGGAACGATTTGGGAGCACCAGCAAGCCCGGATGGTTTTCATTGGTACGGCCTGAGCGAATGGAGAGATCTCGAAGGAGCAGCTAGATATGCCGTGGAACATGGTGCTGAGAAACTCATTTTAGTTGGCTATAGCATGGGTGGAGCCATTGTGATGAACTTCCTTCACCGTTCTCCCTTGACCAAGAAAGTGCAGGTTACCATCCTAGATTCCCCCATGCTGGATATAAACAGCACCATTGATTTCAGGGCTCGTCTGTTGAATATCCCTGAGCCTATTGTCTGGCTCGGCAAATTCATCGCAGGACTCCGTTTTGAAATAGATTGGGAGGCCCTTGACTACTTGAGCCGTGCCCATGAACTGGTCACCCCCATCCTCTTATTCCATGGTGACGCTGATACTATAGTTCCGGTGGAGACTAGCGATGTATTGGCAAATGTACGGCCGGACATTGTGACATATCACCGCGTTCCTTATGCAACTCATGTTCGGTCCTGGAACATGAATCCATCAGCGTATGAAACGGCGGTCATTGACTTCATGCAGGAAAAGGGGACGCCCCAAATAGAGCATTGAGCATGGAATAAAGAGCACAGCGTTAGAGAACCCGCGAATTGTTTTTCCACATAGCTCGGTTCTAATAATGTTGTTCGGTTCTGCCTTTCTGTTTCAAGATATCGATCATAGGGAGGACAAGGAAAAAATATTGATTTGCGATAGAATTATTTCCCAAGAAGGATCTCCGTCCGAATGTAGCCAATATCGCTGCCTTTTTATTTCTTGTGAATATTGTTTCACTCTGCTACTATAAGGGCATGAGGAAACTCAAATTGAGACTCCCTTTCGTTCTGGCTATCTTCCTGCTGTTGTTTGCTTTCTCATCCTCGTAAATTTCGGATTTCCAGACCGCCCGGAAGAACTGAGGAGAGTACATGTCATCAGGCCTGTCCATTAGTTTAGGCTGGCCTCTAATCCATCTGTTGGCGATGGTGCTTGGCGGCACTCTGTGCGGCGTATTATTGAGTCGACATCTTGTCAGTCGCAGGTCCAAGCCGTTCACGTTCCGCCCTCCCAAAAACAACCGATTGTTTATTTGGGTGGTAAAGCGGGTGGCAGGCATAATGTTGCGCCGGGTGCCAAAAATCGTGGAAGTGGACGTGAAAGAAGAGGATCTAAGGCGTCTGAGAGAGCTTAAGAACCATCGGGTCGTCCTCACACCAAACCACTCGGGAGAGAAAGAACCATACATCCTTTTTTACCTGTCCAAGATACTGCGAGAGGAGTTCTACTATCTCACGGCTAAGGAAGTCTTCGAGCGGAATATTTTGGAAGGCTGGCTAATCCAACGGCTCGGTGCATATTCCATTATTCGCGGTGCGGTTGATAGACACTCTTTTCGGATGACTCGACAGCTCCTTGGTGAGGGCAAAGGCTGGCTGGTTATCTTCCCAGAGGGCACAGCTTGTGGGCAGAACGACACCGTCATGCCGTTCCATCAGGGGACAGCCCAGTTTGCATTTTGGGCATATGAAGACCTGGCCAAAGAGGGCGAACTGCCTCCGATCTACTTTGTGCCGATCGCCATCATATACGTCTACCTTCGAGACATGCACCGCGAAATTGACCGTTCGCTCCGGCGCCTCGAACGTGAGGTGCTCCCAGCTTCGAGCCTTCAACCTTCAAACCTCTACCATCGCCTCCGAAGCGTCGGAGAAGCCGTGCTGAGTGCAAATGAGAAGGAGCACAACGTGCGTCCCCGCAAGGAAGCGAGCTTGGAGGAACGGATTCAACATATGAAGGAGCTTATTGTATCCCGAGTGGCATCGGCCCTCGGCATCTCGCCGCCCGCTGACCGGCCACTCCTTGATCGCATCCGCGAACTTCTCAATGCCATTGACCAGCTTGTCTACCACGAACACGAAGGCCGGGACTATGAGAGAAGGCTTCACCAAATTCACCAGCAGGAAGTTCGGGGGTTTTTCGATGATGTTTCGCGGGTACTCCGCTTTGTTGCTCTCCATGACGGCTATGTCCGGGAAACACTCACCGCCGAGCGGTTTTTGGATGTACTTGCATTGCTCGAACATGAGGTGTTTGGACGAAGGAGGAACTGGGGTCCAAAGAAAGCCCTGGTAAAAGTGGGGGAACCGCTGAACCTTATTCAATACTATCAGCGCTACAAGAACGACAAACGGGGGACGCTTCAGGAAGTTACGGCAGCATTGGAATCCTCGGTCCGACAGATGCTGAACGAATTTTCGTTTCCAACGAAACCAATAGGACCGGGGCTCTGACACACAATCTCGATCAGTCCTCATGATTTGAGAAATCCAATCTATCCTGAAGGGTAGGAATTATCAACAGAGGAGAATAGGGAAATCGTGACAGACACCCTGAATTGGATGTTTCAAGCGAGCGTAGAAAAGTTCGGCGACAGCCCTGCGCTCTCCAGCAAAGTGGCTGGCAAATATAGTTCCATCACCTACCGGGAGATGGCTACAAAGGTACGCGCGTTCGCCAGCGGACTGGTTGCCTCAGGCATCGAGAAAGGCGATCGCGTCGCCCTCATCTCAGAGAACCGCCCCGAGTGGGCGATGGCCGACATCGGGATCATGCACATCGGTGCGATTAACGTGGCGATTTTCCCCACCCTCCCTGCGGCACAGGTCAAATATATCATTGGTGATTCAGGGGCAAAGATCATCATCGTCTCCGACAGAAAACAGTTAAGAAAAGCGTTAGAGGTGAAGGAGACCCTGCCCGATCTCCACATCGTCACCATGGACTGTCCTGCTGATCCGGCCAATGATGTGATGACCTTTGATGATGTCCTAAAGCGTGCTGAAGGCTCGCCTCTTAGCGATTTGGACTATGAAGAGTGCTGGAAGAGCGTTCAGCCCAATGATTGGGCGAGCATCATCTATACGTCGGGAACGACAGGGGATCCCAAGGGCGCGATTCTGTCGCATCGGAACTTCGCCTCCAATGTAGAAGCTGCCCAGGACGTTCTGACCTTCGGTCACGGGGACGTGCTTCTGTCCTTTGTACCCCTCAACCATGCTATGGGCCGACTGGTAGATCACTATCTCCCCCTCAGTTGCGGGTCGACGGTTGCATATGTGGAGAACGTACGCCGTCTGCGGCAAAACCTGGGGGAGGTAAGACCGCACTACATGCTCCTTGTACCGCGGGTTCTAGAGATGTTTCGGGAAGGACTGACGGATAGTATTGGCAAGGAACCTCTTCGAAAGCAGAAACTCTTCCAATGGGCCCTCTCCGTCGGTAAGCGGTCCTGGGAGGAAAGCCAGAAGCAGAGCGGTCCGTCACCTCTGCTCGCCGTCCAGAGGTGGTTTGCCGAGAGATTCGTCTTCAGCAAGATCCGCGACCGGTTGGGCTTACAGCGGCTCAAGTTGTTCTTCTGCGGAGGTGCGCCCCTGGCGAACACAACAGCTGAGTTTCTCTCCGCTATGAGGCTTCCGATCCTGGAGGGCTACGGGCTTACTGAAACCTCACCTCTTGTAGCGGTCAACCGTCTCAACCATGTTAAATTCGGCACAGTCGGTCTCCCGGTCAAAGGCGTAGAGGTGAATCTTGATGAGGATAGCGAAATCCTGGTGCGCGGCCCCAACGTCATGCAAGGCTACTTCAAAAAGCCCGAGGAAACTGCGGAAGCCATAGATAGTGAGAGCTGGTTTCACACGGGCGACATCGGGGAGTTTGATGGAGACGGATTCCTCAAGATCACCGACCGCAAGAAAAACCTTCTCGTTTTGGCCAACGGCAAGAAGGTGGCGCCACAGCCCATAGAGAACCGTCTGTTGCAGAGTACATATATCTCTCAAATTATTCTTTTAGGCGAAAACCGGAGCACCGTGACTGCCCTCATCGTACCTAACTTCAGGTCTCTGGGACATTGGATAAAGGAGCACGGCATTGGTGTTAATTCTGAAGACAATCGTGAACTCACCCAAAACCCCGAGGTTCACCGCCTCATCCAAGAGGAGATTCAAAGGCTCTCTCATGACCTTGCGAGCTTCGAGAGAGTGCGTCGCTTCTCCTTGATTGATCAGGAGTTCACCGTCGAGACTGGTGAGCTGACGCCCACGCTCAAGGTCAGGAGGCGTGTTGTGATGGAGAAGTACAAAGACCTGATTGAAGTGATGTATCACACGTCTGATGCGGAAGACGAGGGAGAAAAGGGGAAGTAAATGTTTCAAGATGAAATGTTGATTGAGGAAACAAGCAGAAATTTCCGGGTAGGGCCAGTGGTTACCCAGCCAGCCCCCCCACAGATCCGGACGTGAGCAATTTACTCATCCGG
>WVXP01000054.1:610-3192 GCA_011773445.1 Pseudomonadota bacterium | reverse complement strand
CCCGGCAGAGGTGCGCCTCTACGATCGACTCTTCTCGGTTCCGAATCCAGGCATGGAGAAAGAGGGCGCTCATTTTACGACATACCTGAACCCGAACTCCCTGGAAACGCTCGCGTCGGCCCGTATTGAGCCCAGCCTGGCAGACGCAGAACCCGGAAGCCGGTACCAGTTCGAAAGGCTCGGCTATTTCTGCGTCGATTCGGTCGACTCTTCTGATGCGTCACTCGTGTTCAATCGGACAGTCACTATACGAGACGCATGGGCCAAGATCAAGGAGAAGGAGGAGCTTTCGTAGGCCGCAACCCATCGGAAAGCCGCGCCTTCAGAGCGCGGAAGCCCGCCTCAGGCGGGCGATAGGGTCACCGCGTGAGCTTAGGAGTGAAGGGACGGAAAGCTCCCACTTGAGAAATCGTAAATATCCAAAGAAATCTGTAACTTGGGAGACATATCCCTTAGGAAATGGGGGAACTCCTAGGGACTTAACCCTTTTCAAGATTACGACGCCGTCCCTCCGCGCACCCGTTCAACCAATTGCTGCAGACTCCACTCTCCCGATTTCTCCATGTGGATCATGTGCTCGATGGTCTCCCGGACAGACCACTCTCCCTCTTTAGGGTGCTCATCCACCATTTCTTCAGGATAGCCTAGACATCGAGCAATGAGAGATGCAGCGGCCACGTAGAGCTCAGCGGATAGCCATGCCGCCTCTTTTCGGTCATAGGGAGTGAGGGCCACAATATCACCTTTTGATTTGCCTGATCTCAACATCTCGGTGTTGAACTGATTCCCTCCGATCTGTCCCTCATGAACGCGATATTCCTCGATAGTGTATCGGGTAGCCGCTCGCAGATTCGTACGAAACGTTCTTCCCTCGAAGTCCGTCTCGATGGTTCGGGTTAGGTCTTCATCATTGCATTGCAATAGCGCATCCACCATGGCATCGACCTGGTCTTTCAGCTCTTTGAGCTGCTGACGAAATGAAAGTCCCATATTCCACCTCCTAAAAGAATGTAGACACGACTCATTCTAACATCTCACGGTACATGCCTCCGGTCAATTCTTTAGCCAGCAAACAGATAACACACCTTCCTCCCCTTGAAAAAAGTAACCATCTCGATTATGAATTGAGACGGTCACCAGAGATTTGCTTGCCAAAGACAAAAACCTTTAGACTCTTAAACTTGAACCAATTCCCTCGGAGGGTGATCATGAAGAGCGTGCTTTACTTCTACACCGGCACGGGTAATTCGCTCTGGGTCTCGCGTCTGCTTGCTCAGGAACTCAAAGACGTCGCTCTCGTTCCCATTGTAAGTGGAAACCCTCGCGCGAAAGTGCAGGAAGCGGATGGGATCGGTCTTATATTTCCGGTGCATATCTGGGGACTTCCTCCTCGGATCGTGAATTTCGTTCGGCAGTTGCCTGCGTCTTCTGCCAACTACGTTTTCGCCGTGGCCGTGAATGCCGGGCAGGTGGTCCACAGTCTCCTTCAGGTCCGAAAGCTCTTATCAGCGAGGGGGATAATGCTTTCTGCCGGGTTCTCGGTGATTATGCCTTCCAACTATATTCCCTGGGGAGGTCCTGGCTCACAGGAGGAACAGCATCTGCGTTTCGAGCAATCAAGGCAGAAGATACAAAGGATTGCTGAGGTAGTCCGCAACCAGGAAAGCCCTCCCATTGAAAAGGGGCCGGTTTGGCAGCATATCGTCTTCACTCCCCTCAACCGACTACTCTTTCGTCTGATTCCACGTATGGATCGGAGCTTCTGGGTCGATGAAAAGTGTAATGGGTGCCTGGTGTGTGAGAAAATATGTCCGGCCCATAACGTCCAAATCCGCGACGGCTGGCCCTCCTGGTCACACCGGTGTGAGCAGTGCTTTGCCTGTCTCCAGTGGTGCCCCCAGGAAGCGATCCAGTTCGGGAAGAAAACGCCCAAGTATGAACGGTACCATCACCCTGAAGTGACGGTGCAGGATATGCTCCAGTCCCTTCAAGGTTGAAAAGACTCACTGTTTGCCCGGAGCCTCCTGTGACAGATAAAGGTTTAGAGGCCTCATCTATCCTCAACGTCCTGGCCCATAAATATCCCCCACGCCAAAATCCTGCCGGGGTGATCAGAGAAAAATGAAGGGTTCAGCTCGATCTGAGCCAATTAGAATTTCAACGAGTTACTTACTTGGTGTCATCCCTTGTTTTTTGGCGTTTGCTCTTGTTATGGGTGCAAAATACAATACGTATGTTTAGTTACTCACACTCACTAGAAGTCGGGTGTTTTAGCAGTTCTACAGATTCCTTTTCTCGATCACGGTTTATTGGGGTAAAAGTAAAATCGTAATAGGTAAAATCCAGCATTTCTTCAAAATCCCCGAAAGCCTTTACCCATCAACGAATAGCGGGAAATCAAAGGAGTCCCTTAATATGCCCCTATATAGGTGCAGAGAAGTGGGCGTACGTAGCCTCCGCCTTTCTATTTGCGATACAAAAAAACACCAAATCTTCCATCTATCCACATTTTAGGACTTCCTTTTTCAGCTTTGCCACTTCACGGTAGACATTGATTGTGACCATTTTTTGTTGATCGCAAA
>WVXP01000054.1:305-514 GCA_011773445.1 Pseudomonadota bacterium | reverse complement strand
TTGGTAGCTCTGATGTTCGCGATTGTCTACGGAGTAATCACCGGAGTCGGTACCTACACGCGGACAGGAGGTGCTACCAGTTACATCTTCCTCGCCTTTCTGCTGATGGGGATTCAGTATCTGATTGGGCCTTCAATGGTCTCAGTCATGATGCGGGTGAGGTGGATCTCCGAGAAAGAGGAGCCTGAGCTTCATCGCCAGGTAGCAGA
>WVXP01000054.1:0-197 GCA_011773445.1 Pseudomonadota bacterium | reverse complement strand
GCGATGCTCGCATACTTCATCACCAATTTGCTGGTTTTGGCTGGTTCTCGCATCAGAGAGTATGGGGCTGATGAGACGAGCGTAAAATTAGGGAACCATCCTCATCATTTGGCCTCGGCTCTTTACAAACTGGTCTACGGTTCAGCTCAGTGTCGAAAGACTGCCCGTGGAGAAGAGGAATTGCATCGGGTAGAGGG
>WVXP01000232.1:9093-11298 GCA_011773445.1 Pseudomonadota bacterium | reverse complement strand
TCTCGAAGCCTTGGAGGAACAGAATGAATCCTTTGGGTCTGATCGCAGGTTCAGCCTATGGCCATCTCCTTTCCGAAAAGGATGCAAAGATCGAAAAGGTGTCCAGCGACTTCGGTGAGGTCTCCGTGTGGGTTTCATCTTCTCTGGTTTTGCTCCCTCGCCACGGCCTGGAGAATAATATCCCTCCTCATCGGATCAACCATAAAGCCAACATGGCGGCTTTCAAGAAGTTGGGCATCTCCAAGATCATAGGAATCAATTCTACGGGGAGCCTGAGAAAGAGCCTCCCCCTGAAGTCACTCGTGGTTCCCCACGACTATATCAATCCTTGGGATATTGAAACCGTCTTCAACAATGAGATCCGTCATATTACGCCCGGATTGGACCAGGGATTGAGGGCCCTTATCCTGCGCACGGCGAGAAAAATGGGGATTGATGTCCTTCAAGGTGGAATCTACATACAGACGACCGGTCCTCGTTTGGAGACCAGGGCCGAAATCGAGATGCTCACGTCCTTCGGTGACATGGTGGGGATGACCATGGCAAATGAGGCGACTCTGGCGAAGGAATTGGACCTCGCCTACGCCAGTCTCTGTTCAATAGACAACTTCTGTCATGGAATCACAGAAGCACCGCTTCGCGAGGAAGAGATCATCAGCGCTGCTCGCCAGAATGTCGAGACTGTCAAGAAGCTGATCCATGCCATCTTGGAGGAACTGACATGACCATACTGATTCGGGGAGCCTCTCTCAATGGGGTGGTCAAAGACATCTACATCAAGGATAACATCATCAAGTCTATTGAGGATTCCATTGATCTTCACGCCGAAATTGTCGTGCCGGGGGCTGGCAAGGCCGTGATCCCCTCTCTCGTCAACGGACATACCCATGCCGCGATGACACTGCTTCGCGGGTATGCAGACGACATGCATCTCCAGGAGTGGTTAGAGCAGAAAATCTGGGTCCTGGAAGCCAAAATGACTGAAGGAGACATCTATTGGGGGGCAAAACTGGCGTGCCTAGAAATGATCAAGACCGGGACCACATTTTTCAACGATATGTATTGGTTTTGGAGAGGAACCGCCAGCGCAGTGGAGGAAATGGGGATTCGAGCCGCTATTAGTGCGGTTTTCATTGATTTCTTCGATAAAAGAAAAGCGACCGAGCAGAAGGCCCTCAATGAAGAGCTCTTCGCCGAAAGTAAACGATTCAGCGATCGAATCCACTTCACTCTGGGTCCCCATGCGATTTATACGGTTTCTGAGGAGAGCTTGAAATGGGCGGCAGACTTTGCAGGGAAAAATGATCTTCTCCTCCATATCCATATGTCAGAAACGAAAAGGGAGGTTGATGATTGTATCGAGAAAAAAGGGGTGGAACCCGTCAAGTATCTTGAGAAAATCGGTTTTCTCGGCCCAAACGTCATCGCCTGCCATAGTGTTTGGCTTTCTCAAGAAGAGATCCGTATACTAGGGCGCCACGACGTGAAGGTCGTCCATAATCCGGTATCGAACATGAAACTCACCGTCGGGGGCACCTTCCCATATCAACAACTCCGAGAGGCTCATGTGACGACTTGTTTGGGAACGGATGGATGCTCCTCAAATAACAACCTCGACATGTTGGAAACGATGAAATTTGCGTCTCTTTTACAAAAACACCACCTCGGTGATAGCACGGCGCTCCCTGCAAGGGAGGTTTTTGAAATGGCGACCAGCCAGGGAGCAAAGGCCTTTGGCCTGAACTGTGGGAGAATTGAGGTCGGCTATCTTGCCGACCTCGCCCTGATTGACCTGAAAAGGCCGGAAATGACCCCACACTTCGACCTCCATTCAGACCTCACTTACGCTGCCAACGGTTCGTGTGTCGATACGGTAATTTGTGACGGTAAGATTCTCATGACAGGGCGCAAGGTCGAGGGGGAAGAAGAGATTTTGGAAGGCGCCAAAAGGGCTGCATTCGATCTTTTGANNGGAAAGCTGGCCAAGTGGCTGAGAGTGATCGGCTTCGACACCGTCGATTTTCGAGGGGAAGATCTACATCGGCTTGTCCGGATTTCCCAACGCGAAAAACGGATCATTTTGACTCGGAACCGGAAACTCGAGGCTAAGAGCTATCTCGGCAACATTGTTATCATTAGAGAGGACGAACCCGATCTTCAGGCGGCAACTGTGATGCAAACCCTGAGGCTCAAAGTAGACTCTCG
>WVXP01000232.1:7283-9001 GCA_011773445.1 Pseudomonadota bacterium | reverse complement strand
CGGACAGAGGCCGAGAGCCTTGTTCCTGAGTTTGTCTTTCATGCCCACAAGGTATTTCATCGATGTCCGAACTGCCGGAGGACCTATTGGGAAGGATCCCATCCAAACAACATAAAGAAGCGGATTGATCAAATCGTAGGATCCGCGAAGAGCCTCTCAGGCTGAACGTCTACAGCCGCCTGGTGAATTCCGGCAACCCCATGCGAATCATTTCTGGAAGAGCAAAGGGGAAAAGACTTTACTCGCCCAAGGGGAAGGCCATCCGTCCCACGGCTGACCGGGTCAAAGAGTCAATCTTCGATATTCTCGGTGACCGATGGGAAGGACTGAGGGTGCTCGACCTCTTTTCGGGAACGGGAAGCCTCGGATTAGAGGCAATAAGCCGGGGAGCCCAGGAGGTCGTTTTTGTTGAAAACGCAAGACCTGCCCTTGACCTTCTCAGGAAGAATATTTCCCTCTGTGGCTTCGACTCTTGTGCCACCGTGATGGCCATGCCAGTGACTCGTGGACTACGCCTTATGGGACAAAGGGGCGAATCCTTTGGGGTCATATTCGCCGATCCACCTTATGGCAGAGGATGTGTGGAGAAGACCATCCGGGTGATTCTAAAGTTCAGTATTCTATCCCTGAATGGGGTGATTGTGATGGAACATGCGCCCTATGAGTCTCCGGAAAGAGACCAGGGAGAACTCATCACGCTCACACAGAGGAGATACGGCGATACCACTATCTCTTTTTTCGGTTTTGGGACAGAAAATACGAGAAAACCAGTCAAGAGTCGTGATAACGTACAAAAATACCGCAAAAGCCGATGAACTTCTGCGAGGTAGGCGTCAACCGCTTGCCGAGATTGGAGGATTCCATGGGAAAAATAGCCGTTTACGCCGGTTCTTTTGATCCGATCACTTTTGGACACGTCGATATTGTGGAACGGGCTCTCGAGTGCTTCGACGGTGTCATTTTGGCTGTGGCAGCGGACACACCGAAGGATGCCCTTTTCACAGTCAAGGAGAGGGTGGAAATGGCCAAGGTGGCCCTCAAAGACAAACCCGATGTGGTCGTTGAGAAT
The DNA here is from genome assembly GCA_011773445.1 of Pseudomonadota bacterium. Lineage (GTDB taxonomy): Bacteria > Desulfobacterota > BSN033 > WVXP01 > WVXP01 > WVXP01. Next base: position 7,932 of record WVXP01000232.1, on the reverse strand, counting down.
TTCAGAGGACTGCTCGTCAACTATGTGGCCAGTGCAAAGGCCACCGTCATACTGAGGGGGCTACGAGCGACCTCGGACTTTGAATATGAATTCCATATGGCTTCGACGAATAAGAACCTCAATCCGCAGATCGAGACGCTGTTCATGATGGCAAACAAGGACTATTTTTTTGTAAGCTCTCGAACGATCAAGGAGGTAGCGAGTCTGGGGGGTTCCGTCAAAGGCCTCGTACCTGAATGTGTCGAAAGGAAACTGAAGGAGAGATTCCATGCCCTAAAAGAGAGAAGATGATCACAAAAGAAATCAAGTTTTGTCCCGATGCTGCCGATATTGAGTAAGGTCTCATTGCATGATAATCAAGTCAAACTGCTGCTTCAAGGGAGAATGTGATGAATGGATCAGCCGTCAGGGACAGGGTCTTCAAAGTGGTCATCTTAGCGTTTTTGATCTCGTCAATCCTGATTCAAATCACGGTTTCCTTATGGTTTCATGAAAAACTCAAGAACCTAGAAAGCCGTCTCTCGCTCTATCCCGTGAACAAGCCCGTAGAGGTCGACCTGAGGGTAACGATTCCAGAACTGGCACAAATCGATGGGAAGATTGACCGATTGACGCAAGAAGTGGGGCAGGTTCTAAGTTCTCGGCGAGT
>WVXP01000232.1:5380-7277 GCA_011773445.1 Pseudomonadota bacterium | reverse complement strand
CGAAGCCCAGCGGATCGACCCAGGTAGATGTGGTTGAGAAAATCGTAAACTGACACGGGAAGATGCCTCTCCATCCCCTTTCGAGAAAGTCTCCGCTGATGAATCACGACCGTCAACACGGCGATCCTCCCACAAGCCGCCTGTAGGCCTCCAAATACCTTTCCCTCGTCTTTTCAACAATTTCAGGGGGCAAGTCCGGTGCAGGAGGCGTCTTATCCCAGTCCAAGGTGAGCAAATAATCCCGTAGGAACTGCTTATCGAAGCTCTGTTGAGGTCTGCCGGGTGCGTACTCATCTTTGGGCCAAAACCGGGAGGAGTCGGGCGTAAGGATCTCATCGATGAGGATGAGGGTGTCCCCAAGGAGGCCGAATTCGAATTTTGTGTCGGCAATGATGATGCCCCGCTCATCGGCGAGGTCCCGCGCCTTCAAGTAAATGGCAATGCTCAGATCCCTCACCTTTTCGGCCATGTCTCGGCCGATTTTATCGACAACCTGTTCAAAAGGGATGTTTTCGTCATGGGCACCAAGCTCCTCCTTCGTGGCTGGCGTGAAAATGGGCTCCTGGAGCTTTGAAGACTCCTGAAGGCCGCGTGGAAGCTGGATTCCACATATTTCCCCCGTATTGCTATACTCCTTCCAACCTGAACCCGAGAGGTAGCCCCTGACCACACACTCCACAGGTAGAGTTTGGGCCTTGCTGACTAGCATGCTGCGTCCCTCCAGTATTTCCTGGTATCTCCGACACACCTTCGGAAACTCCTCCACTCTGGTGGCGATCATATGGTTGACAACGATGTCCTCGGTGTTCTCGAACCAGAAACGAGAAATCTGATTCAGAATCCTTCCTTTTTCTGGAATCGGGTTCGGCATGATCACGTCAAAGGCACTGATGCGATCTGTGGCGACAATGAGAAGCTGCTCCCCAAGGTCGTAGATATCCCGCACTTTTCCCCTTCCCTTGAGTGTCAGGTCACTAAAATTCGTTTCTCGTACAATCGGTCTCATCGGAGATCCTCCCTCATCACGAAGTGGGCTCAGGACTTTGGCGTACCCGGAGTGTCCTCATGCGATTGATCGCCCCTGCGACCTCAAAAATCCTAGGTAACGCTAGGTTACCCACCTTGTACGGAATCAGTACATCGAGTCCTTTCTCATCGAGATCTGCAAAGGCCATTCTCAATCCTTCAAAGAGATCAACACTATGATCCAGATATCGCTTCGCATAGTAGTTGATCAGATAACCAACGGCACGGGTCTGGCTCATATCCACCAGTTGTTCGAGGCAGGTCAGATCAATTGTTGTTCTGCCGAAAAGGATCGTGGCAGGTCCTTTCGCATCAATTTTGAGGTCACGCTTCCCTCTTCTNNGGCGATCTCTTTCGCTCGTTGGGTCACACATTGGGGTACGTAGTTGTCCATCATGATCACAGTGTCGGCGACATCAAAATAGTCTCCCGATCCTCCCATGACCAGAATGCTCGATACTTTCAGGTCCTCATAGAGGTTCCGGACCTTATCCACAAAGGGGGTAATGGGTTCTTTGTCCTTCGCGACCAGGGCCTGCATCCTCTGGTCCCGGATCATGAAATTGGTGGCAGACGTATCCTCGTCGACGAGCAGAACTTTGGCTCCCACTTCCAGGGCCTCCAGTATATTGGCGGCTTGTGATGTACTGCCACTCGCATTCTCCGTTGAAAAGCCTTTCGTTTCCTTGGCCATGGGCAATTGACCGATAAATGGTTCAATATTGACTTTTTGGACGTTTCTTCCATTTTCAGCGCGTATTTTGACCGCCTTTCTACCCGTCACGACCCACTCCCTTCCATCTCCTGGCAGATGATTATACACACCCCGCTCAATAGCCTGAAGGAGAGTGGACTTTCCATGAAATCCTCC
>WVXP01000232.1:3774-5348 GCA_011773445.1 Pseudomonadota bacterium | reverse complement strand
GGACGATCATCGATCCCGGTTCTTCTGGGAAGTATAGACCCATTCCCCACAAAGGCTACCAGTCCAAAATCATCGAGCTGACACCTCAAAAATTCCTGATCCTCGATCGTTTCTACATGGTTTCTTGTTTTGGCGATTGAAAGGGACTCCACGAACAGAGAACCTTCAACAACTCTCGGAATTTCATCAAAGAAGATCTCCGAAGCCTCTTTTCCCAGGATGGTTCGCCCTGAGGCGGGCAGGCCAACGACAAATCTCACTTCCAGTTTCTCTTTGTTAATCATGACAGCCGTGCGATCGAGAACCTCCTGTCCGCCTCGATCGATACTGATGAGCCCGCTTTTGCCAATACCCCTCTGTCCTTTGACAACCGATTTCAGTCTATCGGAGAAAATTCTTGCCAAATAGTCTCGAAACGCAATACATCGGACCTTCCCTCTGTATAGCTCTCCAGGAATCCGGCTTTGGCTCAAATCGACCACTGCCCGAATCCTGGAGGGCGACGCAAAAGGATCACCCTGCACATGATCGACGAACAGACCGAAAGATCCAAAGTTATACCCTCCTTCGATGGCCTTGTATGCCTTATATCCCTTTCCATCAATTCGGATGAGCGTTCTTCTTAGATCCTCGCGCGAATCCACAGCGATCCACTCTCCATATCCCGGTTTTCACTCACCCATTTCACGCTGCTCGATGAGGCGAAACCGGCTGGTTCCCATCAATGAATCGACCGAGGCCCCTTCAAGAACCCGCAGAAAAGGTTTCAAGAATGTCCCACGTCAATATGAGGAATATCCTTAGACCCAAAACTCGCAATCTCTGTCGACACCCAGCTCCATGAAGGAGGCAGTCCCCACATGCGAGCCGAGCGGTTGTGGCCACTTTCTACCCCTTTGACTAATCCGCTCAGCGCGGTAAGTTCGAAAAGTCGGGGGAACCAACCTTAAAATGGCTCAGGAACTTGTTTCATAGCATGGGAAGGGCATTTGCCGAGAAGGCTAACCAGTGCCAAAGTCAAATTACAATGGGCCGGAAAACCTGTCAAGAAACTGAGACAAAAAACACCTTGCTTTTTGCCTCGAAACCCATATAATTCTCGCCAAAAAGTGGAAATAAACGCAAGGGAACCTCTTGGAGAACTACCGCTTCTAGTATGCTGAGTTGGAAAATCGGCCATAGCCTCGACCCTTACATTAATAAGGTGGCCAAATGGATCATTCGAAGGCCCATCAACCCGAACTTTCTCACCTTCGGTGGACTTCTCCTTAACGTCATTGCTGGAATTCTTCTGGCTCTGGGACAATGGTTTATCGGCGCCTGGCTAATGCTCGGAGCAGGATTGTTCGATCTCCTAGACGGCGCCATGGCGAGGAACCAGGGGAATGCCACTCCCTTTGGAGGCTTCTTCGACTCGGTAATTGATCGATATTCGGATTTTTTCCTTTTTCTGGGAATTCTGATATTCTATCTTCGAGGTCAGGCCGTGGGAGAGATGACACTTGCAATTGTCGCTCTCGGCGGTGCCATGATGGTACCCTATACGCGTGCCAAAGCAGAACATGTGATCTCAA
>WVXP01000232.1:661-3720 GCA_011773445.1 Pseudomonadota bacterium | reverse complement strand
CCATCGAATCTACTATACCTGGAGGGAACTCCACCGATCTCAGACAGGTTAGAATCTCGTCCCAATTACCTCTCCTCTCGTGCCATTTTTTCGACTTCTGCCACAAGCATATCAACCAGCCGCGATTCCGGATACTTCCTTACGATCTTACCTTTTTTCATGAGGAGCCCCCAACCCTTACCGAGAGCAACGCCGACATCGGCCTCCCGTGCCTCTCCGGGTCCGTTGACTTCGCATCCCATGACTGCAACCGTCAGAGGCACGATAATGTGCCTCAGCCTCTGCTCTACCTCGGCAACGACACCCACCATATCGGTTGCGCATCTTCCGCACGTCGGACATGAGACGAGATCAATCCCTCGGCCGCCGAGATTGAGGGCCCTCAAGATAGCCCATCCAATCTGAATCTCCTCCGCGGGATCGCCTGTCATCGAGACGCGAATGGTATCTCCGATTCCCTGACCGAGGAGAATACCCAACCCAACTGCCGACTTGACAGTCGCCGCCATGAGGGGGCCGGCCTCAGTGACACCAACATGGAGGGGATATTCTGTTCGCTCCGAGAGAAGCTGATAGGCCTCGATGGTCCTGACGACGCTCGACGCTTTAACAGACAGCTTGATCTGGTGAAAATCCAACGCCTCCAGCATGTTGACATGCCGGAGGCAACTCTCCACCATCGCCTCAGCCGTTGGGTGTCCATATGTTTTCAGAAATTCCTTTTCCAAAGACCCGGCATTCACACCGATCCTTATTGGAGCTCCCCGCTCCTTCGCGGCGCGAGCAATCTCTTTGATCTTCTCCTTTCCTTTGATGTTCCCAGGATTGATTCTCAGGCCATCTACCCCGGCATCGAGCGCATCTAGGGCGAGTCTGTGATCAAAGTGAATGTCGGCGATGAGTGGGATACTTGACGCCTCTTTGATCCTTCGGAGAGCGATGCATGCCTCTTGGTCAACAACCGCCAGCCTAACCAGGTCACACCCCGCAGCCTCAAGCCTCCTAATCTGGAGGATTGTCCCATCTACATCCCGCGTGTCGGTTTTGGTCATGGACTGGACCGAAATCGGAGCGCCTCCCCCGATCTTCACTTTTCCTACAGAAATCTGTCGTGTCCTCCTTCGCCTTGCTGGAATCGAGGACCTTTGGCTTTTCATCCGAAGGGCGTTACGGGTGAGGTCTGCTTTCATGGGGGTCTTTCAGCATACTTCTCAGGATAGCCCTCTGGCATATCGCTGAGAGAGCTCAAAATACGCCGCGGCCTGAGACCAGGCCCTCTTCTTCTCTCGTTCTCCAATGTGCCGATCATCCAACCTGAAACTCTCGACCTTTCCTCGCACATAGGCCCGGTAGGACTTATAGAAGTCAAGGACGATATAGATTTCCTTATCCCCTGATCGCTCAACATAACGCTCCATGAGATGATCACTCAGATCGCTTCTGCCTCGATAGTCAAGATCCATGGCAAGAAATCCGATATCAGCTGAAACATCGGTGTATCGAAACCTCTCGTTGAACTCGATGCAATCGAGAATCGAAATATCTTTGCCGAAAAAGATATGCTCGAGCCTGAGATCTCCGTGGCAGTCCCTGATCCGATCGGACTCGATTCGACGGAAGAAAACGTCCCTCTTTTCCCTCAAGAAGGAATTAGTCGCTCCCTTGATCTCCTCGAACTGTTCACGCGAAATGGTCATACCAATATATTTTTCTGTTTGCTCAAAATTTTCGTCTGTGTCCTGTTTCACCCTTTCAGGCCGAGCAAATTCCCTGATTCTGTTGTTGGTTTCAGCCTTCTCATAGAAGTCCGCCAGTCTCTCGGCAACCTTTCCCACCATATCCGGGGTCACCTGCCCACGGTCCAGAAGGCTGTCCATCAACCGGTCTTCGGATATCTGCCTCATCTTCACCGCATATTCGATGATGCGACCCTGGCTGTCCAGGACAATCTCTCGACCCCGCTGTTTGATCTCGACCACATCAAGGTAGATGTTCTTTGAGAGCCTCCGGTTCAGGCTCAGCTCCAATTGACAGAAATGCCTCCTTTTCTCAAGTGTTGTGAAATCAAGAAAGCCATAATTAACAGACTTTTTCACTTTATAGGCGTGCTTACCGGTGAAGAATAACAGAGAGATGTGAGTTTCGGTGAAACCCACCTTTTCAGGTCTTTCCGGATAAATGGCGGGATTCATCAAAGCCCTCTGGAGCGTTTGTGTATCCATAAGAACTATCCGTGGCCCCTATCTTCGCTTTACCTCCTTGACCACCCATCTCTCAGGCTCGTCGTACTCGGTATCAATCACGAGATGGGTCACATTGACCGTGGGAAATCGGTTTTTGATCTCATCAATGTCCACTTTTTGAAAGATAGCCTTGTTGTTGAGATAGGCCTGACGGGTCAAGGCATTTGATTCATAGTTCTCTTTTGTTCGTTTCAGGATTCGCCGGATGGAGGCTTCCTCAGAGCAGACCATCTCGGCAATCACCAATGGCCTCGAGGCCTTCTTCGCGATCTCGGCGGCCCGAAGTCTCAAATCCTGAGTGACAAAAGTCGCATCGAGAATGAGTCCTTCCGAATCCTCACCCAACCCACTTTCTGCACGCCGAAACATCTCCTCATACACTCTCCTCCGGTTCTCCCTGTTTGACGCCACCTTCTCATCGAAAATATCGAGACCTTTGAGAACCTCGAGGCGAATCATGTCGGACCTCAAAATCCGGGCGTTTTTAATCTCGGAAATTTTTTCCGTTACCGGACTCTTCCAACTCCCGGGAAGACCCGTCGAAATCAAAAGCGCATTCCCAGCTACCTCGGAGGCAATCGCCTCCCCAAAAGCCCGATCCATTCGACACCTCCTTCATAAGGGCATCACACCACCACTGCAATTTATGAGGGTCCATGGCGTTTGTCAAGGATACGAGCTACTGGAGTTCCCTCAAAAACCAGGCATGTAGCTATGCAAGTAATCGGAATTAATATCCATTCCCTCATTATGGAAATACCCGACTCCCTTTTCGCTTTTCCCAAAAGTTTTTTGATAAATCTAAGGCTCGCTTCA
>WVXP01000232.1:231-586 GCA_011773445.1 Pseudomonadota bacterium | reverse complement strand
CGCTCAAAGGGGTCTGGGCTATCTGCTTATAAGATGGATCAAAAAAGCCAGGAAACTCCGGTACGAGGTATTGCTATTTGTCATTCGCCTGTGTTACTCATCCGTTTGGGGAGGCGTCTATTATGATTTCTTCTCTTGAACGGGAAAGAGAAACGGCTCTGAGAGCCGTCATCGATGCATCGAACCTGTGTATGCGAGTGCGCAGATCTCTGGTCGACGGCTCCACTTTGGAAAAGAGAGACAGGAGTCCTGTCACCATTGCCGATTTCGGGTCTCAGGCGGTGGTATGCAAAATCCTTGGCGAGATCTTTCCTGATGATCCAATCGTGGCCGAGGAGGACTCCGAGGAACTCGC
>WVXP01000232.1:0-224 GCA_011773445.1 Pseudomonadota bacterium | reverse complement strand
GAGGTTCAAAAGATTCTCCCTCACGGTGGCCCAAAACAGATCTGTTCATGGATCGATTCAGGACATGGAGAGCCTGGTCGAAGGTTTTGGACACTCGACCCCATCGACGGAACGAAAGGATTCCTGCGAGGCGATCAGTACGCAATCGCCCTTGCGCTCATCGAGGAGGGAGAGATTCGCCTCGGAGTGTTGGGTTGCCCGAACCTTCCCGCTACGACAAATCT
>WVXP01000226.1 GCA_011773445.1 Pseudomonadota bacterium | reverse complement strand
TCAGATGGACGCAATCGCAGTGGCTTCAGCGAAATTGAAATGAAGTGTCAAAAAGCGCCCCCTTGATTCAAGATGAAAGACACCGTTTTCTATCCTCACAAATTCCGTCTATTTCTTCCGCAAATCGTTCAAATCAGGCTGGATTGCTTTCACTGACGGCCCGGCCTGTTTATTTGTGTTTCAAATATTGTATGAATTGGGAATCGGTGGAACGGAGGATTTCAGTTAGCAAAGGGCGCACACCGCGATGTGGTGTGCGTTATACGCGGAAGAAACTGCCTCTTCCATGGCGTAAGGACAGAGTAGAGCGCGACTCCTGGGATATGAGCTCATTCAAAACCACGAACTTAGGCCGGCAGTTTCTTAGGAGAATTAGCAACCCTCTTCGAGATGATGCTCGCTTTGATCTGAGGGGTTTTGATCTCCATTCCGTATCTGGAGAACCAGGAGACTCCGGATAGTGGCAAAATTCGTCACGTATTAAAAAGCACGATTTTTGTGTGATACTCTCAATGTCTCTGAACTTTAGCGGTATTTAGTTTTTTAGTAAGATAACACATGGCATTTAAAGACGGATAACATTACATAGGTAATGATATCCAGATCCGTATAATTACTTGTTCGGGGACCCCACTGTGGAGATGTCGAATGGTTGACCATAACGCTAGCATAGCGGACATCTGTGCCCGCTGCGGCGGCAAGTGTTGCAGAAAGCCCGTTGTCACTGCCGCAGACAGGGCGCGGCTGAGTGATTCGGGACTTGCCGATAGCGTGGTCGAACACGGCCCTATGGAGTACATCCGAAGCGACCCGTGGTGCCAGTTCCTGTCCGACAGAGGCTGCGTTCTTCCTGCTGCCACACGGCCCGTGGATTGCCGTCTGTTTCCGATGTACTTCGTGTGTGTTGGGGGCACGGTTCAGGCCAGACTCCACTCGCGCTGGGCATGTCCATTTGTGCGTCTCATCGCTGCACATCCACGCTGGAGGGCGGCCGCCTCAACATACCTTGAACGTGAGATCAAGACGTGGTCCGAGGACGAGGTGGCGAAGTATGCTTGGCTTCACCGGCGGATGGCCATGAAGACAGCCAAGTTGATTGTTGTGCGCACGACGAAGGGAGTCTTGAACCTCATCATGCGCGGTCGATGGGACACGTATGCGAATCCCTTTCGACCCGCACGGAACCGCGCCGCTCGACCGGGAGATTAGGTATCAGAAGGATTTGGCAAACCGAGACAGAATGAGCTGGATAAGCCTGCTTGGCTATTGAATTCAAGATGAATCATGGCGTTTCGACCAGATCCCGGTTATGCAATATTTCTGTCTGAAATCGTTCATACCGCACCGGATTGCTCTCACTGATGGCCCGTGGTGTTTATTTGTGTTTCAAATCTTGTATGAATGGGAATCAGTGAAACGGACGATTGCAGTTAGAATGAGAAACCCCAGCGCTATTCCAGGACAGTGCGGACAAAGTAGATTGACTTGGTTTCCAGATCTGATAGTATGACATTGGACCTCCTGCTGACCTGAAGCTGGTAGAAATCGGGCATGGCGGAAGCTGAGTGGATGTTGGAGCCCGTTCTTTCGGATTGAAAGGGCGGGCTTTTGTCCATTCAGGGAGGATTTAATATAGGATAAGAGCGATATTCATGGTGCCCCCTTACTAGGCTTTTGTTCGTGACTTCCCGTAGCCCTTTAATCCATGGATAATTCACCGCAGGGCTTTCAGAGATGAGATGTCCCAAATGTCAGTTTGATAATCGTGAAGGGGTAAAGTTCTGTGAAAAGTGTGGGGCTAGGATGGAATTAGTTTGTCCCAACTGCGGAGCTAAGATTCCCTTGGACAGGCAATTCTGTGGCGAATGTGGCCACAACTTGAGCCTCCCCTCAGAGCCATCCTCCCCCCAAGAGCCTTCCTTAGATGAGAAACTGGCAAAGATTCAACGGTACCTTCCAAAGGGCCTCACTGAGAAAATCCTGGCCCAAAGAGGGAAGATTGAAGGTGAGCGTAAGCAGGTCACGGTGACCTTCTGTGACATGGAAGGATTTACCGCCCTTTCCGAGGGGCTCGGTCCTGAGGAGGCATATGCCATCATGGACCAGGTTTACGAGATCCTCATTCACAAGGTTCATGATTATGAGGGGACAGTGAACGAGATGACCGGTGACGGGGTTGTGGCCCTTTTTGGGGCCCCCATTGCATTGGAGGACGCCCCTCAGCGGGCGATCCGATCAAGCTTGGCCATTCACCGGGAGATGGTGAAGTTTAGCGACAGAATGAAGCAAGAAAGAAAAGGCATAGCGCCTCTGAGAATGCGAATTGGCATTCACACAGGCCCTGTGGTCGTAGGCACTCTGGGGAATGATCTTAGGGTTGAGTTCAAGGCTGTTGGGGACACGGTGAACCTGGCCTCAAGGATGGAGGAGCTGGCAGAACCGGGAACAACCTATGTGACTGAGGAGACCTTTAGACTCACCGAAGGGCTCTTTCGGTTTGAGGCCCTGGGCAAAAAGGAGGTTAGGGGCAGGAAAGAGCCGATCAATGTTTACAGGGCCATCGCCCCTAGCACCAGGAGGACACGGTTCGATGTCAGTGCCGAGCGAGGACTTACACCTTTTGTTGGGAGGGAGCGGGAGCTTGAGCTTTTGCTTGATGGTTTGCAGCGGTCCAAGGCAGGCAGGGGCCAGGCCTTTTCCATTATGTCTGAGGCCGGGGTGGGGAAATCCAGGCTTCTGTATGAGTTCAGAAAGGCCGTAGCCAGTGAGGATGTGACCTTTTTGGAGGGGAGGTGCCTCTCGTACACCAGGGCTGTGGCCTATCATCCGGTCATAGATATCCTGAAGGCAAACTTCGATATCCATGAAGGCGATGGGGACTTTGAGATAAGGGAAAAGGTCAAAAGGGGTCTGAAAAGGTTGGGCGCCGATGAGGCTTCCACCCTTCCATATCTCTTGGAACTCTTAGCGGTCAAAGACAGCGGTGTCGACAAGATTCCCATGAGCCCTGAGGTAAAAAAGAATCGAATCATGGAGGCATTTAAGCAGATCGCTCTAAAGGGTTCCGAGATTCGGCCTTTGATTCTGGCTTATGAGGATCTTCATTGGATTGATAAGAGTTCAGAGGAGCTGTTGAAATATGTTTTGGATAACATGCCGGGGGCAAGGGTCTTATTGATATTCACTTACCGTCCAGAGTTTGTGCACACCTGGGGCGCCAAGTCCTATCACAGTCAGGTAATGTTGAACCGGCTTTCCAATCGAGAGAGCCTGATGATGGTCTCCAATCTTTTGGGCACAGATAAACTCGATAGGGACCTCGAGGAATTTATCCTTGAGAAGACCGAAGGGGTTCCGTTTTTCATCGAGGAGTTAATCAAGTCACTCAAAGATCTAAAAATCATCGAAAAAGAGGACAATAAATATCGCATCACAAAAGATATCAAAGACGTGACGATTCCCGCAACGGTTCAAGATGTCATCATGGCCCGGGTTGACTCCCTGCCTGAGGGGACGAAAGGCTTGCTTCAGACAGTCTCAGTGGTTGGGAGGGAGTCCAGCTATGAACTAATCAAGCAGGTAACAGGGCTCACAGAAGAGCAATTGCTACCCCAGTTATCGGTTTTAAAGGATTCAGAGCTTCTCTATGAAAGAGGCATTTATCCTCAATCAACCTATGTATTCAAGCACGCGCTTACTCAAGATGTGGCCTATAACAGCTTACTTCTCAAAAGGAGAAAAGAGATCCACGGAAAGATAGGAGAAGTTATCGAATCCCTTTACCCGGATCGGCTCGAAGAATACCACGAGTTGCTGGCCTACCACTATGGGCGCAGTGCCGACGCGGACAGGGCGTTGCAGTATCTGGATCTGGCCAACCAAAAAGCGGCCAGGCTCAACGCCATGGAAGAGGCCAAGGCCTATTTTGATGAGGCCATGGCGCTTCTCGATGCCCTGCCAGAGACCGAGGAAAACCTGCAGCGGCGAATCTCTCTGTTAGTGAGGCAGGGTGAGGCGTTTATGCTGCTCCTTAAGATCCCAGAGTATTACGAATTTTTAACCCACTATGAGCCCATGGCGAGAGAGCTAGGGAACCCAGAACTACTGGGGGCGTTCTTTGGCCGCTTGGGACATTGTCATCATTTTTTGGGCCACTATGATCAGGCCATCCAAACCCTGACCAAAGCGGTCGAACTCTGCCAGGGAACGGGAAACGCTGAAGATGCCGGACGCGCATATGCGTATTTAAGTTGGAGCCATACGGATAGGGGGGAATACGATCAAGTCCTGGCTTTAAAAGAAGACTTTCTTCGAACGATGGAGCAGAGCTTTAACCTTCGCTCGTATACATTTGTATTGTCCGCAGCCTGTAGGGCTTGCTCATATCTTGGTCGCTGGGGTGAGGCGGTGGAAGAAGGTAAAAAGGCGCTGAGCGTTGCGGAGGAATTTTCAGACAACAGCCTGATATCTTTTGTAGCCATTAACCTCTCAATAGCCTATACCTGGAAAGGCGACCTGGCTCAGGCGGTCGAATATGGGGAGCTGGCGTTCCAGAAAGCGCCAACGCCTGGAGACAAAGCGTGGGCACAGAGATCTCTTGGATGGGCTTGGTGCCGATCCGGGGAGACAGCGAGAGGGATTGAGCTTTTGACTACGGTTTTACCAATTTTTCGAGCTGGGCGGTACATTACAAGTGAAATTCCTCTCACGTGTTTCTTAGGCGAAGGGTATTGGCTAACCGGGGAGGACGATAAGGCGAGGCAGACGCTCGAAAAGGGCCTGGAAATGGCAGAGCGCTATGTGATGAGGTATTATGTTGGGTTCACTCGCCGCCTTTTGGGCGAGATCGCCCTGAAGACCAATCCGACGCAGGCGACGCCCCACTTCGAGAAAAGCATCACCATTTTTCAAGAGATCAAGGCCGAGAACGAGTTGGCGTTTGCCTATGCGAGTTATGGCCGGTTCTATAAACAACAAGGAGACATGGCAAAGGCTCGGCAGTATCTAACCAGATCCCTCGAGATCTTCGAGCGGCTGGGGACCCTGATTGAACCGGACAAGGTCAGAGAGGAGTTGGCGGGGTTGCCCGAAGGGTGAATAGCTTGTTTCGGGTATGGAAGATTTCAAGATGGAATAACGCGTCCAGCGCAGGGTGGGATTCCGTTTAATGGGAATCAGTGAAACGGACGATTGCAGTTATCATCAGAAACTGCAGAAAATTGAGTTTCTGATGCGCTGCTT
>WVXP01000082.1:9115-9261 GCA_011773445.1 Pseudomonadota bacterium | reverse complement strand
AAACCAGTATTGCCAGGGTTTCTGTTTTACCATTGCAAATCCCCCAGAGATTCGGCGCTGGCCCGGGGACTGCCGCCGTCATAGTTACGGATTACTTCGACCCACCCGACGTTTGGAGCTTCTCCATGACCTGGTCGACAGTAAAG
>WVXP01000082.1:4021-8915 GCA_011773445.1 Pseudomonadota bacterium | reverse complement strand
CCGAACCTCTTTCGGAAATTCGGATCCTCCGGATAATCCTCGTGTTCAGGCTCTTCTTCTGCTTTCAAGTGATAGAGGTTACCGAGGAACTCATCGAAGCCGTGGTTGGTCGGTAGATGCTCATCCTTGTCGTCCAGGTGGTTCTTTCCAAACTGGCCGGTCATATAGCCGAGCGGCTCGAGCAATCCGGCAATCGTCGGGTCCTCGGGCCTCATGCCCAGGTCTGCACCTGGAAAGCCGACCTTGGAAAGACCCGTGCGAAACATGCTCTGACCGGTGATGAACGACGAGCGGCCGGCAGTGCAGCTCTGCTCGCCGTAATAATCGGTGAACATCATGCCCTCACTGGCGATACGGTCGATGTTGGGTGTCCTGTAGCCCCCCAGCCCCATGGTGTAGGCGCTGATGTTGGTCTGGCCAATGTCATCGCCCCAGATAACCAAGATGTTGGGTTTATCGGTTTCGGCGGCAGCCGGACTCGCGAGCGATAGAATCACCGAAAAGACCACAAACACGGTTTGAAATACCTGCCTGATGGTTTTCATCACTGTTCCTCCAATTCCTAAATTTGGATTGTTCTATCTTGTCTGATTCGCTGAATGCTTTTGTCCCTGCAAGGCAAGCAAGGCGATCCATTAGACCTTAATTTAGCTTGAGCTTTATCTTGCTATGATTCGCGATTTCAAGATGCGACCCGATTCAAAAGAGTTAGTCTTTCACCATTTGTATTTTCCATATGAAAGAGGGACTAAAAGGTCTTTTATCCGTTTGAATCGTTTGGAAAGAGAAGCTGAACAGAAAGCTTCCAAAAAGACACAAAAAAATCCTCTGCCAAACAAAGCAGGACGGTTCTGGCAGAGGAAAATCAAGGGTATTTTACCCCGTAAAACCCAAAATGATCTTGGGAACCAAAACGTTACTCTCAATGATCACTTCAGGTGATCGCGGAGTTTATGGCTCGGGTTTCTCGGAAACAACAACGCCCATATGAACCCACTCTTGCGGTTTACCTTCCGTTCTTTTGAGTTTATACCAGTCACCCTCAAGAGAGACGTACTCAAGCTTTTCACCTTGGGTCGCCTGGCGAATGACGGCGTGATCCGTCCCGGGTCCGCTCCTGATGTTGATTGTGGTTTTTGAATAAATGACTTGAGATGCGGCGCTTGCGTGTGCCCCTGCCTTCTCTGCGGCTTTGGCTAACGCCACACGAAGATCAGCCGACCCTGGATTGCTGACTGAGCGTTTCGCGAGGATGTCCACCGGTCTTACTTCCTTCCCATAGTACGCGCGGTTCCATTCGTTCCTAATCTTTATCACGGCTCCCTCCAGCGAGACGCCCGCATAAGCTCCCTTTGACCGTGTGAATGAGAGAAAGTCAGCCACGACGTTTGATTTCGCCCCAATACCCACCGGACCCGCAGCGACCGATGTATCGCCTCCGAGTTTGAATGAGGAAGCATATAGAGAGTCCAGGGCCCTCTGGGTCCTCACCATCATGATCACCTCAGCGGCCTCACCGCCAATCTGCAAACCAAAGGTCACGGAACCCATCGTGTAGAAGGCGGGTTCACTCCAGTCGCCCGTCTTTTCATCCCGGACGACCAGGACACCACTTCCCCCAGAACCCCCAAGGATGTAGCCCCCCTTTAGTAAACTGGGAACGATCAGCAGGCCTTTGGTCTCCTTAAGATGGTCCCGAAGCCACGACATGTTCTCATCAGCCATGAAGATCTGAAACGTCGCCTTTGCCTTGTCGACCAGGGCCTGCTGCTTGACATGTTCTGCCGGAGTTGCCTCTGTTGTCAGAAGGGCGAAGAGCCCAACAATGACGACACTCATAAGCGAAATCATTTGAATACCCGATATCCTCTGCTTCGTTTTCATTGTTCACTCCTTTCCGTTCAAGAAAATCTTAAGAATTTAGCTCTAGACAGCAAAGCCCGCCCTTCGCACCTCCGAAGCTTCGGGCAGGGGGACTTCGCTGGCGGGGCATTAACCCCGCCCTTGACCAAAGGGGTCTACAACCCCTTTGGAAACCCCGTTCAAGGGGATTGCATCCCCTTGAACCCCGCTCGCCATTCATCCCCGCCCTTCCGGGCGGGGTATTCTGGCGGGTTTTCATAAATTTCCCCGATCTGATAGATCCTAACAAAGCATGAAAATGGTTTTCAAGACCGAGACGGGTAAATATCGTTTGGAAGGAACGGGGTGAGTCGCCAGGCTTCCAGGCCAGGCCTCAAAGCGTTGGCCTCGGTCCATCAGCAAATGGGTTCAGGGTATGGTTAGCAAACTCCCTACACCATTCCTCAAAACATGAGTCTGGGGGGTGTTGGATTACAGGCTAATTCTCTGGTTGACCCAGAAGAGGTGTTTGATATCAGCATAGCCTTGGAAGATGTCCTGATGGCATACCAATATCGGCTCGTCTCCTTCATGGGGAAGGTGATCTATCTGATTCCCTCTCAAGATCAAGCTATTCGATTGGGGATCTCGAGCGGGAAAATCAAAGATCGAGAAATATGGAAAATCAACGATTTCATCCAAAAACTGTTCCTGTCAAACCGAGAGCATGGTCGCGTGATCACCCGGCAAGGGGACATCGTGTGTCCTAACTGTGGGGAACGGGTTGAGCGCGCAACTGGGGTTAAGGAAGTGACTGCTTATTACGGGGAATTCTGGGATCAGTGTGATTGTGGACAAAGGTACGCGGCGAAACCTCGTTGTTCAAACAGCATTGTTCTGCTGTTTCCTGACAGACAGCTTGAGGTCATCTGCTGAATGGAGTTCGGCGGCCGATCGGAAGTTTATGATCACAGCCAGTCCCAGGTGATGAGCCCAGCTCAGCCGTCTGAACGGTGTGCTATCGTATACTCTACAACGCTCTTGGCGACGGCCTTACTCTCTGCGTCCTTGAGATGGATGCCAGCCTCGAAGTGACGGATATCCCTTTCCGGGTCGCTCAACCGATACCACCTCACCTCCCCCTTGATCAGTTCCATTCTGTCTTTGGGGTCGGTGAGAAACACTTCCAGCTTAAGAGGTGAGTCATCCTCAGAATCCTCATAGAATACCTGGCACAGATCCAGTAAATCCATCCTGGAGGAAACCAGAAGTCCCTCAAATGAAATGTTGCGGGCAGTTCCTCCTACCCCGATTGTCCTGATCGCGGGCACGACATGATAATCAGGGTTCAGATTGAACCGAATGGGGATGTTCGTATTGAATCGCGGGTGTTTTCGCTGATCTTTTTGGGTCTCTGGGTGCATGTCTATCCCCCTCAGGCTCTCACATCTCTAATCCGGGAAGATTGCTCGTATCATTTAAGCAAATCCTCCGGGAAAGCGCAAGGGATTTGTGGAATGGTGAAATGAGATCCCGGGTGATGATTTTCGTTTGAGACCTGGCGCGGGGGGATCTGAGCCAAAACCAGGTCATACAGATACCTTAAACCAACACGGAAAAGGTGATTACAATTGCGAATAGTATCAGGTAGATGACTCTCGCCCATCGATCTATTCTCAAAGCCAGGTCTTTCTTCCCCTCCGCAGCGATTTTACATGTGGTTATGGCCTCTCCCAGAGCGAGGAAGACCAACACGGTGGAGAGCAACACGTACTTGTCCATTCTTGTGAAATATGCGACTCGAGGCAAGAGAAACCCAAGACTAAATCTGTAGGCAATCAAAGTGAAAACGGACGCTGTTGAAACACCAATCTGCGGTCCGATTTGGGATGGGTCGATCCAGAACACACTCCAGGCCATGAAGACAATAAAACCGAGGGGAACCATCACCTTCCACAAGTAATAACCACTCACTCTCTTTGCCGACAATCGAAAATCGATCCGAGGTACCCGACGGTTCTGAGTGGCGACGTATTCGGTCCTAATGACCGGGTCGTCAAGCTCTATACTCCAACCTTCCACCGATATCTCTTTAAGCATCCCTGTTGATTTGCTATCAACCGAAAGGACGATCTCATCTTCGTCTTGTCCATAACTCACAATAGTCGTATTCAAGACTTGCGTATCGAACGGGAAGTTTCTGAAATCGAAATCCGAGGATAATTCAGAACTGTAACGCTGTTTGTACCTTACCGTACCATTCTTGTCTATATCGACGAAATCCTGAAGGAGTTTCTCTCCTTTTATCCTGTTAACACTCGCAAGAGGAGGGTACCAGATCTCATTCAGCATAACTCGGCAGTCTTCAAGGGAACGACCGAGTGATTTTTCAGACAAACGTGGATCATTCCAACTAAAGAAACCAAAGGCATCGGCATTATAAGTCTGTTTCGCATCGTTTATGGCATCGATATCAATAATAAGAATGCCTATTTGGACGGGGGTAGGCGTTCCTCTCGGATGGGGTCTTGATTTTTTGAATTTCGCCGGGA
Organism: Pseudomonadota bacterium; assembly: GCA_011773445.1. Lineage (GTDB taxonomy): Bacteria > Desulfobacterota > BSN033 > WVXP01 > WVXP01 > WVXP01. Next base: position 4,521 of record WVXP01000082.1, on the reverse strand, counting down.
TTGAGCAATCTAGTCCATCGTGAATGGCTTCTGTCTCTTGGGCGAGGTTTGATGGGGGGACGGCCAGTATCACCATGACAAAAAGGAGGCTCGCAACGGAAATCATCCTGGTTCCGATTTGGTTGACCCGCGTTCTCGTTTTCATTCGGATCACCTCCTTCCTCGGTCGCCTTAGGGTCTCATGGGAGGTTAGCGTCTGTGTTATCTGCCCCCATCCATTATATAACAGCCAAATCTGAGATCACCATTGTTCCACCCGGAGCATCGTCTCCGTCTTCGGTTTTCCCCATTCCATCCTTTCCAATTCAAGTAACGATCATACAGAAGTGAGGCCCACTGGCAAACGGGCTAGAACCAAATCAGCGGCCTAAATCCCTCGCTTCCGAACCCGATGAAAAGGCCACTCCAGGTGAGTGGCCTCTTCGATTAGGCTCCGATAACTTCTCCGAAATCGGGGAGAGGGGATTTGAACCCCCGCCCTCTTGCTCCCGAAGCAGTTC
>WVXP01000082.1:3135-3939 GCA_011773445.1 Pseudomonadota bacterium | reverse complement strand
TTTTTTCTTCAACCCTTGCCCCACCCATTACCTCCAGCTTTCACCCTCTGATTCTGTTTATTTGCGACAGAAATACTGCGTAATTGGGGAGAGGGCTGGAGCGCATATTCCATCTTGAATTTAACAGGTTGGATCGGAAAAAAAGCAGGTCAACATGATCCATCGCACGCTTTCACTCTACGCCAGTTTTTCCAGCAGCGCTTTGGCTTCCTTGAGGTCTGCGGTGTCAAACCCCTCGGTGAACCAGCCGTAAATCTCCGCCAGCAACTTACGGGCCTCTTCTCGCTTGCTCTGCTGCTGCCACAGTCGGCTCAGGCTCATCGCGGCCCGGAGCTCCAGCGATTTTGCTTGTTGGCTGCGAGCGTGTTCGAGGGCGCGATGAAAACAGGTTTCGGCCTGGAGGTTGTCAGGAGCGGCCTGCCTCAACAGCAGCTCCCCCTGAAGCCGACTTAGTTCTGCTTGGTAGAAACGAAAGCCAGTTTTCTCCACCAGAGCCAGCGCTTCGGCCACCGTACGCAGCCCCTCCTCGGCCTGTCCTACTGCCCCATATGCCTCGACAAGTAAAGCATAAAACACCGGCCTTTCGGAATTGTCGATGTCAACTTGCTTGTTTGCCATAACCCGCCGCATCAGAGCTATCCCTTCCTCTGGGCACCCCTGCATGACCAGGCTCCAGCCACGCAGTAGATCTCCCATCTCCACCATCAAAGGAAATCCCTGCTCCTTGGAGAGGGCAATCATGGTTTCTGCCCGCTTAAGGGCTGCCGTTACTTCCCGTCTTAATTGATCGAGCAGCGCCATTCC
>WVXP01000082.1:768-3119 GCA_011773445.1 Pseudomonadota bacterium | reverse complement strand
TCGCAGGTCTTGAGTGCCTGGTCCGGATAGCCAAGCATCCACAAGACCCAACCCGTATGGAACAGGCAGGCAATCTGGGTGCCGGCTGCGTCACGGCTGGCTTGGGAGCTAAGCGATTGGGGCGTATAAAATGCGCTACTTTGCTCCAGATGTGTGCGGGCAGGGTTCATCTCCCCGAGAAAACACAGGGTCTGCCCAAGGGCCCAATGGGCTTCCTGCAATAGCGCAGTGTCATTCTGACGTTGGGCCAGAGTAAGGAGCTGCTCTCCCAGCTCTCGTGCCCTCTGCGCGTCACCCTTGGCCCCCCGAAGCGCATACAGGCGCCGCAGCCCTTGCAACAAGGGAATGAGTGTCGGCGTCTCCCCCACATGCCGACAAAGCTCATATGCCCGGGCATAGGCCTGTTCTACCTCGGAGGCAGTCCAGCCTTTGGATACGATCAGCGAGGTGGCGAGATCAAATTGAAGCGCCAGTTCGAGCTCGACTCGTTCGGCCGTCTCTGGCAGTGCCTGAAGTACCTCCAGCCCTTTCCTGAGGTGAGCCACCGCTTCCACATATGCTGAATGCGCACTGGCACGCTCTCCCGCCCGTTGCCAGTAACCAGCTGCCTCCTTATGGCAGCCGGCCTCAGTGTAATGATGGGCCAGGAGCTCAGGTTGCGTCATGCCGATCTCAGCAAACTGCTCCTCCAGTACTTGTGCAATTCGCTGATGGGCCTGGTGCCGCTTGCTGACCAGAAGCGACTGGTAGGCCACGTTCTGGGTGAGGGCGTGTTTGAAGGTGTAAACTCGGTGGGGGAAGAGGCTCGTTTCATAGAGGAACTCGGCAGCCTGCAGATGTGGAAGGCCGTGGTGCAGTTCCTCTTCAGGCATGTCGGCAATTGCCTGAAGCAAGGGTAAGGGTACCTCGTTGCCAATCACGGCTGCAGTCTGCAAGAGGCTTTTTTCCGCCGGTGGGAGCCGATCAATGCGTGCGGCCAACAGCGCCTGGACTGTGGCCGGCACCTGAATGGCCGGGAGGTCCTGTGTCAGGCAATACCCACCTGGCTCGCCAGCCAGCACCTGTGTTTCGATCAACGTCCGAACACACTCTTCCAGGAAAAAGGCATTCCCCTCTGTCCGTTCGATGAGGAGTTTCTTAAGGGGCACCAAGCTGGAATCATCTCCGAGCAGGGCCTGTAAGAAAATTTCGGCACTTTCGGGCGGGAGGGGGTCAAGCCGTAGTTGGGTGTAATAGGTCTTACTCCCCCAGCTATGCTGATACTCCGGACGATAGTTGACGAGGAGCAGGAGCCGGGCCTTTGGCAGGCTCTCGATCAGACCGTCGAGCAGCGCCTGGGTCTCTGTATCGATCCAGTGCAGATCCTCGAAGACCAAGAGCAGAGGCTGTACTTGGCTTTCGCGCAGTAGGATCCGTTTAAGTGCGTCAAGGGTGAGCTGGCGTCTTTGCGGTGGATCAAGCGCCAAAAAGGAACTGTCGTCCGGCAGGGTGTCGAGGAGCGACAGCAGCGCCGGAATTGTCTCCTGAAGCGTCTCGTCTAAGGTAAGGATCTGCCCGGTCACTTTGGCTCGAATGGTGCGAGGGTCGTCCCCGTCCTCCACGTGAACGTAACGCTTGAGCAGGTCGATCACGGGGAAGTATGGCGTCGCTTTGCCGTAGGAGACCGAAGCGCTCTCAAGCACAAGCCATCCCTGCGTTCGGTGGGACTGGACAAACTCATAGACCAGGCGGGACTTCCCGACGCCGGCCTCGCCCACCGCAGCCACCATCTGGCCGTGGCCAGCTCCTGCCAGCTCCAGCACCTGACTGAGTGCCTCGATCTCTGTCTCGCGCCCGACAAACCGGGTGAGTCCACGGGCGACCGCCGCCTGCAGACGTCTGCGAATGGTACTGGCCCCGACCAGCTCGAACACTTCCACAGGCTCTGTCATCCCCTTGACCGGCACAGGGCCCAGGGCGTTGACGTGCACAAATCCCTCGACAAGTCTCAATGTCACCCCCGTTAGCCGAGTGGTGCCGGGCATGGAAATTTGTTCCATGCGGGCTGCCAGGTGGGTGGTCGGACCAATAGCCGAGTAGTCCATATGTAGGTCGTTGCCAATGGTCCGGACCACTACTTCTCCGGAATTGAGGCCCACCCGGATGCTCAGTTCGGCCCCACGGGCGCGGCGCACCTCGTTCGTATACTCGCGCATCGCCGTCTGCATCGCCAGGGCGGCATAGCAGGCACGCAGGGCATGGTCTTCATGGGCGATCGGCGCTCCGAACAGCGCCATGATGCCGTCCCCCAACACCTGGTTCACCGTGCCCTCGTAGCGATGGACTCCCTCCATCATGATATGGATTGCCGG
>WVXP01000082.1:0-724 GCA_011773445.1 Pseudomonadota bacterium | reverse complement strand
TGGGCTCCCCCTGATCGTAGCCGCAGGCACCACAGAATTTTGTACCCAAGGGGATTTTAGTTCCGCAGTTGGGACATTCTAATTCCATCTTCGCCCCACATTCCTCGCAGAACTTTACCCCTTTACGATTCTCAAACTGACATTCTGGGCATTTCATCGCCGATAGCCCCCCGACGAATGACCCATCACCTCTGACTCATTCTGCTGGCGTTATAGTTTTTATCCTACTTCATTTTCCATTAGCTCTCCAGGGTCTTTTGCAACTCAAACGGTACAAGAATCACAATTAAGAGAACCTGCTTTCTTTTTGGCGCTAGATATGAATAAGCAAGCCCCTATCGGAATTAACGAAGAGCCCGTCCCTTCATTCCGAAAGAACGGACTCCACATCCACTCAGCTTCTACTGTGCCCGGATTCCAACTTCAAATCAACGAGCATTTCAAGCCAACATTAGCAGATCCGTAAGTCAAGTCAATCTTCTTTTCTCACCTTTAATAGGCGCAGTACAGAAGTTTCTATTTCTAACGAGACTGTCGAAAAAGTCCAATTTTGGCATTTTCGCAAAATTGGCCTGTAATAATTTCACGTACTTACAAGTCCAAAAAATGGTGATTTTAGGGTTTTTCGACAGTCTCAACTGAAACATGCCGAGTGGCCTATCCTCGATCCATGCCATATTTCAGACGCCAATAAACACACCGGGCCGTCGATGAAGGCAATCCA
>WVXP01000267.1 GCA_011773445.1 Pseudomonadota bacterium | reverse complement strand
GAAAAGTATTGATTAGCGTTTGAAATAATAACCCTATCGAGACTCGGCGAATCTCCCTACTTCAGTTAGGAACATTGATTTCCTGTTTTGCCTTCCCAGATCTCCTCATATCGTTTTATTTTTTAAACCACCTTTTAAATATCTTGTTATTTAAAGTTCAAAAGTGAACCGTTTAAAGTTGAAAAGTGAACTCTATCCAGTTGAAAAGTGAACACCTGGAATCTCCACAGCCAGCCTGTCTATGGGGTACATTCCTCCTTTTCGCAAGAAAGGAGGAACTCATGGACCAGCTTCATAGACGCTTCTCGGATGAGCAAGTGAAGGTCTTGCTTCAAAGCTACTGCCAAGGGAAAATCGCACGTGCTGACCTCCAACAGATGCTAGGTATTGAGAAGACTCGATTCTTCGCTCTGCTGAAATCATATCGGCAGAACCCCGCGACCTTCTCCCTTGTCTACGTAAGGACTCCATCTGCTCGGCTGTCTGCCCAGGTAGAGAATGAGGTCGAGCAAGCACTGCTGCAAGAAAAACAGATCGTGGAGGACCGACAACTGCCCATCTCAGACTACAACTACACGGCATTGCGAGACCGCCTGAGAAAGAAAGGCATCGAGGTCTCTGTGACCACCATCATCGACCGCGCCAAGAAACTCGGCTGCCATAACCCTCGACGCAAGAGAAAATCCCACGACCGAGAGATTATAACCAGTTGCATCGGCGCCTTAGTGCAGCATGACGGCTCCCCCCACCTGTGGTCTCCCTTTGCCCAAGAAAAGTGGGCCCTGATTACCTCTATCGATGACTACAGCCGAAAGATCCTCTTCGCCGATTTCTTCCCCAAGGAGACCAGCTGGGCGCACATCCAAGCGACCCAGCGATTGATTCAAACCTATGGACTGCCGCTGCGCTACTATGTGGACTCCCTTCGGGTGTTCCGCTTCGTCCAGGGCAGAGATAGCTTCTGGCGAAAATACGTCCTGCAAACCGATGAGACAGAAACCCAGTGGCGTACGATGATGCGAATCCTCGGCGTGGGTGTTACATTCGCCCTCTCGCCTCAAGCCAAAGGCAAGGTGGAACGACCCTACCGGTGGCTACAAGATCGCATCGTGCGCACCTGTGCCTACGAAAAGCTCTCCACCATTGAAGAGGTACGCTCGGTCTTGAAAGAGGAAGTCCATCGCTATAACAACCATCAGCTCCACTCCACAACAGGCGAGATCCCCAACATCCGCTTCCAAAAAGCAGAGATCTCAGGCAACAGCCTCTTCCGTAAGTTCTCAGTCCCCAAACCTTACAGCTCACCTCAGGACATCTTCTGCCTGCGCGAAAAGAGAATGGTCAATGGTTACCGACGCATCTCCCTGTTCAACCATTCGATTGAAGTCCCCAATGTTCCCCTCCATGAAGATGTAGATGTCCACCTCGTGCCCGACACAACACGAGAACTCATGAATATCCGCATCTGGTGGAATACCAAATTGGTGCACACCGTCTGTTTGCCATCGCAGGGCTTCAGAGTTCACTTTTGAACTTTATAACAGTTCATAAGAGTTCACTTTTCAACTTTGCCTAACAACCTTTTAAATATCTTTGACAAGCCTTTCCTGATTTGATATAAGGGGGTGTTCTCTGACAAAGCCAAACCATCCGTGAGGGTGGGACGGAAAGCTACGGGCCTTTGAAGCTCATCACCAAAAGCGAGTTCTTATCACTCACTAAATAAGGAGATCATGAGCTACTGACTCACGGAAACTGAAATTCCACGTATTCGAATCTGAAGAGCACACTTCAGCCATTGGGACGGTTTGACTTTATCCCGTCCAAAATGGTATAAGTAACTTGATTTCCATCCGTCACAAACTCAATTTTTCCGCTTTTTTATCAGAGGAGGACCACATGCAATGGGACAACCGAAATAGGGGTGGCCGGGACCGAGGTGGCCCCCCGGATTTGATGGACCTCGTCTCGAAGGCTAGGAAACGCTTCGAGGGGGTCGGGAAGGGAGGCAGGTTTCCCCTGCTCCTTGTGATCTTCATTGTTCTCGCGATCATTCTCGTTTACACAACGGTCTATACCATTCCAACCGGCCACCGAGGCGTAGTTCTTCGCTTTGGCAGGTTTTCTGACCAAGTTGAGCCGGGGCTCCACTTTAAGATCCCTTTTGGAGTCGATACGGTTTACAAGATTCACACGGACAAGGTGGATACGGAGACCTTTGGTTTCAGAACCGTTCGTGCCGGCATTCGGACCGAGTACGAAAAGACCCGCGCGATGGAGCGGGAATCCCTCATGCTCACGGGCGATCTGAACGTCATCGACGTGGAGTGGATCATCCAGTTCCGCAGGGAAGATCCCCAAAAATTCCTCTTTAACGTCCGAGACCCAATCATGGCAATCCGAGATATCAGTGAATCGATGATTCGGCGCATCGTGGGAAACTGGAGCTTTGATTATGTCCTCGGAAACCGTGAGGAGCTCAATAAAAAGGCCGAGAAGGAGCTCCAAGAGATTCTGGATGAATATGAAAGTGGAATCAAAATCGTCAACGTGAGGCTCCAGAACGTGGTCCCCCCAGACCCCGTGAAAGGCGCCTTCAACGAGGTGAATGAGGCGCAGCAGGAAAAGGAGAGACTCATCAACCAGGCCCAGGAAACATACAATAAGGAGATCCCAAAGGCCAGGGGAGAGGCAGAAAGAACCATTAATGCCGCCCGAGGATACGGGCTGGAGCGGGTGAACCGGGCAAAGGGTGATGTAGCAAGATTCACAGCTGTTCTCAAGGAATATCAAAACGCGCGAGAGGTCACCAAACGGCGCCTCTATCTCGAGGCTTTCCAGACAATCCTGCCCAATGCCAAGCAGATCTACATCATAGACAGTGAACAGAAAGGCGTTCTGCCGCTTCTTCAACTGAATCAACAAGTCGGCGGGAAGGGGGGTGAGGCCCAATGAAGCGAATAGGAGCTTTCTTCGTTGTTATCATCGTTATCTTTCTGATTCTCGTGCTTTCGGGCGTGTTTTATACGGTCCGCGAATGGGACCAGGTGGTAATTACGCGCTTTGGAGAGCCTATTGGAGAACCAAAGACCGAGGCGGGCCTCTATTTTAAAATCCCTTTCATTGAAAAACTCCATCGCTATGAGAAGCGGATCCTGAGGTGGGATGGGGAACCCACAGAGATTCCCACACGGGACAAACGGTTTATTTTCGTCGATACGACGGCCCGATGGCGAATCGTCAATGCACGAAAATTCTTAGAGGTTCTCGTCGGTTACAACCAAGCATACGCCAAACTCGATGACATCATCGACGCCGTTGTCCGAGATTATGTCTCTGCAAATCCCCTGGTGGAGCTCGTCCGGACCACTGACTGGGTGGCGACAGTGAAGGAAGAAGAAAAAGT
>WVXP01000203.1:9275-19293 GCA_011773445.1 Pseudomonadota bacterium | reverse complement strand
AACCGAGGCGAGGGCGGGGTTTTGTATGGGCCGTCGGCCTATTTTTGCAAGCATCCCCCCCGACAGTTCACGGACGATGAGGCCTATCAGATGGTCGAACAGTTCATCAACGGGGGTTGAGATCTCCAGCGATCGAAGACGTCATCCGCTCTGCCCTCGATGGTTGAGCGGATGTTTTTTGTGTCGTTGATGGATCCGGGCTAGCTACTTTAGGAATACTGGAGGATTACTCCGGTTCAGATTCAGATTTGCAAGTGATAAGAGAATTTTCCGATCGTCTCGGCGTATTTGTCTCCTCCCGCAACGAAGGTATCATTGTGGCTCGCTCCATTTACGGAGAAGAAATACTTCGGCTCTTTCGCAGCTTCGAAAAGCCTCCTCCCCATCAGGAAGGGGACGATTTCATCCTCTGTCCCGTGAATCACGAGCTTTGGACTCCTGATGCGTGGGATTTTTTCTAGATTATTGTAATGGGCGGGGATGAGGTATGAGAATGGATAGAATAAGACCATGGTTCCGGCCATTTCTTTTGTGGAGGTGAAAGCCCCTTCGATAATGAGAGACCTGATCTCCCTTCTGAGGGAGATTTCTATCGCTACAGCGGCACCCAGAGAACGGCCGAAGAGGATGATGTTGTTCGCCGAGAAAGCCCGTCTTTTTGTGAGGTAATCATATGCAGCCAATCCATCGAGGTATAGTCCTTTTTCTGACGGGCTTCCAGAACTCTTGCCGTACCCCCTATAGTCAAAAATGAGAACCTGGATTTTCTGGTCGAGAAGTAACGCGACGTTCTCGAGGCGGTGCGAGATGTTTCCCGCGTTGCCATGACAGAACAGAATAATAGGGGATTCTTTCTCGAGCGGAAAAAACCAGCCATGAAGCTTTTCTCCATCCTTGGTAGGGAAATAGACATCTTCATATCGCAGGTTCAGCTCATTGGGAATGGCGTCAAACGAGGCTTCAGGGAAAAAAACAAAGAAATTTTCGATTCTTGGATAGAAGATATAGAAAGAGCCTGCCAGAACAAGTATTAGGCAGATCAGGTAGAACACCTTGAGAGACATGAAGAGAGCACCTGAAATTGAATGATGTGGTCTTACGGTTTACTTCATGATGAATGAGTACCTTCCCGTTCAAGACTCAATCGAATATGACGTTTCAATGACTCATATTTCAGATATGCACCCGTGCGCATCGAGCGAAAAATTTCGACCAGATTATAGCACAAATCCCGAAGTTACTTATCTTCCACCTCGCCTAAGGTTTATGAGCAAGGAACATCTTCAGGAACGCTTGAAGGGGCCTGGGCTTTATGTCTCGAAAACAGGCCAAAAAAACCAGGAAAATCCAATCCCTAGGACCGGTCGTTTTCGGTGGTACCAGCCCTTTTGGTTTGTGAAACAAGAGATGCAAAAGCCTTGTTAAAGGGAATTCCGTTGGATTAAAATGGTGGGTTAGCTGCAGGGTATCTGCCATGATGAGAAATTCCTTACAGCTCCTGTTATGCTTGTTCCTGGCGATAAACATGGAAGCGTCTTTGTTCATCCTACGATTATGTAACCCGTGGGTGTAGCGATGTTGATGATCTCACTCGTGATCCTCGGAATACTTGTCTCATTGATTGGTCTCGCCGGGTGTATCTTGCCTGCTGTTCCCGGTCCCCCTCTGAGTTTCACCGCTTTGATCATTCTCTCTTTTGCGAGAGGCTGGGAGCCATTTAGCTTAAGTTTTCTCATTGTCATGGGCATCTTGACCGCGTGTGTGACCCTCCTAGATTACGTGGTGCCGGCTGCTGGAGCGAAAAGATATGGGGCCTCAAGGTTGAGTGTTTGGGGGTCGATTATCGGAATGTTGATTGGGCTTTTGTTCTTCCCGCCCTGGGGAATGATTATCGGTGCACTCCTTGGGGTATTGACGGGTGAACTTGTTGTCGGAAGGAGGGGAAAAGAGGCATTTCGAGCGAGCTGGGGCGTGGTTGTCGGGAATTTGGTGGCCATTGGACTCAAACTCGCTCTATCGGGGGTTATGCTTTTCTTTTATGTCAAAGAAATGTTCTAAGAAGATGGACCAAGGACTTTGCGTAGAAGGAGGAATTGGCCTGGCCTGTTTTTTTCATTTCCACATCTGCAAACATCTGACAAGTCACCAGGGATGATTCCCGCCCCTAAGCATACATTCACAGATCAATTCAGTTTCGGTGTTTACTCTCGGATACCGTTCTGCGACAGTTTCCAATTGATCTGCCATGATGTCGTTAGGATGGGTTGAATAATTGAGCTTGCACCTAGAATCGATCTTTTAGGTGTCCACAACGATGTCTGCCACGTGCACGATCATCGATAAACTAAGATTCGCGGCAAAATGGTGGTACTTAATCGCATGGGCTAAGCTATTGGGAAGATTCCATTTTTGAGCTAGATGTCCCCCGATTTGGGCATGACTTACTGGTAACACCGTTTTTTCAGCTTCATCAAGGGATTTGTGCTCATCGCCTATTAGGGCCAAAATCTGGCTGAACGGTGCCCTGAAGTACTGCGCGAGAACCACCTTCCCGATGTTGGAGAAGGCCAGCAACAAAACGCTCATCCGGAACTTCAAGAAGGGTTTTTTCGCCGAGATGCTTACTGGTTGAGGCCACTGCGATCGAATGATGCCAGAAATCCCTAATATCAAATTCTTCATGATTGTCCTTTCCCTCAAACGTCTCTATTAGCGAAGCGGATAGGACGGCGTTGTGTATCGTCTTTAAACCGAGAACGACCATAGCACGGGGCGTTGATTCTATCTTGGACTGAAAGTGCTAAAAGGACGAGTTGACTAAACGGAAGATCTTCGTGACGATGGCTAAATCATTCTCTATGATTCTACTCAATTCACTGATTAAGACATCCTCCTCCTTAAGGATCTTGTTTACACTAAGTGCTAAAGCAAACGGCCTCCAGTGGACGCTGAATTGTCTTTAATACGGCATAGACCTTGATTGTGCCAAATTGAGCGTTCAGCAAGTCAGATGCCAAAATAGACTGCTTTCTCGGTCGACCGACTGGTGTTTCACGACAACTTTGAATCTTTAAATGGGACCCTCATATCCCTTCGCTTCCTTGCTCTCGCGTTGACCCCCTCGGAACTTACAGGTTAATCAAAAGAAGGATAAAGGTCAAAGGAGAGAGGAAAGAAGACCAAGACATACAAATCGATTATCCTTTTTAACCTTTCGCCTTTAACCTTGTGTTCGTAACGTTGGTGCACTCGTGAGCTACAAAGACGGTCTGAGAACGCCAAGGTTATGAGCATAAACGCTTCTGCAAACGTCCCTCAGGGACGTGAGCGTCCACAAAACTGAAGGAACTCGATACGCTTTTCCTTGACAATAAAGCCCACTTTCCTCCTATACTGAACACACCAGAGAGAGAGTTCATATCCCTCGGCCACTTCCCGATTACCTGTGCAGAAGATAGACGAGAGAACAGATATTCTCAAAATGGCAGAAGGAACCAATGAAGAAGGAGGAGAGGTATGCCAAAGCAAAGTGTGTGGTTTCCAACCGAGGAATATCAAAACCGGATCCATAAAGCACGGGAATTCATGCAACGAGACGGCATAGACCTTCTTTTTCTAACAGGTGATCGGAATTACGTGTATTTTGCGGGTCATCGCCCAATCACACCGGAAGGCACGATTGCACGTCCCAATTACTTTATTCTCCCCCTCGATGGGGATCCTCATCTGATGGTGCATATCTTCGTCGAGGGGGATGCTGCAAAAACGAGCTGGATTGAAAAACTAAGCACCTACACGTCCTTGTTAGAAGCGCCTGTCAAGGAGCTTGCGGAAATCATTCGGGGTTACAGCGTGAAGGGGAAGAAGATTGGAGCGGAGCTCGGTCAGGAGCAGAGGATTGGAATGCCTGTGAGAGACTTCTTGCTATTAAGAGAAGAGCTCAACGAATTCGAGTGGGCTGATGCTGCTCCCATTCTGTGGCAGATGCGAATGATCAAGTCCCAAAGGGAACTTGACTGCATTCGCCGCGCCAAGGCGATAACAACGCAAGGCTATGTTGAGGGATTTCCCCTTGTGAAAGAGGGCATGACGGAGAGGGAAATCGCCTCTCTCCTTACTGGAAAGATGGTGGAGCATCGCGCCGAGCAGTTTTGGATCATGGTAACTTCTGGAAGAGGGAATTACCGGCGTATCAGTGGAAAGCCCACCGACAGAAAGGTCAGGCGTGGTGATATGGTTTGGGTGGATATGGGGGCAGCGGTAAACGACTACTGGGCGGATTTTTCCCGGGCCGGAGTGATGGGAGGACCATCTGCTGATCAGAGGAAGTACCAACAGCTCGTCATTGAAACCACCGAGGTTTGTATCCGCGCGGTGAAGGCTGGGGTCCCAGGTGGCCAGATTGTTGATATCTGCGAGGAGGAGTTGCGAAAACGTGGGGTAGAGATTTCCTTCAATGCCGGGAGGCTTGGACACGGTATCGGGTTACTCTTTACTGAACCTCCAAGTATCGCGAAGTGGGATCCCGTTGTTCTGGCCGAGAACATGGTGATAAGCATTGAACCAGGTTTGGTGAGAGACGATGGCGTATTCCAAACAGAAGAGAATCTGATTGTGACGGGGGAGGGTTGTGAAATTCTCGCTCAAGCGCCACAGGAACTCTGGACTCTGGGATAAAGAGTGAATTGGGTGATCGTGCTGAGACTTTGGGGTGGATGGCCTTGATGACGAGAATGGATCCGGCAGAGGATTGAGGCTGTAATAGCCAATCGGCAATACCAAGGTCCAAGATCGATCGATCAATCTTAGGACGGAAACATATGCATTAGAGGAAATAGCAGGGCAGAATGATCCCTTTCACAGTCGCAAGTTGCAATCTGAAATCCCTCGTGGTAAAAAGGGCTGGGACTGGGAGAGCTATGAAACTGGCAAGTCTTCTGTTGCCCTTCACGTTAACCACGTCCTTATTTGAGAGAGGCCAGCTGATCTTCCCACTCCTTCATAAGCCGCTGTTGGTAAATGCTCTCTTTATTCTCTCTCACCACCCCAGCATCAAGGAGGGGTTCCGATGATTACGGAAGGCTTTAAACGCAAGCTTACCACTATGTTCAGTGCTGATGTGGCAGGCTATAGCCGTATGATGGGTGAAGATGAGGCCGCAACGGTTAAGACCCTAACCACCTATCGTGGCATTATGATGGAACTCATCAAACAGCATCGGGGTCGAGTCGTCGATTCTCCTGGGGATAACGTCCTTGCTGAGTTCACGAGCGTCGTCGACGCTGTCCAGTGCGCTGTGGCCGTGCAGAAAGAGTTACAGGCCCGTAATGCCGAACTGCCCGAAGACCGCAGGATGGCGTTTCGCATCGGGATTAACCTCGGGGACGTCATCGAAGAGGGAGATCGGATCTATGGAGACGGCGTGAACATTGCCGCTAGGCTGGAGGGTTTGGCAGAGCCCGGGGGAATCTGTATCTCCAAGACGGCCTTTGATCAAATCGAAACCAAGCTGCCTCTGGGGTATGACTATCTAGGCGAGCAGACGGTCAAAAACATCGCCAAACCGGTGGGAGCTTACCAGGTATTGATGGAGCCAAGAGTGACGGTTGCTGGCAAAGAGGAGAAGGCACTTCCATTGCCTGAGGAACCTTCTATCGCTGTCCTGCCCTTTGCGAACATCAGCGGTGATCCAGAGCAAGATTATTTCAGCGACGGTTTAACCGAGGAAATTATTACGGCTCTCTCCAAGATTTACAACATGTTCGTAATTGCCCGCAACTCGACGTTTGCCTACAAGGACAAACCGGTAAGGGTCCAACAGGTGGGCGAGGAGCTTGGTGTGCGGTATGTGCTGGAAGGTAGTGTCCGCAAGGCCGGAGACCGGGTACGAATCACTGCCCAGCTGGTTGATGCCATCACCGGCGGCCATGTGTGGTCGGAGCGGTACGACCGGGATCTGAAAGACATATTTGTTCTACAAGATGAGATCACGATGAAAATCCTGACGGCACTGCGAGTAAAGCTGACGGAGGGGGAACAAGCCCGCTTGTATGACAAAGGTGTAGCGAACCTCGATTCGTTTGTGAAGACGTTGGAGGGGAATTCATATTTCTATCGCTTCAATGAAGATGATAACGTTGTGGCCCGGCAGATGTTTGAGGAAGCCCTTGCACTGGAACCGGAGAGTCCGGGGGCCTGCGCAATGCTAGGTTGGACCTACATGATGGATGTGTGGTACGGCTCGAGTGAGTCCCCCGCGAATTCCATGGAACGGGCATCTGAACTGGCACAAAAGGCTCTCACCCTGGATGACACCCTGGACTATACCCACTTGTTATTGGGCCATATCCAGCTGATGACGCGACAGTATGAAAAGGCGATTGCGGAGCAGAAACGGGCCCTCGTTCTAAATCCCAATGGGGCTGACGCCCATGCGCATTTGGCTATGACTCTTCACTATGTGGGCAGGCCGGATGAAGCCATTGCGTTATTCAAGAAGGCAATACGTCTCAATCCGATGCCTCCGAACTGGTACTTGACCGTCTTAGCCCAAGCTTATTCCCATACGGAGCGGTATGAGCAGGCAATCGAAAGCTTGCAGAAAGTGGTCAAGCGCAACCCTGACGACCTCATGGCCCACATTGGCCTAGCCAGCAGTTATAGTATGGCAGGGCGAGAGGAGGAAGCCCATAAGGAAGCCGCAGAAGTCCTCAGGATGAATCCCGAGTTCTCCCTAGAATATTATGCAAAAACACTACCGTTTGAGAATCAAACCAATACAGAGCTGGAAATTGATGCTCTGCGCAAGGCAGGATTGAAGTAACCTGGACCTCAGCAGCCTGGCATTTCATCAAATGGCTTTAGTACCCATCTCAAAATGCAATAGTTCTAACCACTCTTTTTCGAGGGATGCCCAATCATTGCATGTTTCAACCGCAAATCATCAATTACGCTAATTCTTGATATTTACCGTCACTTGGTTTTGATCAATGGAGCGGATTTCTAGTACTGATGATGGTATATTGCAATACAGCAATTAGGCGGCATAATCCAAGGCTAAACAGAGGTCTTGAGTATGGTGATACGAATCAAACGAACATATGAGAGTCCCACCGAAGATGACGGCCATCGAATTTTGGTTGATCGGCTTTGGCCCAGGGGTATCTCGAAAGAAAAAGCAAAAATAGATTTTTGGCCAAAAGAGCTTGCTCCCTCCACCGAGCTTCGTCACTGGTATGGTCACGATCCTGAAAAATGGTCTGAGTTCAAGTCCCGGTACTTCGCGGAGTTAGATGCTAATCCTGAGTTAATAAAGAAGCTTCTCGGTTACATACGCAAGGGAACAGTTACTTTTGTCTATAGCTCTAAAGAGCAAGATCTTAACAATGCAGTTGCTCTCAGAGAGTACATCGAGTCACGAATACCTTGAACGGGACCAAGTCTTAACTGGTGAATCTTGTACTGCGACCTTCTGAAGGTGTTGCGGTTTAGGGATTGATCCTGAGCAGGCTATCACGTTCTGGGACAGAAGCATTGCATAACCGCTTGATGCAGCCGCTCACCTGGAAAACAGATGCCTCTCCAGAAGATCAATCTGTCCGATCCATATTCCAGTAAACTGAGGGGACTGTCGAACCGGAGAGTTCAGGCGACTTGGACAAGCCGCTTTGCTGTGTTCAAAGGAAGTGATTCTAACCTGCTCAGTTCTGCTGCACTGCCTACCTGTTGAAATAAACACTCACCTCTAAACCTTCCCCCTACTTTTTTGGATTCTGGTATCGTGTCCTATATCCTTGAATCAGAGATCAAAAATAACCGGGCGCCATCGTTTGATCTCAGTACTCTTGCTCGCTTAGCTGCCTAAAGGTCCTCTGTATTGCATCGAAGAGTCTCAATGTGTATGCTTAACAATTCATCTCGAGATTCATCATAAGGATCGAATTGAAGCGCAGACTCCTCTATCTGTAAAGCGGAGTACCTATGATCATCAGAAACATAAAGGATGAAGAAGTCCTGGATACGACTTATCTTGCCCACGGTGGGGCTATCGCACAGATGATCCTCGATCGGAGGACACTGAAAGAACTCGGATTCCTCGCTATTGCAACCCTTTCGTCTGGTAGAAGAATTGAGGCCCATGTGGATCCTATGGAAGAGATCTATTTCATCATGAAGGGTGAGGGAGAGATGAGTGTGGATGGTGAAACCAATCGTGTGGCCATGGGCGATGCGATATGGATACCATCTGGTTCAAGCCACGGCCTTTTTAATACAGGAAAAGATGATTGTGTCATTCTGGTCATAGCGTCAGCGGCTTGGTGATGGGCAGGAAAGGCCTGAGGGTCCAGCCGTTGCATCTAATACGAGGATCATTGGGTGTGAGGTCGCGAGTTGATGAAAGACTATGCTGATCCAAGAATGCATTCGGCAGAGCACATCCTGAACCAAACCATGGATAGGATGTTCGGCTGTGGTCGTTGCTTTACTTCCCATATTGAAAAGAAGAAGTCCAAATGTGACTACCATTTTGATCGGCCCCTGACTGGACAGGAAATCAGGGAAATCGAGAAGCGAGTGAATGAGGTGATCCAAGCGGACATGCAGGTGACAGAGGAATTTGTATATCGGGAGGAGGCTGAGGGGCCTTATGATATGGATCGTTTGCCTGAGGCTGCGGATAGGATCAGGATTGTCAAAATCGGAGATTATGATGCCTGCCCGTGCATTGGTCCTCATGTGAGATCGACAGAAGAAATCGGTGAATTTCGGATTGCATCAGCAAGTTTTGACAATGATGTGCTGAGGATAAGGTTCAAACTTGCTGAAGCAGAGAAACAGTAGAACTAGGGGTTTGACGCCCAGGTTCGCTTTCTCGGGATGAGACAGCAATCAAGATCCCGGGGGGAGACGAGATGGATTTTCGTGATCCAAGGCCTCTCGGCAAGACCGGACTCAAAGCGGGGAGATTGGGAGTCGCTGCAGGTTACGGAGCGCCGGTTCAAGCCTTTGAGGAGGCTTTTGACCGGGGGTGCAACTATTTCTATTGGGGATCCGTCCGAAAAGAGGGGATGTGCCAGGCGATAAAAAACATTTGCCATAAGGGCAAACGGGACGACTTGATCATCGTCATCCAAAGCTATTCACGTTCAGCCTCTCTTATGGAGGCCTTCTATCATCGGGCGTTGAAACGTTTGGCACTAGACCATGCCGATGTCTTGCTCTTGGGACTCTATAACAGACCACCGTCGCGAAGGATTCTGAATCGAGCTTTGGAAATGAGATCCAGAGGGTTGTTCCGGTTCCTTGCACTTTCTGGACACAACCGGAAAGTCTTTCCCGAGCTAGCCAGGGATGGCGGTTTTGACATCTTTCATATTCGCTACAATGCCGTTCACCGCGGAGCCGAGGCCGAGTGCTTCCCCTTTTTGCAAGATGAAGATAGACTCGGGGTCGTTATCTATACAGCGACTCAATGGGGTCGGCTCCTGAAACAGGGAAAGATGCCTCCGGGCGAATCGGCACCCTCGGCCAGCGATTGCTACCGCTTTGTTCTTTCTCACCCGGTCGTCGACATCTGCATGACCGGTCCCCGGGACTCAGAACAAATGAGAGAGGCCCTGAGGACTCTGGATCTTGGCCCCCTCGGAGACGCAGAGCTAGATCGGATGAGAAGGATTGGAGACTACATTCATGGCTGAAATTTATAGAAACGGGATTCCTAGCCGCGCCGAAGTCGCTCAGATGGCTATGGGCGGGCGGCGGTTCGCACGCTGAAGTGCAGACAGAGCCCAAATATAACGGGTGCACCCAGCCGACCACAAAACGGCGAAGGCCTAAAACATCATGGTGCTGTCCGTCTTCGGAACTGCCTCTGATAATTTGTGGGCGAGGTATCGGAGGTAACATTCCCCTAGGCGTTTTTGCGCTTGCTCAGCTCCTCTTCCCTGAGCACTCTACGCAATACCTTCCCGATAATGGAGGTCGGCAGACTATCGCGAAATTCAACTTCACGGGGACG
>WVXP01000203.1:8842-9104 GCA_011773445.1 Pseudomonadota bacterium | reverse complement strand
TGATCTGAGGACCGTTGACGGCAATCTCCCCATCCTCGCCCTGGGGTAATTCCTGAAGGCCTGTCTCGAGATCCACGATCTTGAGGTCCACCCCCGGGATGGGCAGGCCGACCGATCCGATTTTACGCTGTTCCAGGTTTGTGGGGTTGACGGTCAGTACGGGAGACGTCTCAGTCAGACCATAACCCTCAAAGATCACTGCTCCTGTCTTCTCCTCGAACTGCCTAATCACCTCAGGGGCCAGCGGAGCCGCACCCGAGCC
>WVXP01000203.1:1068-8798 GCA_011773445.1 Pseudomonadota bacterium | reverse complement strand
GCCACAACTGCGGTCACCTTGTATTGTTGGATCGCCTTAAGGACGTCGGTGAAAGGCGGTTTGCCTGCCCTGGGGTTGGGGATGCAGACCAAACGGGAGGCGCTGATGCTGCTGCCAAGCATACAGAGGCTCAGGCCAAAGCTGTGGTACCACGGCAAGACACCCAGGAAGGTATGGGCACCGCCGGTATCCAATAGCTCAGGGCCCCCCCCTGGGGTTTGGGGAATACGAATCCACTCTCGTAACGTCATCACATTGGACAAGAGGTTGGCATGGCTCAGACACGCTCCCTTGGGGACGCCCGTTGTGCCTCCAGTATAGAGAATAAGCGCTTCATCCTTGGCGGGGTCGATCTCTGGGGTTGGAGGTTCTGGTCGAGCCGTTTTAATGACATCATCGAACATGAAATGACCGGGTTCATGGCGATCTGCCTTGGGAACCTTCCCCAGAATCGAGCCTAAGAGACCTTTCAGGGCCGGCAGGTAGGATTTGACATTGCAGATAACCACGGTACGCACGTCGGTCTCTTTCGCTGCTTCCACGGCGGTTGGATAGAACTCTGGGTGGTCCATGACAAAGACACCCTTTGCCCCACAGTCCTTGAGCTGGAAGTTTAGCTCCGAGGTCTTATACATGGGGTTACAGGTTACGCAGACGGCTCCAGCCTTGAGGATACCGAAGAAGATAGCCGGGTACTGAGGGATATTGGGAAGAAAGATGGCGACGCGGTTACCCTTTTCGATGCCCCGTGACGCGAGGAAATTCGCGAGTCTATCAGCCGTCTCTTTGACTTGACCGAAGGTCCGCGTGGCGTCAGCAAAGATCGTAAAGGTTACATCAGGATACTCCCTCGCTGCATCGTCGAGTATGGAAAAGAGCGGTTTTTCATAGCCGCTTATTTCGTAAGGAACACCTTCAGGCCACTTCGGGCCATGCCAGGGTTTCGTCTCCATGGCACCCTCCTCCCGAACTGTGTCGCTTGAAAAACATCATTCCAGAGAAACCTGGAGAATATCCAGCAACATACCACAAAAAGCAGATGGAGGGTAGAAATTATGGCACCACAGCCCGGAACGACTTAGAGATGAAATCATCAGGCATGAAGAATCGCGCGGCATGAGTGAGCAACAGGGACTCTGGCTTTGAATCAAGTCGTTGTAACCTTTTGAAGGTCTCTCCCGTCTTACATACAAAGGACAAAGGATCGCAAAAATCAGGTTTGAATAGCGGAGAGGAGGTGACCCAAATGGGTGGATACGAGAGTTCCTGGGCAGGGTTTGACTGGTGGTGGATACTTCCCATCGCAATGATGGTCTTGTGTATCTTCATGATGGGGAGAGGCAAGTGCAGAACGATGTGCTGGCCCACCTCGGACAGCCGGGAAGGCAAGGGTTTGGATGTACCTTCTGACACGGCGACAGAGATCCTAGATAAGCGATACGCACTCGGTGAGATCGGAAAAGAGGAATACGAAGAGAAGAAGAGGGACATATCCTATTGACGGCAAATGTTTGTCAGGCGGGCCAGACGAGAGAGCAAATCACCGCAAAGCGATTCTCTATTTAGTTTGGAGGCAATGAAGATGAAACCCGAAAATAGGGAAAAGGCATTGAGAGAAAGTTCTACTGAGGTTGTGAAAAGAGTCAGGTCTTTCTGGACTGCGTTGAAGCCGAGCCGGCTAAACACTCGTTTTATGGAAGAAATGAGCGGGAGGATAGGCGACTTATGGCTGATGATTTCGTTAACGTAGTATGCGTGCAGCCCGTTGAACAGATCGACGTCAAAGAAATGGTCATGCCGTTGGTGGTTTTTGATGTTCATGAGAAGGTTGCCAAGAACCCGGACTACACCGTCATTATGAATACGTGAGGGCATGGGAGCAGAGACACGGACCGGTCCCCGAGGGAGCATTTTCGGTTATGAGAACGGATTGGTCGAAGCGTTGGCCAGACGCAGCAGCCATGCAAAATAAGGATGCTAACGGGGTCGCTCACTAGCCCGGCTGGAGCATGGAGGTCCTGAAGTATCTGTACGAGTAGAGGAAGATCACGGCTTCTGGCCATGAACCGACAGACGCTGACCCCCGGCGTTGCCGCGAGCAAAGGCGATTATTCCCTGGAGGCTTATATCCTGGGCACGAACCATCATCAGATCGAGGTCTCGACGAACCTCGACAAAGTTCCGGAGGCAGGAGCTCTTAGGGTTGTGGCCTTTTCAAATCCCAAGAACAGATCTGGCTTCCCAGCGCGGGTATTCGCCATTCTTTCTTAGGGGGTTATTCGCGAAGTTTTGGTTTCGTCTTGTCCAGAATGAATGGGGGCGGGAGCCGCCACGGCCTCTTCGCGTTGCCGGGGTATCGGAAAGAAAAACATATTAAGGAGCTTTCTCCTGGGAATTTTGTCTCATGGGAAGATCTATTTCGATCCGTAATCCCTCAGGAGCGTTTCGCGCCGCTATGCTTCCCCTGTGTCTCTCGATGATTTTTCTCGAAATGGCCAAACCGAGACCTGATCCCCCGGCATGGGATTTTTCGGCGCGATAGAAGGGTTCGAAAATCCTGGCTAGGTCCTCCTCCGAGAGGGCTCCGAAGGAGTTTGTGACACTGATTTTCAGAGAGTCGTCTTCTGAGTGCATTCTGATCGTGACATCCCCATTTTCCGTGGTGAACTTGGCCGTATTGTCAAGGATGTTTGCGAGGGCTGTGCTCAGCGCGTCCCTGTCGCCGAAAAAGGGACGATCAAAGGAAAGATCGGTCGCAACGCGTAGATTCTTCCGTTTGAGGGCAAGCTTGAACTTCTCCAGAAGCTCGCTTATTAAATCCGACAGATCAACCCTTTCCTGTTTCGCAGGCGTTTCATGAATGTCCAATTTTGACAGGGCAAGGATGCGGTCTATGAGGTGGTCCAGCTCTTTGATGTCTTCCCGTATGTCGTCGAAGTGCCTGTGACACTCCTCGTAGTCGCCATGCTCAAACTTTTCGCGAAGGAGCTCCTCTGCAACGCGGATTCTTGCAAGTGGGCTTCGGAGCTCATGGGAGACGTTGGCCGTAAGTTCCCTCCCTCCTCGAATCATCCTCTCGAGTTTGTCGGCCATGATGTTGAAAGTGCGACCGAGCTCACCGATTTCGTCTTTGCTTTTCACGGTAGCTCTATGAGAAAGATTTCCCTCTGCAATTCGAAGGGCCGACTCTTTCAGCTGCTTGAGGGGTTGGGTGATGAATCTCGAAACGGGAATGACGAGAAGTGCGATGATAAAACCCACTGCAACGAGCCCTAGCGCAAAAAACCACTGATGGTGGTCTTGCTCGATTCTCTCAGAGAGTACATGGAGGCTGCCGATCCCATGCTTTTCAACTTCCATGGGAATGGCGATGTAGAAGAAACGCCCCTTTTTGAAGTCGGTGTATAATTTAAAACCCCCCAAGTCCCTCAACCGTCTCTCAGGGATGCTTTGCAGTTGCTCGGGGATTTCCCCAGAAAAGGACTTCACAAGGGGCGTTCCGTCCGGAGCTGCTAGCCAGATTTTGGAGCCATGGATTTCTCCGAGCTGGGAGATGAAATCCTTCAGAGATTTATTTTCCGCAGGCAAGCTTTCTGGCTCTGACCTGAGCTTGTCCTCAACGAACTCCTTCAGCATGAGGACCTGGGTACGGGTATGACGCTCAAGACGGGAGTAGATGATTTTCCCGGCGGAAAAGAGAAAAAGACCGAACACCAACACTTCGGTCGCGATGAGAATCAGCAAGAAGGATAAAAAGATTTTGAGGTAAAGCTTTCCAGGTTTCATGAGGCGTCCACAAACATGTACCCCGTTCCCCAGACGGTTTTGATGATTTTCCGGAAGCGAGGATAGAGGGCCAGTTTCGCCCTCAGTTTGCTGATGTGAACATCGATGGTTCGGTCAAAGGCGATAAAGTCTCTTCCGTGGGCCAGATTCATGAGTTGATCGCGACTCAAGACGGTGTTCGGATGCTCCATTAGAGCCTCTAGAATCTTGTATTCGGTTGAGGATAGCTCGATCTCATCCTCTTCAACCTGCATGGTTCTTTTGGCCCTATTTAGCAGAAGACCGCCAGTCTCAAGAAAAACATCTTTGTCCTTACCAGTCTTGGTCTTATCCTGCAGGGCAAACCTTCGCAATACCGCTCTCATCCTGGCCAGTAACTCCCTGGGGTTGAAGGGCTTGGGGAGGTAGTCGTCTGCCCCCAGTTCGAGTCCTACAATTCGGTCCGCATCCTCTCCTTTGGCAGTCAGCATGACGACAGGTATGGAAGACACACCTCGGATCTCTTTCAAAACTTCCAGTCCGTCCTTTTCCGGAAGCATAATGTCCAGTATGACCATATCTGGAGACTCTGTTCGGATTCTCTCCAGAACGGAGAAACCGTCGGGAAGCGCTACGACCTGAAATCCGTATCCTCTCAGGTACTCGGTGAGTAGCTTTCGGAGTTTTTCATCATCATCAACGAGTATAACCTTTTCGTCCATAAAAGCTTTCCTTTTTTCAATATTTTACATTTACTTAACACTTTTTAATAGGCACAACAAACTCCCTTAATAACTCAAAGGTATGCTGAAAGTGGATTCGGTTAAAGCGGCCGATACGAACCGAACCAGAAACGATTGACAAGGAGGAGAGATATGAGATTTCGGAGAAAATCTATCATTGTTGGAGTCGTTGTTATGTCTCTCGGGCTCGTCGCTGGGTGTGGGGCTTACAGACGCCAGAGATTGCACCACAGAGACATTTCAAAACACGTCTTGAAGCGATGGGACAGGCATGTCGCAAAACTGGATCTCTCTGACGTGCAAAAGGATCAGTATGAGGAGATCCGTCAGAGAGTAGAGGCCAGCCTCAAACAGGCTAAGGAGGATCGAGAGAGCTTTTTCGGAGACTTGAAAAGCGAAATGGATCGCGAGAACCCCGATCCTACTCAGTTAGTGGTCTTGGCCAAGGAACGGGCAGAGGTTGTGCGGGGGATGATTGAGGAGAACCTGGATCATTTTGTTGAGTTCTGCAATATCCTCGATGCTGACCAGAAGACCCAGGTAATTGAGATGATCCGAAAACGAATGAAAAGGAGGGGATACTAATGAGGAGAATCCGTCTCAACAAGTGCAGTCGCCTTTTCCTACTTTACCTACGTTCAAAAGTCAGGTCAATTAGCAGTAGGCCATGGGTACCATCCCGAGTCAGTGTAACGAGAAGCCTTACAGGGGCAAAGGGGCAAATGTCGTTGAGCTCCTCCAATGGGGCAAGACGGTCCGGCGAAGATCGAGCAGGAATTGAGCAGGGTTGCGGAATTGGCAAAAATCCTGGATCGGCTGAGGTCTCACATTCCTTGTATCATATTGTTCAACCATTCACTCACCTAGAGACTGTCGTTGGGGGTTGTGGCCGGTGATAGAGAATACTCAGAGGGGCCGAGTTCGGCCCCTTGCTCCAATCCCGCCAGGAGCTTTCTGATTTTTCCGGAAGAAGATTTTTTGTACCATACCGATTTTCATGGTAATTTGCATTCTCAAATGGGTCCTCTCGTATTCTGGCTCCGTTGGCAGTGAGATGATTCTATCGGGACTCACCGTTGAGGTTGAATAAGTTCTAGCCCATCATCGTGAGCGACAATCATGAAGATGAATCGGATCGAAAAAAAGTTTGTTAACAGCAGGAGGCGTGCTCAGAGGAATCTAAGGCTTGTTGATCAATTGTTGGGCATGATCGATGTGACTCGGGTGACCAAAATACTCGAAATCGGATGTGGCGCGGGCGCTGTGGCAGCGCATCTGGCCAGCCGCTACCCAATGAAGGTTATCGGGACAGATTTGGATCCTGAGATGGTCGGAATGGCCAGGAGATACCAACGAGAAAGCAAGAATCTGAATTTTGCAGAAGCCGATGCGACCAGACTCCCATTTGTGGATAGCGAATTCGATATGGTTGTGTCTTTGAAGGTTATCCACCACGTGGGTGATTGGCGAGGAGCATTACGAGAAGTATGTCGTGTGTTGAGACCGAACGGTTTTTTTATCTTTAATGACATCGCAGGATCGGAACTCATGACCAGAATCTTGCGCGGCATTGTAAAGAATTACGGTGTCTACACAGCTAACGAAATAACGGACTTCCTTGAAAGAAATAACCTTGGAATTGTCTATAAAGAAAGGCTAAAGGGTATGGGATTGAGACATTGCAATATTGTGTTTCAAAAAGGCCACCACCCCTGGTTCCGAAATAGCCCCCGTGGTGCCGTCAAACAAAATCGGGTCCCGTAAATCCCGTGTCCATGTTTTGACTCAAGTCAAAGTATTTTCTTGAGGCTGGGGAGAACCTAAGACCCTATGGTACGAGGTAGTCTTGCCGGAAATACTGCTGCTTCCTTTGCCGCGATCCTGTTTGGCGCCTCGGTCGCCGCCACCCGGGTGGCGGTGCAGGACATTCCTCCCCTAAGCCTGGCAGTTCTCCGATTTGGCCTGGGTGGAGGCGCATTGTCTCTTTCTATATTCATCCTTGCGCGGACCGTCCTGCGTGTCGAAAGACGGGACGTACCATTCCTCATACTTCTGGGAGTGATTTTCTTCTCCATTTTCCCGCTGACCTTCAACGCGAGTCTCCGTCTGACAGAGGCATTTCGAGGGGCCCTGATGCTGGCCACCATGCCCCTCTGGAGTGCGTGGCTGGACCGTGTGGCTCGAAAAGAGCACCTGAGCTTTCGACAGATTGCGGGAATCACGCTCGCACTCACGGGAGTTGCGATTGTCCTTGCCGAGCGTGGTTTGACTTGGCGGGGAACTCCATGGGCGCTCCTTGGGGATGGGCTCATGCTCTTGACAGCCCTCTGTGGCGCTGCATACGGTGTTTTGGCCCAGCGAGTCCTGGTGCGTTATTCTGCGTTGACTGTGACCACCTACGCGATGGTCTTCGGTACCGTGTTACTTTTTCCCGCCGCATTCGCTGAGGGTCTTCCTCGGGTGTTCGCAGGGGTCGACAGCAGACTCGCGGCTTTGATTATCTTTCTCGGGATCTTTGGGGGAGCCCTCGGTTACTACCTTTGGACGTTCGCTCTGAGCCATCTAACGCCGACGCAGGTCGCGGTATATGGAAACTTGAACCCAATGGTGGCAACCATTTTGGGTGCGGCCCTCTTGGCTGAGAAGCTCACTGGAGTCTTCGGCGTGGGTTTCGTGGCTGTTTTATCTGGAGTTCTACTTGTCAATTGGCCGAGAACGATTCAAAGGGAGATTTAATCGGAGTCATGGGCTGATGCCAATTGCGCAACCTCGTTCTGCGTAGGACACTCTTTTTCTGACCTCGATGTCCCTTTCCAAATAGCCACTGAAACCCAAATCACCAGAGCCGGAAAAAACCAAACCGTCCGTGAGGATGGGACGGAAGGCCGGGGTCTGTGGGGACGAAACCCCAAGATTTCCGGTGTGGAGGGCTGTAACGGACGGCCGGGGCGTTTCTATCTCTTTCGTCGCTTGTTTGGTAGCTCTGTGGTATCTTGAAAAGGCGAGAGAAGAGAGGGGGTCGATTGAGAAGTCTGTCAGTCTTTGAGCATTTGAACCCACATTCGAAAGAAATTGGTGTAGACTACAGGGGAGCACCTTGATTATCCAGGTGTTTGAGGAAAAATCGACTGCGCCCATTTGGGTAGATGTTTTTGTTTGTCGAAATCTATTGACAGACACAAAAACTCTCTCCTCTGCGAGGTCTGTGCTTCCTCCAAGCAG
>WVXP01000203.1:0-1060 GCA_011773445.1 Pseudomonadota bacterium | reverse complement strand
TTGCTGGGTAGGAACTTAGGGCGAACCAAGGAGATCAGGGGATGGCTTTGAACCTCGATAGCATCGGGAAAAAGATTGGGCCCCTGACGAGGAACTACAGGTGGAAGGATGTGGTGCTTTACGCCTTGGGAATCGGTGCGGGCTTTGATGATCTGGAATACTGCTATGAGAATCGGTTGAGAGTGATTCCCAGTTTTTCTATTGCGAGTGTATTTGATTTTCTGGCCAGTGCCGGACTCAGCTCGGGGGCCAATCTCGCCGGGATTCTTCATGGCGAGCAGGACATTGTGTTTCACAATCCCATTCCGCCGGAGGGGACGCTGACCACTGAAGGAGCGATCACCCACATCTACGATATGGGCACTGAGAAGGGTGCGCTGGTCGTTGCCGAGGCAGATACATACCATTCCAACGGTGAGAAGCTTTTCACCAATATTTTTAAGCTATTTTGCCGTTTAGATGGAGGCTTCGGGGGAGAGAAGCCTCCGAAAGAGGTTCTTGCGTTCCCAAAAAGACATCCGGACTTTGAGGAGGAGTCCTTTCCCTCACCTCACCAGCCCTTGCTTTACAGGCTTTCCGGCGACATCTTCCAACTGCATGTGGACCCGGAGTTTGCAGAGGCGAGTGGCTTTGAGAAACCGATCATGCACGGTCTATGTACCCACGGCTTTGCGTGTCGGGCTGTGATCAAGCACCTCTTTCCTGGCTCACCCGAGCAGATGACGCGCTTTCGGGTCCGCTTTTCGAAGCCCCTCTACCCTGGCGTGCCGATCAAGACCCAGATTTGGAAGACAGAGGAGGGAAAGGCCCTCTTTCGGACTATTAATGCCGACACTGGCGACACCGTGATTGACCGGGGAATCGTGGAGTGGATGTCCACGGAGGAGATGAAAAAGCGGGGCTCGCGAAAAGGGATCCGTTTTGACGATCAGGTGGCGATTGTCACGGGAGCTGGTGGTGGATTGGGTCGCGCTTATGCACTGGAGCTTGCCAAGCGGGGTGCGAAGGTGGTGGTCAATGACTTTGGTGGTGGAAAGGACGGTTCTGGGAAGGGGTCGAA
>WVXP01000193.1:1085-1346 GCA_011773445.1 Pseudomonadota bacterium | reverse complement strand
AGCATTTGACGTGATGAAGAACATCGTCTCTGATCGGGAAAGGATCGTATCCCAAACTTTTTAACCGTTCAGATTCGATCTCCACTTTTCCTGTAGGGGTATGAAATCCTTGGTATTCGTACTTTTCATATCTCCTCTTCTCATACTCATAAATTCCACCATGGTCAGATAGACTTTCAAACGACAAGTTCAGCGGACTGAGCAGATCGTTGATTCCTTCTTGAATATTTTTCCAGGGGAAATGATCGGCAAATCCCATGT
>WVXP01000193.1:771-972 GCA_011773445.1 Pseudomonadota bacterium | reverse complement strand
TCCGGCAGGCCGTGGATAGGGTCTATCACCTTCTGTCTGAGTGTAATACAGGCAAGATTTTGGTAAACATTTACCCGATGCTCGTCCCGTTCTAAAAAGGTACAGGCAGGAAGAATCACGTTGGCATACTGGCAGTCCGGGGACCAAACCACGTCAATGACCATAAGAAATTCCAGCTTGGTCAGCGCCTTTCGGATCACG
>WVXP01000193.1:404-651 GCA_011773445.1 Pseudomonadota bacterium | reverse complement strand
GCTCTTCCAAGATCGCCTCGGGCAGGCACATGGCATGGGCCTCCTTGCGTAATTGGCAAAACAGAGGAAATTTTTCCGAACCCAAGGGAGGAACTGAAGGCTCTGGCAGGGGCATGGTCATATCTTGCAATTTGGGTCGGGGGGTGAACAGGTCTCCGCCCGGCACATCCAAGTTTCCCGTTATGGCTTTCAGGATAGCCAAGAGGCGCATTGTGTTGACGCCAAAACGATGGTGCTCCAGACCGTT
>WVXP01000193.1:0-344 GCA_011773445.1 Pseudomonadota bacterium | reverse complement strand
TTGGCCGTGAACTCTTTGTCCCACAGTTCCTCACGGAAGATGACGTGAAGCATGTTTAAAATCAGTATTTCGTCCCGGCCAGGTTTAACAGCCAAGTGGTAATCTGCCTTTAAGGCAGTTTCTGTCTCTCGGGGATCAATGACAGCGATTTGTCCACCTCTTTTCCTAAGTCGGGTCAGTTCTTTTGGTGGGATGGGTTCGTGAGATACCAGAGGATTTCCGCCCCATACGATTAGGAAGCTGGTATTGGGTATATCCGGTTTGGTCAAGCCTCCAAAGGTGAGTACTTCTGCCAGGGTCCTCGAAGCGTTGCAGAAAGAGCCAACCCCCATGAAATTGGGGGT
>WVXP01000032.1:3971-4114 GCA_011773445.1 Pseudomonadota bacterium | reverse complement strand
TGCTCATCATTCTCGCCGTGATTCTGGCCTGGGACGGCTATAAGGCCTTTCAGAAATACAAGACAGAATACGGGAAAGTCCCTCCAGAGGCCGCAGAGGCCAAAGCGTAGGGGCTGTTCGAGCAAAAAATTGGCAGAGGGGGC
>WVXP01000032.1:0-3771 GCA_011773445.1 Pseudomonadota bacterium | reverse complement strand
CTTCTTGATATTCTGAAAGATTGAAAAAAGGAATACAGAATAAATCGGAGAAGTTAGCATGGCCAAAGACAAATCGACAAAACAGAAAAAAGAGGGAGTAGGGAGCAAGGTCGTCGGATTTCTTAGGGATTTTACCTATGGCATGGCCACTCACGGCATGGCCCGCCAGGCTCTAAAAACCCGTTCCAGCATGGAACACCTCTTCATTTTGATCACTATGGGCGATATGCTGGGGGTTCCTGTGTTGCCGCCCTATTACTCTCTTCGCCTTTTGCCTTACGTCGTTCCTCAAATCAAAACCTGGAAGCGGAGGATGCTCCGGGAAAAGGATTTGATGGATTCGATGTACTAGAACAGGCCAACACCTGCGGCCTCCAGAAAGGGGGTCTTTGTTTCCTCCCTCCGGACAGATAATACTGGGAGCCCTTCCCGGGTTTCCAACCCATTTGTCGATCCCCGCTGATTCTGTCGTGTCCCAAGGAGGTTGCCATGTCTCTGGCAGAGATGTTCCAGAAATACCCGGATCGGAAATACGTGATGTATGGGGGAAAAGGTGGATTGGGGAAAACCACATTCTCCGCTGCCACGGCTTACTGGCTGGCCCAGCAAGGCAAAAAGGTTCTCGTCTTTTCGGTGGATCCCCAGGCCTCCCTGAGCGACATTTTCGAACAGGACATCTTTGGCAAGGGTGCCATCCAGATCATGCCAAACCTCTATGCTCAGGAGATTGATGCGGATCAGAGGATCAAGGAATATCAGAAAGAGATCCGCCAGAAGATTATCGACATGTATGGGATGGATAGGATCCCTGAGGAAATCGAGCATTATATCGACGCAGCCTCTGCCGAACCGGCCATGGAAGAAAGCGCCATATTCGATGCCGTTGTCGATATTGTGGTGGAAGGAAAGTATGATTATTACATCTACGATCTGGTTCCCCTCGGCCACGCCCTCTATTATCTCAGCATGGGATCGATCTATGATGCGTGGTTAAAAAAGATCACGGGTTTGAGAGAACAGATGCGGGAGTACGACTCGGTCATTGCCACCATGAAACGGGAAAAAGAGACTGAGGAAGACGCCATTTACAACGAACTCATGTATATCAAGGATCGTATTGGAACCTCTTCAAAGATCATGACGGATACCGAAAAGACCGCCTTCTATTTTGTCCTGACCCCGGAAGACATGGTGATCGACGACACCATCAAGGCGGGTGGACTTTTTGCGCGGTTCAATGTTCCTTTGACCGGTTATGTAGTGAATCGGGTCATCTCAGAGGATCTGCAGAATCAGCAGATCCCCCAGTATCTCAGAAACAGGATCGACATGCAGAGGAGCTGTCTTGAAACGATCAAGAAGCAGTTCGGCGACAGGGTCCTTGCCATGGTTCCAGAGTTTGACAATGAGATCAAGGGGCTTGATACGATAAAGGATATGGCCAGGGTGATGTTTGGGGAGGAGACGATATGAATTTTACGATGAATGAGTTCTTCCAGAAGCATCCCAATATCCGATACCTCTATTTTGGCGGCAAGGGAGGGGTCGGCAAGACGGTTGTCGCCGGGGCAACGGCATTATGGTTCTCAAAGCAGGGGAAAAAAACCCTTCTCGCCTCAACCAACCCCGTTCATAGCCTTTCGAATCTCCTTGAGCAAAATGTCTTCGGGAAGCCTGTGTCTGTAAAAGGGTCACCCAATCTCCATGCCAGTGAAATTGATACCTCCGAAACCATTGAGAGATCGAAAAAGGACATCAAAAACAAGATCGCTTGGTTCCTCAAGTTTGCTGATATACCCACCAAAGCTGAAGACTTCGTCGAATCGGCAACCATGAATCCGGCTTTCGAAGAGTCGGCCATGTTCGAGAACATGATCAATATCATTTTCGAGGACGAGTATGAGGTCTATGTCTTCGATACGGCTCCAACGGCAAATGCCAGGAGACTTCTCGGGATGTCGAAGGTCTATGCCCTGTGGGTCAATAAGATGCACAAAAGCCGTGAGGAGGCTCGGCAGATCAGATTGAGCCTCTCTTTCAGAAAGAAGAAGCCTGAGGATGAACAGGACGCGCTGCTCGATTATCTCACCACTTTTCGGGACCGGATTGACAAGATGCGAGGCCTTCTCACTGACGAGGAGAAGACGGCATTCTTCTTCGTCACCCTGCTTGAGAGCCTTCCCATTGCTGTCATCAAGCGCTTCATCGGGTGGTTCAAGGATTTCGGCATTCCCATCGGCGGGGTCATCGTCAACGAAGCTATCGACAAGTCGGAGGTCAATGAGAACACGGCTGAGTTTATCCGCAACCGAGTTGCCATGCAGGAAAAATACAGGGAGGAGGTGATACAATCCTTTGACAATTTCTGTGGCGAGGCCCCACTATTTGAGAAAGAGGTCAAGGGATTGGCCATGGTGGAGAGGGTCACCAATGCCATTTTCGCCCAGGACTGAATCCTTAGCATCTTTCCTCCTTCACGTGAGTACGAATCAAGATTCTCTCGATAATTAGCAATAAGGTCGTGTTCGTGGCCAAAAGATCAGAACCTAAACATTCATAAAGATGAGAAGTAAGGGCCCAGGACATCTGATTGGGAATCTGTTATTTTGGATACTCTGCGACGACGGACCACTGACAACCGATTACGGACATTTTCAAAAAAGCTTTTTGATCAACGAAGAACGACTTTATCTATGATCTGATCCGCTGCGGTCGCGTCACCTCCGATCCATATATGAAGCATCCATCTCATCCTGCCACTTCCCCAACCATCTCCATTCTCACCATCAACGTCTGGTTCGGCCTGGACGAACGGGGCATTTGGAGGATGAAACCCCTCGAATCGGCTGAGAGACGGGAAAAGCGCTATCAAATACTCGTCGAGGAACTGAGACGGCTTCAGCCCGACTTCATTGCTGTTCAAGAGGCAAACCCCGTCTGGCAATACAGCAGGAGACTTGCCACTGATCTGGGCTATGATGAGATCCATCAGGTCTACAACGGAGGGATCAAGCTCGGTAAACTCGGGATCCCGATTAATCTCAGACTCGGGCTAGTCGTTCTGGCAAAAAAAGGGTTCCACCTCAGATGGGTGAGCGCCCGTCAGATCTCAGGAGACCGATTTGGTATCTATGGCGATTTCGTCTGCTTTCATTTTACCGACTCCCGCTATGTCATGGCCGGCCTGGCTTCGGTCGAGGGGAAACCATTCTATATCGTTCATGCCCATACATATCCCGGTCTTCCAGAAAGTCATGATATTCTCCATCTTTTAGATCGACAATGGGATGAAGGGAGGATTTCCGAAGAGGAATACCAGACTCACCGCTCCACCCTCCGACGTTCTGTCCGCCGCCAGGGGAAAGAGATCCAAAAAACACTCCGCTTCCTCAAGGAAACAACAGCTGGGGCCGCAGCCGTGCTCTTGGGTGACTTCAACATGACCGAGGACAACCCCCTCATGGTCAAACTCGTAAATGAAGGAAGGCTCTGGGACACCTACCGAATCGCCAACCCGAAAAAGAAGGGCTTTACCTGGGATAGTCAGAATAATGAGAATACGAGATTTTCGGAGATCACGATTTCAAGACGAGATGATTTGAAAAGAGTCTATCAACGTCTCCGCGTTGAATACGATCGAATATCCCGGAGGATCGATTATATCTTTCTCAACTCAGCTTTCAGAGAGGAGCAGATCCTCGAGAGCCGGGTCGTTATGGAACGGTCTGTTGACGGCGTGCATGCATCAGACCATTACGGCGTGATGACTGT
>WVXP01000117.1 GCA_011773445.1 Pseudomonadota bacterium | reverse complement strand
AACCCTCTTTCCTCATAGCTATCAGTAACTTATCAAATTCCGTCGAGTTTCTTGAGAGAAATTCATGACCTTTTAGGCTCCATTTCGCTCGAACCCTGCGGTGACTCTCCACCCGATGGAACCTGAGGTATGCGCTCTATTGCCTCACTGCCGTCGGCGTAGCTTCGAACCTCCGCCAAGACCCGCAGAAAGCCGAAGATGAAGAGTCCTGCGCTCACCAGAAGTAGGGCCGTGTACATCCAGTAATCGGATGGAGTGAATTTGGGGAAGGCATTCGGGATGGTCCAGCAATAGAAAATGGTGACCAGGGCCACCACGAAAACCCCGGCCGGTATCATGAGAATTACGAACCGCGAATTTCGCTTTTGCGATGGGTCGAGTGGATCGATCCAGAGGGGGGCCGAGAGGGCCACCTCGCGGTCCGTAATCACCGTTTTGGCAGGGTCATTCCGCTGGGACAGTTTTTGGAACGATTTCCGCAGACGGATCGAGTCGCAGAGGTTGGAGGAGGCAACCAGGAAGACAACTCCCAGAATCATGGGCAAGATTAATACCGCCTGGCTTACCTCGAAGCCAATTTTCCCAAAGCGGGTCTTAAAGTTCTTCAAGCGATCATTGAGCTGATCGTTTCGCTTCTTGATTTGCTCTTGCTTACTCTGGATTCCATGGATGGCAGTCCGGAGGAGCGCCGCTTCTTCTTTCATCTTCTGCCCTACCGCTTCGAATTGATGATCCGCCCAGAAACGGTTTGCCGCTTCAACCATTTTCTGATAGATCGGAGACTCTTTGTCAAAAGTTCTCCAGAACCTGGGATTCTCAGAAATCTCCTTTTGAAAGTCGTCACGCACCCTCTCGATGCCCGCGTTGACATGAGCCTTCCAATCATTCAGTTCCTTGAGATTGAGACGCTCAAGGGGAGCTGCTACTTCCTCCCTCAGAACCCGCCGATACTGAGAAAACCGACCTTGAATGAACGCTTGAATCCGACACTCCATCCAGCGGTCGATATCCTTCGGGGAACCGCAGGGATCGGGTGTTCTATCATTTTGTTTGGAAGAAGGTGCCTTTGCCTCGGTTGCCTGCTCCTCAAGGGACTGGATGAGCCCCTGGAGTGGCTTGGGGGTGTCCAAAACCGCCTGGAAGACCTTCTGGAGTCCGGCTATTGCCTTGCGGTAGGCCTCCACACGCGCCTCCTTTTGATGGATCTCTACCGATGCCTTCTCCAGCTCCTGAGAGGTCTGATGGTCATCTATCTGTATGAAGAGGTAGGGTAGAAGGACTGCAAAGAGGAAAATTACCGCAAGGACGATATTGCCAATGTGCGTCGCATCAAAAATCTTCACGTTGGATTTGTACCGCTCATAAACGCGCTTGAGATGCTCGCCTACGGCCTTTTCGAAATCCTTATCCCCGTCTGCCATGGTTTCTCCTCCCAGTGAATGTAACCTTATACTCTGAACAAATATAGAAGAAGACAGAATCCTAATGCAAGAAGGTTACTGGTTTTCGATCTGCGTGCGGCTGATCCTTTCGAACGGGATCGAGAGCAAAAGAAGAGATTAACTGGTCTTGACAGTCGATTTCAAGATGCAATAACGCCCCAAAAATAGACATTGCCGTGGCGGGACCTGGTTTTTTGCCCCTTTGGGAGCTTTTGAGA
>WVXP01000198.1:12637-31996 GCA_011773445.1 Pseudomonadota bacterium | reverse complement strand
GTCTATGGACTCACAGCCCTAGGTCTAACACTCATCTTCGGGGTGATGAAGGTGAT
The DNA here is from genome assembly GCA_011773445.1 of Pseudomonadota bacterium. GTDB lineage: Bacteria > Desulfobacterota > BSN033 > WVXP01 > WVXP01 > WVXP01. The sequence continues at coordinate 31,940 of WVXP01000198.1, read as the reverse complement.
CAATTTTGCCCACGGATCCTTTCTCATGGCTGCGATGTTTGTCACTTACTACCTTTTCAGATTCACCGGTATTGACCCTTACGCCGGACTGATTATCATCGTGCCCTTGCTCTTCGCCCTTGGTTATTTCACACAGCATGTGCTGATCCGACCGGTTTTCAAGATCGAGCGGGATGTGCGTGAGCCGATTAGCGTCCTGATGCTAACTGCGGGGCTCTGGATCTTCATGGATGCCTTCGCGCTGGCGCTTTTCGGCGCCTTTTATAAGACGATAAAAACCCCTTACAAGGGAAGTGTCCTCCACCTAGGTGATGTGATCATTAGTCTTCCCAGGCTCTATGCCTTCTTGACCACTGTGATTTTGGCTGTTCTTTTTTACCTGTTTCTGAAAAAAACACGACTCGGCAAAGCCATCAGAGCCACTGGCCAGGACCGTGATGCAGCAAGACTGATGGGCATAAACATCGACCGCATCTACAATGTGGCCTTCGGTATTGGCATCGCGATCGTCGGCGTCGCCGGGGCCGTATTGATGCCTTTTTACTACGTTCACCCCGTTGTGGGTGTCGTCTTTGACATCAGGGCCTTCATTATTGTCGTTCTCGGCGGCCTCGGGAGTATCCCCGGCGCACTGTTCGGAGGGATAATAATCGGGCTCGTGGAGTCTTTCGGAGCCCAGTTTATGACAGCAACCTGGACCGAAGGTATCATTTACGCCATATTCATCTCTGTTCTGTTTCTCAAACCTGAAGGCCTTTTCGGATTCAAAGCTGAGTGGTAGGGAGAAGACGTGGAAAAAGAAAGAACTCACGCAAAGACATTGAAAATAGACCGGATAACCTGGATTGCATTGATTGGGATACTTATCCTCCTTGTCCTTCCCCTTTTCATCCAAAGTCAGAGATTCTTCCAGTTCGTTATTCTGATCCTCTGGTATGCATATCTCACAACGAGCTGGAACCTTGTTGGAGGATTCGCTGGTGTCCTCCCATTAGGCCATGCCACGTTTGCTGGGATCGGTGCCTATGCCTCTTCTGTCCTTTTCATCCATTATGGTCTCACTCCCTGGGCCGGCATGTTCGCGGGGGCCTTTCTGGCGGCAATTGTGGGAGTCATTATTGGGGCTCCGACTTTCAGACTCAGGGGAGCTTACTTCGCCCTGGCTACCATCGCAATCTGTGAGGGTTTTAGAGTTGTTCTTGAAAACATGCAGAAATTCCTCGGCTTTGACATCAACGGCGCCCGGGGGATTCTTCTTCCCCTGAAAGGACACGCTCCGATTTACTACCAGTTCCTGGACAAGAGGTATTTCTATTATATTATCCTGGTTATGCTGGTGATTATCTTCTATATAACCTACAGGATTGCCCGGTCCAAACTCGGCTATTACCTCATGGCAGGAGGGGAAGAGAAAGAGGCGGCTGAGGCCCTGGGTATCAATGTACCCAGATGTAAACTGATCGCCATGGCCATCAGCACCTTTTTCACAGCCCTGGGAGGCACCTTCTATATGCAGCTCGTCCATTACATCTATCCCCGGGGAATCGTGAGTCTCGATCTTTCTTTTGAGATTGCCTTCATCGCCATCATCGGGGGGAGAGGGACGCTTCTCGGTCCCATTGTCGGGGCGGTGCTTCTGGTCCCTTCTGCCGAGCTGACACGCACATATCTCGGCGGAAGCTACGAAGGGATCCATCTCATGCTTTACGGGGCGGTCCTCATGGCAGTAATGCTCTTCAAACCCAGGGGGCTCATGGAGCCTCTGGAAGCATTCTACAGATGGGTCTCGGCGAAATTCTTTCCTCAGCCGCTCTTGCAAACGGGGAAGGGCTAGTGATGAACATTCTGGAGCTCAAGGGAGTTTCAAAGAGTTTTGGTGGGTTGAAGGCTGTGTCGAACCTCGATCTTACGATATCCCAAGGCAAGATCGTTGGGATGATCGGTCCCAATGGAGCTGGCAAGACGACAGTATTCAACCTGATTACGGGCTTTCATCCTCTAGATCGGGGCGAGGTCCACTTCAATGGTGAAAACATCTCGCGCCTTAAACCGTATGAGGACTGCCTCAAGGGAATCGGGAGAACTTTCCAGATTGTCAAACCTTTTGCGACCAAGAGTGTGATTCGAAACGTAATGGTGGGAGCCTTCTGCCGGGTCAAGACCGCCAAGGAGGCTGAGGAAGTTGCCCGTGAAGTCCTCGAATTCACCGGCCTTGATCCTAAGAGAGACATGCTTGCCAAAAATCTCACCATTGCCGACCGAAAGCGCCTGGAGTTGGCAAGAGCCCTGGCCACCCGACCCAAACTCCTTTTGCTCGACGAGGTCATGGCGGGACTGACTCCGAAAGAAACGGATGATATGATCTCACTTGTGAGAAAAATCCGCGATCTGGGGATCACGCTGTTTATTATTGAACACGTTATGCAGGCGGTAATGACCCTTTCGGAACGAGTGGTCCTCCTTCACCATGGGGAGAAAATCATGGAAGGGACGCCCCAGGAGGTGGCCTCCGATGTCAGGGCAATCAAGGCGTACTTGGGAGAGGAGTATGTCGTTGCTCGAGGTTGAAAAGATTGACGTTTTTTATGACGACGTTCAGGCAGTATGGGGGGTTTCCCTCAACGTGAGCGAGGGCGAAGTTGTTGGTATCATTGGTGCCAATGGCGCGGGTAAAAGCACGACACTGAACACCATCTCGGGACTGATCAAGCCAAGAGCGGGGAGGATTGTGTTTGGGCAACAAAACGTCGATCATTTACCAACGGAAAAGATTGTCGAGTCCGGGATTGTCCAGATCCCTGAGGCCCGGCGTCTGTTTCCATTCATGACTGTCCAGGAAAACCTGGAAATCGGTGCGTATAACCCGCGGGCCGAAAACGTCAAGAGTCAGACCCTGAGGGAAGTGTTCGATCTCTTTCCCATCCTACAAGAAAGAAGGAACCAGCTGGCGAGGACTCTGAGCGGGGGTGAGCAACAGATGCTAGCCGTCGGCCGCGGTCTGATGGCAAAACCCGTTTTGCTGATGCTTGATGAACCGTCTCTTGGGCTAGCGCCCATGTTGGTTAGGACGGTTTTTGACGCTGTCCGCCAGATTAACGAGGCCGGGACGACCATCCTCCTCGTGGAACAGGACGTGAGGCATTCCCTTCAGCTAAGCGACCGGGGGTACGTGCTGGAAAACGGCCGCGTGGTCATGGAGGGAAAGGGAGGAGAACTACTGGAAGATCCTCATATCAAGAAGGCGTATCTTGGCGTCTAGAGGGTTTTTGACCGACTCTCACCCAAGATTGGAGCAATCAAGCGCAGAATCGTCCATCATGCTCGTCCCCAGCATCTTCATTTTTGCCCGGCGTATTCACCCTTGCCAGTACCTGAATTCTATGAGCCCTGAAATTCGGGTCGGGAGGGCCCGAGATGCCCAAAAATTCTTGAGGCTCAGATCCCATATGACGACGATGAGCTGCAAAATGGAGCTTACCTGATGGGTGACCGATGCTCGCTGTCGTGAAAGATCCATCCAAGGTTGGGATTTCCTTAGAGGATGTCCCACTGCCAGAGTTTGGTCCGTGGGAGGTTCTCCTTAAGCCGAAGGCTGTTGGGATTTGTGGAAGTGACCTCCGCATATATGGGAACACAGATCCGAAGACGAGGAAAAAGTACATTCTTGGCCATGAGGTCTCGGGGGAAGTCGTTGACTGGGGAGAAAAGGTTCACAGCTTCAAAAAGGGGGATCGTGTCGCCACCGAGATCTGTATCGGTTGTACCATCTGTCGGTATTGCCGGAAAGGACTTGTAAATCTTTGCAAGAGCCTCAATGAGTTTGGGATTACAATCGATGGAGGGATGGCTGAATATTTCGTGATTCCTGAAAGGAATGCCCATCCTATACCCGAAGACCTCTCATTTGAGGAAGCCACCTTCGCGGACCCGTTGGCTTGTAGTATCCGAGGCCTGGAGCTTGCGGGTATCGAACCGAAAAGTTGGGTGGCCGTCCTCGGACCCGGTGCCATCGGGCTACTCGCAACGCAAGTTGCAAAAAAGATCCGCCGTGCCAACATCATTGTGATCGGCACGAACGATGATCGCCTGGAGCTAGCCAGGAGATTTGGAGCGAATTACACCTTCAATGTCCGTACCGCTGACCCAATCCAAGAGATCCTCGAAATTACTGAAGGGGGAGTGGACTACGCCTTTGAGGCTGCCGGAGATTCGAGGGCGCTTCAGCAGGCCATCGACATCACAAGGAAAAACGGATCTATTGTGATCATGACTGTCCATAAGGAGATCCACATTGATTTGGAACCTGTGATTCGTAACGAACTGACCCTATATGGTTCTATCTGTTACAACTATAAAGAATTTGATCAGGCTCTGGGAATGCTCGCTAAAAAGAAAATAGACGTCCAGCCTTTACTCGGAAATACCTTCCCTCTAAAGGAAGCTGAAAAAGCTTTTCAATTCGGTCTTTCCAGAAAAGGCGTGAAGGTCATTCTCAAGCCATGAGAGGGACCTTCGAATGCCGGGGGTAATTGATAGAAGACCTTGGGAGTCTCTGACCCGGCTCTTCAGAAGGCCTACGGGAGGCTTCAGAGTGGACAGATCCATTTTACGGAGGTTTCTATGGTCGCGGGGGTGTTAATCAAGACAGAGCCTGCAAAAACCAAGCTCGTGTATGAGCAACTCAAATCAATCGAAGGTATAGCGAACATTACAGCGGTCTTCGGACGTTTCGATCTCGTCGTCATGATTAGGGCCATCGACCTAGATGCAGCGGGCAAACTCCTCTCAAAAATTAGAAGTGTGGACGGGGTCGTCGCCACTGAAACTCTAATCGCGACGACCTTATAACCCCGATCTAAGATCGAGGCTCTCGGGAGCCGCATGAACTCCAGAGAAAGAGTCTCCCTGGCCATTGGACATCGCGAGCCTGACCGAATCCCGACGGGTGAAATCACCCTAGCCGATGGGATTGTTCAGGCGTTTCTCCAAGTTGACCAGGTGGAATTCCCAGAGCGTCTGGAGTTTACAAGCCGCCTCGGAATCGATGCCGTGTGTGAATCACCAGAGTGGCCGAGTCCCTTTTCATGCCCACCAAAGGCGAGGGATGCCCGTTGGAAGGACCTCGGTTCATGGGCCACCCGTTCAGACCGGTTTGTCTTCGTCATCGTCGACGGGGTCTTTGGATGGGGGATAAGGCTCATGGGGTTCGAAACGTTCCTGAGTGCTTTCGTCAAGCGGACCAAGCAGATCATCGACTTGATCGATGGGGTCGAAAGGCTCAACATCGGCCTCGCTAAGCAGGCAGTAGCCCGCGGGGCAAACGGCGTCTTGATTGCCGATGATATCGCCTACCGACGAGGCACGATCGTGGATCCTGATCTCCTCAGAAAGGTCCTCTTCCCATCCTTAGCCAGGCAGATCAGGGGCATGGCCTCTACAAGAATGCCCGTATTTTTTCACTCCGACGGGAATCTCAATGCTGTCCTTGATGATATTGTGGAGCTTGGATTCCAGGGGCTTCATTGCCTCGAAGCATCGGCTGGAATGGATTTGGCTCGAATCAAAGCCAACTATGGGGAGCGCGTGTGCCTATGGGGAAATCTGGATGCCAAGCATCTCTTTCTGGATCGAAAAAAAGAAGATCTGGAGAAGGTCGTCAAGAATTCTCTGGAGGTGATGGCTCCTGATGAGGGATTTATATTCGGAACGAGTTCCGGCCTGGTGGAAGGGATGAGACGGCAGAATATCGAGGCAGTATATCGGGCAGTCCATTCTCAACGCCGCTCCCATTCGTAAAGCTCTCTCTTGACAGGAAATGCTCCAGCCCCAGGCATGAACATTGGTGCGAAAACACTGATGATCAAGGCCTATCCAAGGCCGCGCTTAGAAGCTCCAGAATGCACCGCGCACCCAGATGGGCGGTAATGGCACCCCGACCGTCAAGCAAAGGATTCACCTCTACGACGTCAAAGGCGATAATATTTCCACGGCTTGCGATCGATTGAATCACGTCAGAAAAATCCGGGAAGAATAGCCCCCCAGGTTCTGGTGTTCCCGTCCCCGGTGCCGCAGAGGGATCGAAAAAATCGATGTCCAGGCTCACATAGAAATCGCCTTCGCCCAACAGATCTGAACTTGGTTTGAGTGGCTTGTCTCTCAACTCCCGCGCAGTGATAACCCTGACGTCCTGTTCATTTATCCAGGAAAAGTCACGGCCTGAATTGGTCAGCCCTCGCACTCCGATAATCGTGATGGATTCGGCCAATCCCTCTTCCAAGATACGGACCACCGGACTTCCATGAGTGAATTTGCTCTCAAAGATCCGGTCGCAATCGGCATGCGTATCAAGATGGATGTAGTGCAACTTCGCTCCTGCCAAAGCCTTAACAACGGGATAGGTGACCGAATGGTCACCGCCCATCACAGCCGGAATCGCGTCAGCCTTCAGAATGGATTGAACCGCCTCGGTAATCGACTTCCAGTTTTTCTTGAGGCTAAGCGGTTCGATCTCCACATCCCCGGCGTCGGCGACCGCCTTCCCCGAAAGCATCCATCTCCGTCGGTCGGCGTCGTAAAATCGATCCTCCCGCCTTTCATAGTTATAGAACATGGAAGCATCCCGAATGGCCCGGGGCCCGAACCTCGCACCCGGCCGGTAAGTGGTACCCTCATCATATGGGATCCCCAGAACCACTGCATCCGTCTTTTTGTCGGGTTGCCATAAAGGGTAGCCGGCAAATGTCGTGATTCCGACGAAGGGCATCCCTCCCTTCGGGGGAGAAAAAGGCGAATAGGGAAATGACTCATCCATGTTCGTATCTTATGCTATGGCAGGTAGAAATTCGAGCCTCGAAACCCGAAGGAAGTCGGAATGACTAAGGTCAGAGAATTTAGGAGAAGGCTTCTCCTTTTTTATTTCTGGTCAGCAATTGCTACCGGCCCCTAAGGCATTGGAGATTCATACCGCAGGGTGCGGGTTTTTCGAATCTCGGATAACCCCTTTCACGATGCTTCTGTATTACTTCGGATTTCCGGTTACTCTCGTTCAGGTATCACCCCATGTAACCCGGTGTACGGGGAACCCGAACTGCTCCCTTAAGGATGTTCAATGCAAGGTGGTGCCGCTTTTTTCCAGGCGAGCCTTCAGTGCTGCGTTGTTTCATCTGGGTCGCCCGAAGTCTGAGGGAAATCTTGTCTGGCTCTTTGAATGCCAAAGCTCCAAATTCACATTCCGCGACACAAGCTGGATTGCCACCGCACAGGTCGCATTTATAAGCCTTTCCGGACCCGTACTGCTCAATCATTCCATAGGGGCAAGCTTCAATACAGTCGCCACAGCCATCGCATTTACTGGCTTCAACAACGATAACTCCCCGCTCGTTTTTAAGAATCGCCCTTTCGGGACAGGCTTTCAGGCAGTCAGGTTTAGGGCATTGAAAGCATACACTCGGGACGGAATAGCCCTCAAAAGGAAAATTATTGATCTTGATACGCGCTTTTGACGGCATGAACATCCCCTCTTTGACTGCGGCGCAGGCGTAAGCACAACGGTTACATCCGGTGCAACGATTGGGGATAGCCAGTAGGTGCTTTTCCATTTAGATCCTCCAACAGTCATCTCAAGCTTTGGAGTCCCAGGTCACGCAGTTTCTCTTCTCGAGGTCGTCCCCCTTCGTCCCAGCCCCGTAGACGATAGTACAGCGTCTTCATTTCCTCGAGGCTCTCCTTACTCAGGACCCGACCGTCATGGGGGCCTCTCTCTAGCTTCTGTTTTGTCAGTTTGTCGGACAGGGTGTCATCGGCAGCCGTAAAGCCGGCCCTGAGGTTGTAAAGCCGGATCAGGTTCCAGATTCGCTCTCCGGCCTTGTCGAGGTCCTCTGCCGAAACCTGCCGCCCCAAGCCAGCCGTCAGCAGATCCGCCATGATGGTTGTGTCCACCGATCCCCAAAAATCGCAAAAACACATCGACCACTTCACAGCATTCTTGTTCTGATCGTCAATCACATCTCTGGTCATGAGCTTCAACTTGAAGGGATCAGGGGCCAATATCGTGAAGGCCCTCAAGTGACACGCCCCACGTTCACTGGTTGCATAGGCGAGCCCCATGCCGTAATTTCCCCTGGGATCGTATGCCGGCATTTCAAGGCCCTTGCCATGTGCTGCCTCTCCGACCGCGTTGTATTTTGCGGCGAGTTTGGCCACCCCCAAGGCCAAGTCTTGCCCCCTCGCGGTGGATAAATCGGCAATCTCCTCCACGACCGCCAAGTATTCCTCGGGATCGCCGAACCGCAATCCAAAGTCATGGACGCCCGATTCGCTCAGCTCCATGGCCAGCCCAACGGTTCCTCCTGTCGACATCGTGTCCAAACCGAGATCATCGCACAGCCAATTGAAGCGCATGACCTGTTCCAGGTCGCTCATTTCGCAGTTCGAGCCAGCCAAACAGAGCGTCTCGTATTCTGGGCCTTCAACCTGGACTCCATTCACCGAGGTGAAGTTCCCACAGCCCAAGGGGCATGAGGCACAGGCTCGATCGCCTATCTTGACCGAACTGATGGCTTCAGAATCGAGGGCCTGATGGTTGGGGTTGACGCCGGCGCTATAGTTCCGTGTCGGGTGAATGCCGATTTCATTCGTGAAATCGACCAGCATCGGCGTACCATCACTACGAGCCCAGAGGTTGGTTTCTGTCAGTAAATTCGACACTTTGTGCTGGGTCACTTTCTCCCAAAACACCGCCATATCTGCCACCTGCACTCCGCCGCTACCCCTACAGGCGATGGCCTTGAGTTTCTTGGAACCAAAGAGAGTTCCCGTGCCGCCCCGACCCATCTGGCGGTAGGCTTCGGAACCAATGCAGGCGTATGGAACCAGGTTCTCGCCGGCTGGTCCGATAGACAGACTTTTCACGCCGTGACCCATCCTTTGGCTGAGCCAGTTTTCAGTTTCGAAGATGCCCTGGCCCCAAATCGAACTGGCATCTTCCAGGCTAACCTTGTCGTCCTCGATGTGCAGATAGACTGGAGAATCAGCCTGACCCGTGATGACAATGCCGTCATAGCCTGCAAATTTGAGTTCCGGTCCAAACGCGCCACCCACATTGGACTCGAAGATGGTCCCGGTGTGAGGTGACTTAGAGACCAGGCAAGTGCGGGAGCCCGTAGGGGCAAGGGTGCCGCACAAGGGTCCAGTCATGATGACCAGGGCGTTTTCTAGAGATAGTGGATCGGTGACCGGATCGACCAGGTCATAGAAATACCTCGCTGCCAGCCCCCACCCTCCGATATAGTCCTTTAGCCAGCCTCGGTTAATCGGTCTCTTCTGGACCTGTCGACTCGTTAGGTCCACGAACAAAACCTGCCCGGCATAGAGATTCATCGGCTCTGGCCGCCTCGGCAGCTCAATTGTCTTGAGGACGTCCTCGAGGCGGTTGAGAACCTCATCCAGAAGGCCCGGAGGAATATTCAGGGCCGGCTCAATGCGAATGGTTTTGGCGTTGGTCAGGGTTCCCGCCGTCAGCACGCCTCGGGAGAAGAGACCGGCTGCAACCTTGTATCCAATCCCGTCGGTCGGAAACTCCATGCCAATCAATAGCCCCAATCCCCGGACGTCTGACAAAACGCCAGGGTAGCGATCCTGGAGCTGTCTTAGCTGCCTCAATACATACTCGCCCTTGGACTTGGCCTGTCCGGCCAGGTCCTCCTCGATGAGAACAGTGACAGCCGCAAGCGCCGCAGCGCATGCCAGTGGGTTTCCACCCGTGGTCGTCGTATGCATGAACGGGTTAGGCTCCATGCACTCCCAGATTTTGGGCGTTGATAAGAAGGCCGACATGGGTACCACGCCCCCACCCAAAGCCTTACCCAGACAGAGAATGTCAGGGGCCACCTTCCAGTGGTCGACACCGAAAATCTCGCCGGTCCGGCCCATGCCCGTCTGAACCTCATCGGCGATAAGAAGCACGTCGTAATGATTACAGATCTCTCGAAGACGCGGCCAGAAGTCATCAGGTGGCACCTGCGCCCCGGCCTCGCCCTGGACAGGCTCAGCAACCACCGCCGCGATGCCGTCCCCCACCGCCTTGGCTGCAGCAAGGGCCTGCTCGACCGCATCGGCATCGCCAAAAGGCACGTGCCGGACGCCCTCAAGGAGAGGCAAGAGTGCCTCACGGAAGACTTTCTTACCCATCAGCGAGAGGGAACCCAGGGTCTTGCCATGAAAGGCCCTTATCATGGCGATGAAGCCTTTACGGCCGGTATAAAGCCTAGCCAACTTCATCGCCCCCTCAACCGCTTCGGTGCCTGAGTTAGCAAAGAACCCGTACTGAATTTTCCCTGGGGTTAACAGGGCCAGAACCCTAGCCAGCTGGGCCCTCAGCGGATCAAGCATTTCCTGGCTGTATTGGGGCGAACGGTCCAGCTGAGCCTTGACCGCGGCAACGATTTTAGGGTGCCGGATGCCGTAAGAGTAAATTCCAAAGCCACCAAGAACATCGATGAACTCGCGGTCCAGTGCGTCCACCAGGATCGAACCCTGCCCCGTCCATTCTGTCATGGCAAAGTTAGTTGCCTCGGTGACCGCTTTGCGATAGTCCAGGAAACCCTTATTGATGTGATCTCGGAAGTTGCGAACCGTCTTCCGAGCGATCTCCTCGCGGGCCTCGAGGGGCGTCTCGTCGGGTGGGGTGAGAATGATGTCAACCATTTGTTGGGCCTCTTCAAGAGCCGCCCCCACGTCCCTGCTCTTGTAATCGCTCGCGTAATCCTCCTCGTAATCACGCATTTGTAACCCTCCGATTTCCTTGCCAGAGTAGGGATCTCAACTCACAACCGCCTTTTATCTGGACCGCTCCATCTTATCAGACTGAGTTTGATATTTCAACGAACCGAGACCGGAAGCAGGAAGGAAAAAGCTAGAACCTCAAAGGACTTCCGAGAATCCGACACATGAAAGCCGGAAAACGCCGGACACGGGTTTGGGAACTTTCCACACCAGGCGTGGAATCCTACGGACATTGGATTATGTCAGGTGTTCTTTTATTGTAGCCTGAACCTCCATTCCACGCTTTCCCACTTCCTTGAAGAAATACTCTGGATCGATGACCTGCTCCGGTCCCCAGACACCCGGTGGAATCATTCCCCCTGTTTGCATTTGAGCCACGATTGACGGGGGAACCCCGGTGGAAACATCCCCACAGGACAAACCCCAACGACTGTGCGTCTTCACAATGCAATCAACCGTATATTCGACTTCTCTCCCCCTCTTTTTCCCGATTACCTGAGCACGGAGACACTCCATGTCATTGATTCTGAGTTTAACGCCCTTGAATTTGTCTTTGATCTGTCTATCCACCAAGACCGCTAGGACCTCAAGCGGTGTCACCTTGACCCCCTTAGCCGCTATCGGCTCCTTTCCCGCAAAACCGAGGGAAGCCAAGAATTGCGCTTTTGTTTCAAATTCATGGGGGAGACTCAACCGCCAGGTTACTTCCCTAACTCCCTTATCCTGAAAAGAGGCAGGAATTGTTGCGGGCTCAGAATGCAACGTATGGACACAGGTGCGCCGACCGATGGGCTCTGGAAAGTCGATCTCCATAGCTCCAGACAATGGGGGGAGTGTTTTATACTCTCCATCAATAAACTCGACGGATTCATCCGAGTACTCTTCCATGATCGTCCTTCCAGAATAAGGAGGTACAAAAGCATCGATCCCTTTCATCTCCGTCATATCAATACTTGCGTCACTCAAACGGACGATTTCGACCGTACTTAGCTGATCATAGCCATACCGGGCCAAAACATTTGTGATGCCTGGAGCTCCACCCACACCCAAAACCGCTTTTAATCCCGTCCCCTTGAATTTACCAAAGAAGTTCAGCTGCTGCCGCGTCGTATGAAACATCCCTCCCAAATCATTGTAGTGAGCGCTCGCCCTCAGACAGGCCTCCATCACCTCTATGTTGACATCGTATTGAGCGGCATTGATGACTGCGTCATAAGCCTTCACCAAATTCGCCGTTTCGTCTATTTCGTGAGCATCGACGTAGCTTCCTTTGATTCGAGGATCTTTGAACGCCCGGGCACGGGCTTTTGCCTTTTCTTCCTGACAGTCGGCAACGAGGATCTCTTCTGCTCGAGGATTCTCGCTGAGATCCTGTATGATGGCACGAACCATCGCTCCCGCACCGCCTATGACTGCAATTCTCATCTTTTCCTACTTTCTCGTGACCTCGAGATCAAAGCCCAAGACCCTGCCCGTCCGCCGAAGGTCGCTAGACGAGACTAAACTCCCAAGCTCCCGAGGACTACCTTCCTGAATTCAGGATCAAGTTTTCTTCGCGGATCGTCCACGGCAGGCCCTCTTGGGGAAATCGCTCCATGAACGGAACAGGGTCGAGCTCCTCCGGCGAAAACACTCCCCTTTGGGTGATGATTCCCTGGGCAATCAGCTCTGCGGCAATAACATGAGGTATGCCGGTTTGGTAAGCGGTCCCAGTCGCTCCCATTTCACGGCCCGGGGAACCACCCTAATCTCATGAATTTCAATAGGGTCACTCCGTTTTAATCCTGGCTTGTGGAGGGTTTCGAGAGTGCCGATGAAGCAGTCTCCTAAGGCGTACTTGAAGTCTGCTTGTTTGCATGGGATGTGTTTGCGAATGGTCACGACCTCCTCGTACTCGACGTAGCACGATTTGAGAGGCCCGATTTCGGGATATTCAAAAATCTCGATGCCGGGAAAAAGATCACCTCATTGAAAATGGTTTTCTTTTAAAGCTTGATTGCGGAGACAGATCCCACTCCGCCAGCCCCCAGTACCATGATCCTCATGTCGTGCCTCGGATTGATCACTCATGTCCCGGGACGTGCTGAGACCTTTCTAACACATCGAGGAAACCCTGTCCATGGAGCACTCGATTCTCGAAATTCTTGTAGCCGCCAGTACATCCATGAAATCCGTACCTTTCTCTGGGCTTTGATTTAGCCATACCTCCAACCACAATCCACTTTACATTTTCCCTTTAGATGCTATACTGGGCTTGATTCAGACGGAGGCCGTGGGTATGCAAAATGTTCGAGTCTCTGGCGGTTAGAAAAAGGCAATTTCACTCGGCTTAATCCTCTATTCGGTTCGGGAAGATCGACTCCCTTTTTTTGAAGATATTCCTTCACCGGACGAACATGAAAGGGTTAGCACCTGATCCTGTGCAACAATAGAGGAGCGTTACGGTGGAGTTCACTGTCGAACTCAATCGAGTGACCAAGAAGTTTGGCGATGTCGTGGCTGCTGACAACGTATCGTTGCAGATCGGTCGAGGTGAATTCTTTTCTCTCCTCGGCCCCAGCGGATGTGGCAAGACCACCACACTTCGGCTTATCGCCGGGTTCGAAGAGCCAACGGAGGGGGAAATCTTCATCAACAACGAAAACGTCCGAGACAAAAGACCGTACGAGAGAGATGTGAATACCGTTTTTCAGAGCTATGCTCTCTTTCCCCATCTCACCGTAGCTGGCAATATTGCTTTTGGTTTGGAAAGGAAGAAGACCCCCCGCCATGAGATGGGACGATTGATCGAAGAAGCCCTGGATTTAGTCCGATTGAAGGGCATGGGAGATCGTTACCCACGGCAACTCAGCGGAGGGCAACAGCAGCGCGTCGCCCTTGCCCGTGCCCTTGTGCTCAAACCTGAGGTTCTTCTCCTGGACGAGCCCTTGGGGGCACTCGACCTGAAGCTCCGTAAAGAGATGCAATTGGAGTTAAAAAGCCTTCAGGAGAAAGTTGGCATCACCTTCATTTATGTCACCCACGACCAGGAAGAGGCCCTAACGATGTCGGATCGCATCGCCGTAATGGAACGAGGACGCCTCGAACAGGTGGGAACGCCGGAAGAGATTTATGAATTTCCAAAGACCCGTTTTGTCGCTGATTTTATTGGCGTCTCCAATTTCTTCTCTGGTCAAGTTATTCGGGCCGAGGGGGAGACCCTCCTCGTGCGAACAGACGGGAACCTCGATGTGACCCTGCCATTGGATCATGGGTTTACCGAAGGGCAGCGAGTCCAGTTCTCCATTCGGCCTGAGAAATTCAGCGTTGGACCTCAGGGCAAAGGAAGGGATGGAGAGAATGAGCTTGTGGGTGAAATCGCTAATCGGATCTATCTCGGAGGATCGATACATTACGTTATCGCACTCTCGGCTGAGGAGAAAGTGACGGTCTTCCTAAAAAACGAGAGAACCGCCGGCCAACAGCCTTCGTTTTCCGTGGGGGAGAGGGTGACTGTATCCTGGCATCGTGATGACTCGGTGATCCTCGGGGATTGACAATCCATGGAACGAATTGGTCTCAGAATACGTCTCCTGAAATTCTTCAACCGGCACCCGCACACCAAGGCCTTCGGTATCCTATTGCCCTGTATGTTCTGGATTGGCGTTTTCTTCCTTCTCCCCCTGGTCTTCATGGCCACCTATAGCTTTCTTGAAAGGGCCCTTTATGGAGGGGTTCAACTGATATTTACCTGGGAGAATTACACCCGTTTCGTCGACCCCCTTTATTTGAAGATTCTACTTCGCTCCTTTCGCATCTCTTTCCTAACAACCGTTATTCTCCTAATTATCGGCTACCCGATGGCGTATAGAATTGCCATGGCTGACAAAAGATGGCGGAATATACTCCTTTTCCTGGTGGTCCTTCCCTTCTGGACGAGTGACCTCATCCGGACCTATGCCTGGATGCTCATCCTTCGGGACACAGGACTCCTCAACTTTTTGCTCCAGTACCTGCATGTTATCAAGAAACCCCTCACCCTTCTCTATACGGAGGGAGCCATTTTGCTGGGGCTCGCTTATGTCTATCTTCCCTTCATGGTTCTTCCCCTCTACGCGTCCATCGAAAAATTGGACCGGTCCCTTCTCGAAGCCGCCGAAGATTTGGGGGCCACACCATTCTGGCGCTTCTTGAAGGTTACCGTTCCCCTCACGAAATCTGGAATTTTGGCGGGATCTCTTCTCGTCTTTATTCCCTCGGTAGGGGCATTTATCGTCCCAGATCTCCTGGGCGGGGCGAAGGCCATGATGATTGGAAACCTCGTTCAACTCCAGTTCGGACCCTCCAGAAATTGGCCTTTTGGATCGGCCGCTTCCTTTATTTTAATGACAATTGTCCTCCTCGCGGTATTCACCTATCTCAGGTTTGCCGGAGGGAAAGAGGCTATGGAGGAGGCTCGATGAAAAGAGGAGACTACCTTAAGCCTCTGGACTGGTTTACAAGTGCAGGCTATCTCTTTTTGTATCTTCCCATTTGTATTCTGATTGCCTTCTCTTTCAACACCTCCCGGTTTAGTGTTGTATGGGAGCGTTTCACGTGGGAGTGGTATGGCAGACTCATCAGGGACCCCCTTGTCTTAGACGCCTTGAAGAATAGTGTTATCGTTGCTATTGTAGCCATGATCTTGTCCACGATTATCGGCACCCTGACCGCATATGGACTCTATCGGTACCGGTTCCGAGGTAAGTCAGTTTTTGACGGCATTCTCTTTCTTCCGATCGTGACCCCGGAGATCGTGGTGGGGATTTCTCTTGTTATTTTCTTTGTCATGATTAAATACAATCTGGGCCTGACAACCATTATCATCGCGCACGTGGCTTTTGACATTCCCTTTGTCATGCTGATCGTTCGGGCACGTCTCCAGGGTATGGATCGCACCCTTGAGGAAGCCTCGATGGACCTTGGTGCCGATGAGTGGACGACCTTTTTCAAGGTGACTATCCCGCAGCTCCTTCCTGGAATCATTGCCGCAGCCCTTCTGGCCTTTACGCTCTCTTTTGACGATTTTGTCATCACCTTTTTCGTGGCCGGTGTCGGAGCGACAACCTTGCCGTTGAAGATATACTCTATGGTGAGGTTAGGGGTTTCCCCTAAGATCAACGCCCTGAGTGCGTTGATTGTACTTTTTTCGATCTCCTTGATTACTGTTGCGGACAGGCTTCAACGGATGCGAGTATAGATGCGTCCAGTTCCTATAACCCTAAATTCATTTGGCGAGTAGACGAAAGCTTCTCTACAAAACAAAGAATCAAAATGAGGAGGGCAAAAAAATGAGAAAAAGAAAGATCGATGAACTTGTTGAGGCATTTGCTGAGGGGAGGTTGACACGAAGGGATTTCATTCGAAAGGCCACGGCTCTCGGATTCTCCTTGGCTGTTTCAATGTCTATCGCCAGGGATTTTCAGTCCCGTGAAGCCTACGCCGCTGAAGTCGACCGTAGTAAGCTCTCCAAAGAATTGAACATCTACAACTGGTCTGACTATATCGCCGAAGACACGATCCCAAATTTTGAGAAGGAATTTGGTGTGAAGGTCAATTACGACACCTATGAGGACAACGAGGCGATGCTGGCCAAGCTTCAGGCGGGCGCTACAGGATACGATCTCGTGGTGCCGACGGGCTATATGGTCGAAATTATGCTCAAGCAGAACATGTTGGCCCCGATCAACCATGAGAATATTCCCAATATAAAAAGTGTATCCAAGGAGCTCGCCAACCCTCCCTACGATCCAGGAAGGAAGTACACCGTTCCCTGGCAGTGGGGCACAACGGGCTTTGGATACAATTCCAAGGAGGTAACGGGCAAGATCGATAGTTGGGGTCTTCTCTGGAGCTCTAAATACAAGGGGAAGATCACCATGCTTGACGACATGCGCTCAGTCATCTCCGTGGCCCTGAAAAAGCTCGGCTACCCGCTAAACTCAACGAGTGAAAAGGAATTGATGGAAGCCAAAAAACTCCTCATGGACCAGAAGCCCCTCTTGAAAGCTTACATTTCCGCTCCGGTCAAGAGCCTCCTGATCTCTGGCGAGGTCTGGCTCTCTCACCTCTGGGTGGGCGACGTCTTGATGGCTAAAGAGGAGAACGATGCCCTTGAGTATTGCATTCCCAAAGAGGGGTGTGAGATCTGGGATGATAGCTTGGCCATTCCGAAGACCGCTCCACATAAGTACACCGCCGAGGTGTGGATGAACTATTGCCTGCGGCCCGAAGTTTCGGCAGCCGTCTCCAATTTTGTTCACTATGCGACCCCGGTGGAGGCAGCGAAAAAATTCATTAACAAGGAAGATCTTGACAATCCTGGGATTTATCCCCCACCGGATGTCATGACGCGGCTTGAGTTTCAAGTGGATATCGGGGAAGCCACGAGAATCTACGACCAGATTTGGACCGAACTGAAGGCCGCATAGGACCGGCTGTCTTTAGGTGAGGGGCGGGGATTTTCTCGCGCCTTGTTGATATGAACTGAGACAGGATCACTCTGATAGCATCGGGTGATAAGCCAACGGTGTTTACTCTCGAAAAACAGAAATCACTCGATGCGCAATGGTTGTAAAGATCTCTAATGTGAGAGTGGGAAGGGTTCCTGTTTGATAAAAGGTGGATCAAATGGAATACAAACTCTGGATCAACGGTAAATGGGCTGACAGCAGAGGCGGGGGCCGCCTAGCAGTAGAAAACCCAGCCACCGGTGAAAAAATGGCCGAAGTCATGAATGCGAGTCGGGAAGATGTGGATATGGCGGTTCAAGCAGCCAAGAAGGCCTTCTACGATGGACGCTGGTCCGGGAAAACCCCTGGAGAACGCTCGCAGGCCATCTGGAAACTGGCGGACCTGCTTGAAGCGCGTTCTGAGGAATTCGCAAGAGTCGAATCTGAGGATAGCGGGAAACCATACGAGTTCCTTAGTCTCGGAGGGGATATTCCCTTTTCTATTGACAACCTCAGGTTCTTCGCCTCGGCGGCCCGTGATACCTCCGGCCATCACGCCGGCGAATTCGCAGCCGGTTATACGTCGATTTATCGCCCCGAACCGGTTGGGGTAGTGGGGTCGATTGCCCCATGGAACTACCCCCTGATGATGGCTGTCTGGAAGATGGGACCCGCCTTGGCAGCCGGGTGCACAGTCGTGCTTAAACCCGCCTCACTGACTCCCCGCACGACGCTTATGCTCGCCGAACTCACTGCGGAGGCAGGCTTTCCTGATGGCGTGGTGAATGTCGTCACCGGCAATGTCGGCGAGGCAATTGTCGAGCATCCGGATGTTCGGATGGTGAGTCTCACGGGAGCCAGTGACACGGGCCAGCGAGTTATGGAAGTTGCATCCCGAACCCTCAAACGCGTCCATCTCGAACTGGGCGGTAAAGCCCCACTTATCGTTTTCGAAGATGCAGATCTGGATTTAGTCGCCACTAAAGCGTCGCTTGCGGCATATGTGAACACCGGCCAAGACTGTACTGCAGCGACACGGGTTTACGGCGCCCAGGGTAAGGTGAAGGCGGTCCAAGAGGCTATTGTCGCAGCAATGCGCAAGGTCAAGGTCGGTATGCCTTTCGATAAGGGAACCGAGATGGGCCCGCTCATCTCCAAAGACCAGCGCGACCGGGTGGGCGGATTTGTGGATCGAGCACGGTCAGCCGGGGGAGTCGTTGCTACGGGCGGAAAGATTCCAGCTGACTTTCGGAGGGGTTATTTCTATGAACCCACGGTGATAACTGATGTTGACCAGAAATCTGAAATTGTGCAACAGGAGGTCTTCGGACCGGTTCTGACGATTCAACCGTACCGTGACGAAGAGGAAGCCGTGCGCCTGGCCAACGACGTCGTATATGGATTGGCCGCATCGGTCTTCACGAATGACATCGGGCGGGCCATGCGCGTGTCGGCCAAACTGGAGTTCGGCACCGTGTGGATCAATGACCATCTGCCCCTTGCCTCTGAGACGCCTCACGGTGGCTTCAAACAGTCAGGTTTTGGTAAGGACCTTTCAACCGAAGCCATGCACGATTACCAGATCACGAAACACGTGATGGTAGCCCTGTAGGAGTTGTGTGATCCTTTATCGATCCCCTTGAGCGAACACGCCTTACGCTTGCCTTAGATAATTCCGACGTGACCTTTCCCGGGCCGCTAGCGGCATCAGTGGGGAGTTAGGGAGGACTTCGGGACTCAACGGATTCTCTACTCTTAATTCCATTTTCGTATAGGGGAGGGTATTGCCATATGATAAGGTTTTACGAAAAGGAACCGTATGCTCCTTTCGAGTACGCCTATGAAGTTGAGAAAGTGCATTTTAAAGGTAAGAGCGAATTCCAGGAGATCCTCGTCATAGAGAATCCGTATTTTGGGAAGATGCTAATCCTGGATGGTATTGTTCAGCTCACTGAGAGGGACGAATTCTTTTATCATGAAATGTTAACCCATGTTGTCATGCACGCTCATCCCAGCCCGAAGAGAGTCGTCGTTGTCGGTGGTGGTGATGG
>WVXP01000198.1:1256-12598 GCA_011773445.1 Pseudomonadota bacterium | reverse complement strand
GTCGAAACAAGGATTATGGATGGAGCCGATTTCATGAGAAAAGCCCCTCCTGAGATCGACGTTGTCATCATCGATTCCACGGATATTATCGGGTTCGCGAGAAGTCTTTTTAGAAAAGAATTCTTTGACGATGTGTTGAGGTCATTAGGAGATAATGGCTTTTTTGTCACCCACTGCGAATCATTGCAGTTTCACACGGATATTGTTATCGAGATTCAGAGTATCCTGAAGAGAGTGTTTCCATTGGTAGACCTGTATGCAACAACGATTGCAACCTACCCGGGAAACTGGTGGGCTTTTTCCGTTGGATCCTTGAAACTGAATCCCAGGGAAGTCCGCAGGCCTTTCAATATACTAACACGCTACTATGACGATGAGATTCATCGACAGGCTTTCCTACCCAACCGTTTCTATCAAAAACTGTTGAATAAGGAACTTACCTGGTGAATCCGTCATTGCTGTGCTCAGAAGCATCACGGTCGATTAGGTCGCTGGAGTCGATTGACCTAGCTTCGACAAGACACCTTATCCGAATCTTGCTCGCCTATCTTTGGTTCACGAATCGGAGGAACTACCATGGATATCAGCAGACTTCGAGTTGACGGCAAACGCTTACGAAGCTCTCTGGAGAAGATGACCGAAATTGGCGCAACACCCGGTGGGGGAGTTCAGCGGCTTGCCCTTTCAGACCAGGATAAGCAGGCCAGGGATTTATTCGTTCAATGGCTTGAGGAGATCAATCTCGAATGGTCCACCGATGAAATGGGAAACATCTTCGGGAGGAGGCGTGGGAAAAAGGACGACCTACCTCCGGTCATGAGCGGGTCCCACATCGATTCGCAGCCTCGAGGAGGCCGCTTTGACGGGATACTCGGTGTCATGGGAGCGCTTGAGGTTCTGCGTACAATCCATGACCGTGGCGTCGAGACGGAAAGACCGATTGTTATTGTCGATTGGACCAATGAGGAAGGATCGCGATTTGCCCCGGCAATGGTAGGTTCTGGCGTTTGGGCCGGGAAATTGGAGCGAAATTGGGTATACGGGAGAACCGATATCCAGGGAAAGAGATTCGGTGAAGAACTGGCGAGAATGGGCTATCAGGGGGAACTCCCGGCCAGAAGATGGCCCGTCCACGCCTACTACGAATATCATATCGAACAGGGGCCCATTCTCGAAAGAGAAGGCAAAACAATCGGTGCTCCCAAGGGGATCGTCTGCCTTCATTGGTACGATGTTTACCTTGAGGGAACGGCCAACCAAGTGGGTCCGACGCCGATGGAAGGGAGAAATGACGCCCTCTGTGCCGCGGCAGAGATGATTCTAAAGGTAAATGCATTGCCCGCCAAAATGGGGGGCCATATGGTCGCCACGGTCGGAGAAATTCAAAACGAACCCAATTCAAGAAATATTATTCCCGATAGGGTCCACTTCACCGTGGACATCCGCTCTTGGGACGACGATCTCGCCCTTCGGGCCTGGGAAGACGTTAGGAGAGATTTTGAATCGATCGCGAGAAGCCGGGGATGTCCGATACGAATCGAAGAAACCTGGAGGGTTGAACACGCGTCCTTTGATGAGAGACTCGTGAAACAGGTCTTGAATGTGGCCCAAATGCTCGGATATTCAAGCCATTCGATGGTCAGCGGAGCCGGTCATGATGCCAGCTACATGAGTCAGGTTGCCCCAACGGCAATGATATTTGTGCCGAGCATCGGCGGTCGAAGTCACGTGGAAGTGGAAAATACGCGATGGGAAGACTGCGAGGCAGGGACCAACGTCTTGCTTCACTGTATTCTTCAATCCGCCCTAGAAGAATAGAGATCGGATTGCATCATATCCCTGGAGAACCACTCTGCTGTCAATCATCCTGCCTGGCACATGCGGTTGTGGTTCAATAGCAGTTCTCATCGACGTGAAAAAGGAGGGCCTCCTATGAATACCATTCTCGCTCTCTGGTCTGTGCCCCGATCTATTTCGACGGGCTTCGAGCGCATGATGATGGAGAGGGGTGACTTCAAAATCATCCATGAACCCTTTTCGTACTTCTTCTACGCCAAAGAAAGGCGAGCCGAAGCCGTGCACATGAATGTGGACCCCACGGCTCCCCTTGATTTTCCAGACATCCTCGCTTTCATCCGTTCAGAGGCCGAAAAGAAGCCGGTATTCTTCAAAGATATGTGTTACCACGTCATCAGCCGAGCGGACCAAGAGTTTCTCGGGAACTTTGTGAATACCTTTATTATTCGAGATCCCGCCTGGACGCTTCCCTCTCACCATAAGCTGAACCCCGACTTCACCATGGAAGAGGCGGGCTACGAAGCCCAAACAAGAATGTTCGAAATGGTCACCAAGATGACAAGGAAGACGCCGGCTGTCGTCGATGCGGAAGACCTGGTCGAAGACACACACGGGGTGGTCAAGGCCTATTGTGAGGCCGTCGACATTCCCTTTATGCCCCAATCTCTCACCTGGAAGGCTGAGTTCAAACCAGAATGGAAGACATGGGAGAAGTGGCACCTCGATGCAGCCGATAGCACGGGCTTTATGAAAGACATGGAACAATTCGATGTGACGGTCCATGACGTCCCCCGGCTGCGTGACGCCTACGAATCCTGTCGACCCTTGTTCGAGGTCCTTTATCCACATCGCCTTCGGGCTCGGTGACGAGGGCCGCCATGTCGAAGACTCCTAGGTGACAACTCCGTATGAGAGCCCCAGCTTGCTCACTATGGATGACACTGTTGACGCCCTCATGATGAAAGGGAGAGAGAATGACGAAGCAGGATATACGAGAGTCATTGAGGAACGCTATGGTGGCATTGGACGAGGAGGCTGTCACGAAGGATACGAACAGGGCCTTGGAGGGCGGGCTCGGTCCCCTCGACACCATCGAGCAGGCCCTGGCACCCGGGCTCAGTATCATCGGAGAAAAATTTGAGAATGAAGAGATATTTCTCCCGGAGCTGATGAAGGCCGCGGAAATCTTTCAATCCGCAATGGCCATCCTCCAACCGAAAATCCAAGAGCTCGGTGTCAAGAACCAGAAAAAAGGCACCATTGTGATCGGTACGGTCAAGGGAGATCTCCACTACATTGGAAAGAATATTGTCAAGATCCTCCTTGAAACGTCGGGCTACGAGGTCCACGATCTAGGCGTCGATGTGGACCTCTTCAAGTTTATCGAGGCAGCCGACCATTGCCATGCGGATATCATCGCCCTCTCGGCGCTCCTGACATCGACTCTGATCGGACAGAAAGACCTGATCGAGGCACTGACAGGAATGGGTAAGAAAGAGCGGTACAAGGTGATCGTCGGTGGGGGAGCCGTGACATCGGAGTGGGCCGATGAGATTGGCGCGGACGGCTACGCAGAGACTGGATACCAGGCCGTGGCCTTGGTCAACCGCCTCGTTGGGAAGCCGGGTGAAGCCTGGGGTAATCACGATGGGAAAGAACGAGGCGATGGTGACTGAACAGTTCAGAGATATTATCGCCAAAAACTACCAAATTGGAGATCTCAAGCGGATAGAGAAGCTCCAGAAGGGCTATGTGAACATCAGTTATGAAGTCGAGACGCTTAAAGACGGCCAAAAGGGGAGGTATTTTTTCCGGAGGTACAAAGACGGGATCAAGGAGGAGGAGGTCCAGTTCGAACACGCGATCATCGGCCATCTTGTTAAGAAGGATTTCGGACTCGTTGCCCCCCTTGTTCGCACGAGAGATGGGAGAACCTACGTCAAACAGTTACGGCATACCGGTAGGAAAGAGAATGGAGACGATGTCTTTTTTTCTCTCTTTGAATTCCTATCAGGGGACGACAGGTATACCTGGGACCACCCTGACTGTAGCGACACAGAGCTTCGGAAAGCGGCAGCCGTTCTTGCCCAATACCACGCCGCCGTGATTGATCTGGTCCCCGAAGGGAGGAGGTTCGAACCGAAGATCTTACATCTCCTCCCTGTGGCGGCCGAGAATGTGAGAGCCTTCGCCAAGAGAGCAGGAAGCACAGAATTTGACGCCTATTTCTTGGAGAATCTCGATCTGATCCTGGATGTCATCGACCTCACCCGAAGAGGCATGGACGAGAAGGGATACAAGGAGATGATCCACCTGGCAGTTCATGGCGACTTTCATCCGGGAAACCTGAAGTTCCAAAATGATGACATAGCAGGACTTTTCGATTTCGATTGGACGAAAATGGATGCCCGTTGCTTCGACGTCGGCCTTGCCATCACGTATTTCTGTACGACCTGGGACGGAGAGAGAGACGGGGATCTCAGACTCGACAAAGCCGCCGGCCTGGTCAAGGCATATCAAGGGGCCCTCACACATCTTAAGGGACTTCCTCCTCTGAACCACAACGAACGGCAATATCTTCCAGCCATGATCAACGCGAGCAATATCTATGTCTTGAACTGGGACCTCCAGGATTTCTACACCAAGAAAGTCTCCCCTGATGAATACCTGCGGTATCTCAAACACAGTGTGAGATTCATGACATGGCTCGAGGATGAAACCAACCAAAATAAGCTCGAGAGAACCATAAGGGATGCTAGCCAGGGATAACGAAATAGACCGAGAGATTGGAGAGAATATGCTCGATTTTACAGACATCTGTGTGCGAACCGAAGAGGGTCAGATGATGCAGAATATGGACTTCTACATGAAATGCTTCATTCCAAAACTCGGCGAAGTCGTCAAGAAGTACGACATCAAGTACGATCCCGATACACCGGTTCCCTCGGATGATGCCCTAGCAGACCGAGTCTTCGAAGCTGCCCTTGAGTTTTTCGTCGATGTAGGGATCTACGTCCCAACGACAAGTCGGAATGTGAAGTTCACCCGAAACGAGGTCGAAGAAGCCATGAGAGCGGTTCAAGGGGAAGTCTGGTTTGGTGAGGGGGCTGAAAGAAAGGTCATGAAAATGCGGCGACCCGACGACGGCGATCTGCCGTGGTTTCACCTGAGTGGGGGGGTCCACGCTTCGAGTGAGCAGATATTCTTGAATTTGGTTGAGGCCTTTGCGAGGATTCCTGGATGTGACTCAATCGGGGTTCCGTCTCTGGTGAAGATGCGAGAAAGATCCTATCGGGTCAAATCCCCTCTTGAGTTGCTCGCCTGCATCAGGACGGTTGAGCTGGCCCATCAGGGATTGAGGAGGGCAGGGAAACCGGGGATGCCTATTCTGAACAACATCTCGACTTCTACCCATGCCGCTTCCACAATTGCAGCGTGCAATCCGGACTTCGGACTCCGGCCGAGTGATGGTTTTTATGTGGATTCCTTATCCGAGTTCATTGTCGACTTTGAAACGCTCAACAAAGCCGCTTTCTACAATCGTTGGGGTGCCAATATATGCTCTGTATCGACTCCCCTTCTGGGCGGGTATGGAGGAGGCCCTGAAGGCACGGCGGTCCTCGGGACGGCCTACATGTTCATCGGGCCTCTCGTTTTCAAGGGAGAGTATAATCTCAACGCAGCACTTCATTTCAAGCACAAAGTATCGACCACTCGGGCCATGCTCTGGGTGGATGCAGTGATCAATCAGGCAACGACGAGAAATACAAAGTATCCAAATCTCAACCTCGGATATCTCGCCTCTGGTGGAGGCACCGACATGTACTACCATGAAACGGCTGCCTTCCTTCTCTCCGCCATCCCATCAGGGGGTCATGTGGAGGCGACTCACGCCTCGAAAGCCGTCGTTACCGACAGTGTTCTCCCAATCGAAATGGCCTTCAATGTGGAGATGGGACGCGTCGCTGCCGAAATGACGCGGAAGGACGCACTCCCCTTGGTCAAGCAGCTCCTCGAAAAATATGAAAATCGGTTGAAGGAACCCCCCAAAGGTTATGTGTATCCCGACGCCTATGCCATCGAATCTGGAAAACCGAAAGATCAGGAGTACCTGAAGATCGTGAAAAATACGAAGAAGGAGCTCAGAGAGATGGGATTACCCATCGAGGATGTCTTCTTTCACTAGCCCCGCTTCGGTTCACTCATCCGCCCACTCCAGGCCCAGCTCAATCAGTTTTCCTCGACTGGGCCGGCCCGTTTCCGGATCGCAACCAATAACAGCGTAAAGGAGTTCAACTGCCTTTTGAAATTCCTTCTCTTCGAAGATTCTCTTACCAGCATCCGGGCCATCGGGTTTCGGATCAAAAAGGCGCCCCGGCAATTTGTCATCTTTGACGGTAAATCCCTCACGGCTGTTGAAGACTCTGGCCATAAGGGTGCCTCGTTCTCCGGCCTTCATCAATTCAAAGAGGCTTCCATTCCAACCCGTAATGGCATTTAAGCACTGGACCATCAAATCCAAACTCATGACCCCACGGGGGGCATAGCCGAATACGCACAGCCCGAGAGCGTCCATCATTTTCCAGAGATTGTCGAGGATAACATAGGTCCGGACCTTTTCCGTGGTGATCTCCGTGGGGTGCATCGCCTTGTGCATACCCAAGGGTTTGACGGTCTGGAAGGTGAACGAGTTTTCGTCGACGAAATACGGATCATGGGGGGCGTTCATATGATCAGCCCCGTAAGTGCCAACGGCATACCCAATACCCACGCCAACTTTTGCCCGAGGATCGTGCATCGGTAGCTCTTGGCCTTTGATTGAGAGATTGTAAGGCTTGTCGGCAACCCCCCAGTTCCGGGCCAGGCGTGAAACACCTTCGGCCAAGAGATCGCCAAAGCCCTCACGCCGGGCGGTCATCTCCAGCAATCGGATCATCAAGTCAGGATCGCCGAGGCGTAGCTCGATTCCTCCCGTGTCCTCCTTCGTGATGATCCCTTCCTCAAAACACTCGCAGGCGAAGGCGATCGTCATGCCTGCAGAAATCGTGTCTAGACAGTACCGGCCACAGATCTCATTACCCTTGGCAATCGCCTTCAGATCCAATATATTCAGGTTCGTTCCCAGGGCGGCCATCGTCTCGTATTCTGGTCCGCTGTAGCGTGAATCGATGCCATATTTGGGATCATCCAGGGCGATGCCGCGCTTGCATCGAATCGGGCAGGCATAGCACCCCTTTCTCTTTTTCAAGAGCATTTGATTGTAGGTGTCCCCGCTGACAGGGGTTGGGTCATCCAGTTTGCTCCGGCGAAAATTGTCAACGGGCAGCGCTCCTCCTGCAGACAGAATCCCGCAAAAGGCCGTTGTTCCATAGACGAAAAGCGCGTTTCCCAGATTATTATCCTTAAAGGTCTTGGCGTAATTCCGGGCTATTTGGCGCAAGAACTCTGTGTCGAAAAAGGGGATTTTTTCCGTAGCCAGGGCGGCAACGGCCCGGACATTTTTAGAACCCATCAAGGCTCCGAATCCGTTCCGGCCATTGAAGTGAGCGAGGTTGTTGGTAATATTGGCAAAACGAACCCGGTTCATCCCGGCAAGACCCGTCTGCGCCACCCGGATCCTGTTGCTTCCCATTTCGTTGCGGATGGTATCCTCCACTTCCCGCGTGCCCAGGCTTGCGAGATGAGAACCGTCCTTGATCTCGGCCTTTCCGCCAGTCACCCAGAGGTAGACGGGCCGTTCCGCTATCCCCCGAAAGATGACCGCGTCAAAACCCGCCATTTTGAGTTCGGGACCAAAAAAACCGGCTGCCTCGGACTCTCCCGCGGCTCCGGTGAGTGGGGATTTCCCAACGGCAGAGAATCGACAGCTCGCCGGTAGCGGTGAGCCCGTCATCACGCCAGTGGCAAGAACGAGAATATTATCGGGTGAGTATGGGTCAATTCCAGGTGGGACTTCTTTGAGCAGATAATGGTATCCGATGCCCCGACCACCCAGATACGTGCGGTAGAAAGTATCGTCTTTCTCCTCAACCTCGATCTTGCGATTGCTCAAGTCGACATGGAGAACCTTACCTCGATATCCGTAACCCACCGCAGATCCCCTTTCGCGTTGCTCACGAGCCGGCTTCTAACACCGCGTTTTTTATCGCATCCCCCATCTCAGCGGTCGAGTGCTTTCCCCCCATGTCTCGAGTCCTGACACTTCCCTCGGAAAGGACCTTAGCGACGCCTTTTTCGATGTCTCGAGCCGCCGCCTCCTCTCCAAGATGGTCCATCATCATCACGATCGACTCGATGGAGGCCACTGGGTTGATGACCCCCCTCCCCTCGTATTTGGGGGCAGAACCGTGAATGGGCTCAAACATCGAGGGATAGGCTCTTTCTGGGTTCAGATTCGCACCAGCGGCAAACCCCATTCCTCCCTGAAGCATAGCTCCCAAATCCGTGATGATGTCCCCGAAAAGATTGGATGCCACAATCACATCAAAGTAATCGGGGTTCTTAACGAACCACATGGTCAGGGCATCCACCAAAGCCACGTCGGTCTTAATATCGGGATAGTCCTGCGACACTTTCTGGTAAACCGAATCCCAGAAGACCATGGAATAGTTCAGGGCATTGGATTTTGTGCAGTTTGTCACCATTCCGACCGGAGGAGCGCTCCCGAATTTCTGCCTCTTGCGAGCCAATTCAAAGGCGTAACGGATGACCCGTTCGCACCCCTTCTGCGTAAACACGCCGGTCTGCAAAGCGAAAGCATCGGGCGTTCCCATCTTGAAAAAACCCCCAACACTCGAGTACTCACCCTCGGTGTTCTCCCGAATGACGACCATGTCGACCCTCTGTGGGGTCGCTGTTTTAACCTGAGTTTCAACACCGGGATAGAGTTTGATGGGCCGAAGATTGACGTACTGGTCAAATCCTTTACGAAGCTGGAGTATGAGAGTTAGAGAGATGTGATCCGGGACTTTTGTGACATTCCCGATACACCCGAGAAAAATCGCGTCAAAGTCCTTGAGGATGTCCAGTATATCCTTCGGCATCATCTCGCCTTGCTTGAGGTAGTAATCACAGCTCCACTCGAAATCCTCCACCTTCACCCCGAAACCGTATTTGTCTGCCACGACGGTCAGCATCTTGACCGCTTCCCGAGCGACCTCTTTCCCGACACCATCGCCCGGGATAACAGCGATATCATAGGATTTCATGTTCAGCCTCCGAACACGAGGAACTTAGCGCATCTTTTCATGAATATGGACACGGCTCTTACTCATTGTCGTCTACAATATATCTCACCACAGAGCCACAGAGAGTTGTTTTTTTTTGTTTGCCGGGAGACGTCGCCAAACGAAAAGCCTTAGTCCTATCGGACAAAGATCATTACGACTCCGGACGAGAGCTCTCCACGACAAAACCTAAGTCCCTTCCCCGCAGGGGGATTATTTTTGCCCATCGCCGTCTCCCGATGGGCAAAAGAGAAAAGACCTCTGTGCTCTCTGCGTCTCTGTGGTAAACCGATGTTATGACAATACGCCAACGTGATTATGAAGTAGAGTTCGTAGTCAGATATCATGGAGCACTAGCTTCAAATCGCATTACAGCTGCATATCTTCTTCCTCCGCCCTGATGCATTCATCGAGGATTTTGATCGATTCATCGATCTCGGCTTCCTCGATGATCAGGGGAGGGGCGAATTCCAGGGCCTGTCCCATAACCTTGACGATGAGTCCTTTCTCCTTGGCCCGACGGACTAAACGCGTCAGTCGATCTATAGGAAAGGAGGCTCGGCTTTTCTTGTTCGTCGTAAAATCGATGGCCGCCCAAAGACCCGTCCCCCTCACTTCCCCAACGATTGCATGAGGCTCGAGTGATCGAAGTGCTTCCAAAAAGTACCGACCCATCCGATCAGACCTCTCAACGAGCTCCTCTTCCTTCATCACCT
Source organism: Pseudomonadota bacterium (assembly GCA_011773445.1). Lineage (GTDB taxonomy): Bacteria > Desulfobacterota > BSN033 > WVXP01 > WVXP01 > WVXP01. The sequence goes on along the minus strand of WVXP01000198.1, from coordinate 2,859 downwards.
CGATATTCTTGAGGCCAGCAGCGCAGGCAACAGGATGGTTACTGTAGGTATGAACATGCATGAAGATCTCTATGGGGTCCATGACCTGATCTGTACACCCGACGCCCCCCAAAGGAACATATCCGCTCGAAAGGCCCTTGGCCATGGTGATCAGGTCCGGCTGAATGTCGAAATGATCGATGCCAAACCACTTCCCCGTTCTCCCGAATCCGCAGATGACCTCATCGACGATCAAGAGAATTCCATAGGCGTCGCACATGTCCCGGATGATTTTCCAGTATTCTTTGACCGGTGCCAGGGCACCAAAACCCTGCTGAATCGGTTCACCGATAAACGCCGAAATCTGCCCTGGATCTTCAAATTCGATGATACGTGCGACATCCCTGGCACAGGCAACATCACATCCAGGATAGGCGAGATGGAGTGGACAGCGATAGCAGTACGGCGACTCGACAAAAACCGTTCCCGGCGTGAGCGGTTCCATGATCTGCCGCATCTGAAGGACCGTACCCAGGGCTCGCAGTGCGCCACCCGTCGTTCCGTGGTAAGCTCCTCTTCTGGAGATGATCTTGTTTCGTTTCTTCTCTCCCGTGTACTCATGATGGTGTCTGGCCAACTTGATGGCCGTTTCAACCGCCTCTGACCCATCACAGACAAAAAAGAATCTGTTGATCTTTCCCGGTGTGATCCCTGCCAGGACCTCGGCGAGCTCCATAGCCGGTACATTGCTGAATTGGGAGGGGCAAAAATACGGGAGATCGCATATCTGATCATAAACGGCCTGGGCGATCTCCTTGCGTCCATACCCCACATGGACAGGCCGGAAAACGCCCGAAACGAGGTCGATATAGCGCTTTCCATCCTGATCGAAAACGTAAACCCCCTCGCCTCTCGTGATCACCGTGATCCCTTCGGCGACCTCTTGTTTCGAGGTCCGGTTGAGAATCAGGTGAGAACTGCTATCCATTTTCTTCATCGGTACACCCCTCAGAGAGAAATCAGGAATCGCCCTCTCCCATTCTTGGACCCAAATTCTCGTATTCTCTCTTTCTTTAGGTTCTTCTTCTTGGCGAAACACGCGAGAGCATATCAAAGATCAGACAAGCCTTGAAATACGATGAGCTCCGGGCAGTCGTCTGCCCCATTAAGCATTCGCGTGGAACTCAATGCTTCCGAATCGAAAAACCTGGTGGTAACAAAAAAGCCCCCACCAGGTTACGACGTCTGGATGGACCTAGAGATTTGGATGGTCAGACTCGGCTCTTTAGGCCCCGGCTGCGGCTTTCTGCCTTTTCTTTTCAGAAACGCCGCGTTCCTCCTCGGCTTCCTCGATGATCGACCGAATCGTTGAGCGAACGTCTTCGGGCAGTTCCGGCACCTTGTGAGTCTCCAGAACATGCCGAGCGTGCTCCAGGGCCTTTTGATAAATATCGGTACCACTGGCCTCCCAATCAGGGCGCATTCTCCGGTCCATGAACTTCGGTTGCGATTGCGTTTTCCGGTGTTTGTAGGTGTCGTCATGTGCGAGGTAGTCTTTGAAAATGCCCACCTCCTTGATGGCATCGGCCGACAGGGTCTCGTCGTTAACTGGGATACCATTGAC
>WVXP01000198.1:0-1233 GCA_011773445.1 Pseudomonadota bacterium | reverse complement strand
ATCACGTTGGCCCCTGCCAACGCGGGTATAAGGCCGGTTATCGTCTTCTCATGCCCAGCCTGATAGTCGGTGATTTTGGTGTCACCCTACCCACCGGCAACAAAACACGGCAGCTGGTAGTACTGCGCCAATCGCGCCACCCCTGCGCTGATCATGCTGAGTTCGGGAGATCCCACCGACGACGTTGCCGTCCTGAGGTCCAGGGGGCATGTTGAGCTCCCGTAAACGAACGGTGATCCTTTGCAGGTCAACTGATTCAGAACAAGGCTCGAGAGGATCTCGCAGTTCTGCACAACCAGGGTTCCTGCCAAATGAATCGGCGAAGACCCCCCGGCCATGGCCATTCCCACAATGTTAACCCCCAAACCATTCTTGGCAGCTTCCATGATGATTTCGCAGTGGTGTCTGACGAGTTTCAACGGGCTGATGGGGCATGTAACAAACGTGAGTATAGGTCGTTCCCTCAGCTTATCCTTACCTCCAACAATTACCGCGAGCATTTCCACGATCTTTCTCGCGAGATAACCGTCCTGGGGTCCCAACCAATGGTGTTTGGTCGTGTTCGTCAGAGAGGCTTCGGCGTTGTGAAGTGCCTGTACCTGGTGAGGTTTATCATGGGAACACATGGCCCGTTCGTAGGTTTCGACATTTTCCAGATAGTCTATCAGGCGAGCAGCCTTTTCGGTATCGGCCTTGATCGACTGCCTGTGTTCGCCGGTATAGGGATCAACAAACATGATCCCTTCCCCAAAATTTGTAAAGGATACCCGATTATGCTCCAGTACAATGTCCCGGTCTGGTGTGCGCCCACAGGCAACAAAAGTCCCTGGTGCTGACCGGATTGCGTCTTCCACGACATAGGGGGGAATTTTCACAACCTTGGCTTTTCGGTCCACATCACAGCCACCGCCGTCGAAGACCTCAATCGCTTCCTCGTCTTCCACAAATACACCGGTCTTCTGAAGGCTTTCCAAAGTGGCTAGATGGATTTCATAGGTTTCGTCATCGGTGAGGACATTGAGGCTAAAGCCTCCGCTGTGTTTTTTCCCTGCCTTCAACCGACGCCTCATGCATTACACCTCCCTTCCCTTGGGCTTTCAGACCTCAAATACGCTCAGAATTCCCTCTCACCTCCTTTAACATTCAGAATGCGCACGCATCCATTCTTTTCTTCCACCCTGTAGGATGGAGCGTTTCTCAGATTATCTTATCCTTCCAAATTAGTCAAAGGAA
>WVXP01000066.1 GCA_011773445.1 Pseudomonadota bacterium | reverse complement strand
AGAGCCACGGATTGCGATTCTAGATCCCTTCTTTGATCGGACTGTGAAGGTTCCGTCTCCTTCGTAGGTAATCTTGATTGTCGAAGCTGAATCACGTCTCTCTTTGTCGATTCCCAATATCTCAATCTCTGGCGGTCTCCCATCGGAAGCCTCAGAAAGGCTTTGAACGGACTGGCCCGGATCTTTGGATCTCAAGAATATACATAGTTTCCTTCCCATCTTGACCCTCCTGTGTCCCGTCGATCGATGATACCCACATCGGAAACTCAAATGCTTCAGGTTAACTTTACCAAGTGGCGTGCAACCTTTTTCAAGTGTCCGTGGCGACTTTTTACATGAATTGACAGATACTTACACTTTCAGAATATCTGAGGACTCAGGTGAGAATCGGAGAGATGATCCATCGCAGGAAGGCTGAAGGTAGGGAAGAATTGGCTCTGCTATTTTGATTTCAGAATTGTGCATCCAGACTCTGTTCCGATCATGCAAAATTTGACACGGAAATCAACGGAGGTCGAGGCAGGTCGAAACTGGCAAAGCTAGAATCAGAAACTTGAGGGCCTGATTCACACATTTCCCTATGATAAGGGATAGCGATTCGCTTGAATAAGATTGGGACCGCCAGGGTTCATTGCTCTGGGAAATGGCATTCTAAATGCGACTCTCCTTCATCTCCTTCATCAAAAACCTCAATCTGTTCTGTATTGTCTCATCATTTCTGCCGAAACCGGCAATCTCCTTTGCGGAAAGTCCCAGCTCCCTTGGCTTATCTCCCACTGAAATCATTAAGATGTATGGGGTTTCGGATAACAGACNNTGGGCGGAAGGGCAGGAGTGCTGTCTCCAACTGCGGTAAGACGAACCGCGGAGACCTCGGCTTTCGTCCCATCCTCTGAAGGAATGGATTCAGTGGAAGATTCCAGATTCTCCTCATCTTGGAGAGACTCTTTCCTTCCAGACAACGTGCGTTTGAAGCTCGCCAACTCCTCGTGAAACTTACCCAATAGGAACATCTGATCCTCAAAATGTACGTTGAGTCTCTTTTGCTCCTCGCAACACCGTTGCGCCCATTTCCTGGCCCCAAATGCGAAGATGAGCAATAGGATACCCACCGCCAAAACAAGTATGAGGATTCCAACGATTACGGGGGATCCCCCTAATCCTGCCACGATTTCTGCCACCGTTTCCTCCATGTTCGTAACCAACTCTGTCTCCCTTGTTCTATCCTGCGGACAATTTTCTTTCTTCACTAATTATGTATCATCGCCGCTTGTTTTGGAAGAGCCTTTTGCGGCTTTTTGCCATCAGTTTAGTTCCCCACCTGAAGAATCAATCTAGGCCGCAAATCTCTTGAATCCCGCATCCTTGAGCTTTAGCCGGAAAAGGAATTTCTATCAGGAGAGACAATATGAAAGCCTGCGGGAGCTTTTCGTTTTGATCGCCTCATTCGGGGAATAGATTAGGATGAAATGCAAAACGCCCAAAGAACGCCACCGCATCCCAATAACCCATGCCTATTCCACTTGCGCTCATCTCCTTTGGCGGGAATCTTTACTCGGTGCCCGACACGGTGAGAAGTCGCAGGATGGAGCTTCGAGTCTATCTTGAGCATCTGGAGATCTGGGAGAAGGACGCTTTGGTGGCCATCCATGGACTCTCCGGGGGTAAGGGTAAAAGGGTGTTTGATCCTCAACATCGCCAGAAACTTTCGCAGAGGCCCAAGAAACACCCCGAGAGACAAGGCCCTTCGTTTCTTCAGGAGCCTGGGTGGCCCCAACTCCAAAACCCTGAGGCTTTGGTTCACTGGGGTGTGGAGGTCGAGCGACGGGATCTCTCGCTTTATAGTGTGCGACCCTTGCTAACTGAGATAAACAGTGACGAGCAGTGCGGAAAAGTGTTTATTTGCGACGCAATTAGTAACTAGTGATCCTAACCTCGGAGTGAACTCATTAATCTTGAACTAATCGGGGGATCAGTAATAAAACCTCGAGGCATTTTGGACTCTGGGCAGTCAGCAGAAGGTCTTCGCCGGGGTCCAAATTCCACTCGTACAAATCCACTTAGATGACTCGGATTCCCAGATCCCATCCTTTGAGAATGACGCCCACAAAGACCCGGATTATCCGATTGAGACTTATGCATCCTGATTNNTTAGCCAAAATACACCCAACTGCCGAGCATTTCAGAGGCCGCCGAACCTCACCTCCCCGGACTCCTCAATACCATATGAAATTCTTAACCTGTCGACAGAAGTGTAGTCATTTCAGCGAGCTTCTCAATGCGTGCTAGAAGGACCCATATATCGCCGGCCTCGATTCTTGTATCAGCATCGGGATTAGGAAATATCTCTTCACCACGTCGTATGGCAAGCAGTGTCACAGCGTATTTTCTGCGCAGCCCAACTTCAGACAAGGTCTTGCCAACAAATGGGGAAGCATTCCCCNNATTGTAAATCGCAAAAAGCTGTTCCGTCTTGAGGAAGGCGTCGAAACATCTCATATCCGTCCGACCGCACCTCAGTCACGAAGCGATCTATTTCGTCTCTGGGTATGAGGTATCTGCTCAGGACCCTCGAGAAGATTTCCACAGACGTCTCGAACTCCTCTGGAATGACTTCATTCACTCCCAGCTTATACAAGGGTTCCATCTCCTGGAGAAAGCGGGTTCTCGCGATGATATGGACATCAGGGTTGAGACGACGGGCCAGGAGAGCCGTTCTGCGGGTCGCAGCAGGATCGGATATAACCAACACGACTACTCGTGCCGCCTTGATGTTTGCATGAATAAGGACGGCCTCCTGTCCCGCATCTCCATAGTAAATGGGTTCACCTTTCTCTTTTTCAGCCCGTACGGTTTCCGGGT
>WVXP01000064.1:1859-9048 GCA_011773445.1 Pseudomonadota bacterium | reverse complement strand
GAAACCTGAATAGCCAGTGCCACTCCTTTCAGGCTCCCCTTGATCAGGGTAATGTCTGAGGCTTCGATGGCCACATCCGTCCCGGTTCCAATGGCCAGACCGATATCCGCCTGGGCCAGAGCAGGTGCATCGTTGATCCCATCTCCCACCATGGCTACCCTCTTTCCCTCAAGTTGAAGTTTCTGCACATTGAAAGCCTTATCTTCAGGAAGAACTTCCGCCATCACCCGGTCGATCCCTACCTGCCGGGCGATAGCATCGGCGGTCCTTCTGTTATCCCCGGTGATCATCACTACCTCCAAACCCATACCCTTCATGGCTTCGATCGCCTCCTTGGAGTCCTCCTTCACCGTGTCAGCAACAGCGATAATTCCGGCAGCTTTCCCATTTACCGCTACGAACATGGGCGTCTTCCCCTCGTCAGCTAGGCGAGCGGACGCTTCTTCCAACCCCCCTGTACTGATTTTGCGATCCCTCATCAATTTAATGTTGCCCAGAAGGACTAACGTACTATTAACCTTTGCCTTCACCCCGTGGCCGGGTATGGCCTTAAAATCCGTGGAATCGGGGGGATCGATTCCGCGATCGCGCGCCCCTTTCAAAATAGCCTCACCCAGAGGATGTTCCGAACCCTTCTCCACGGAAGCGGCCATCTTTAGGACATCATTCTCCTCGGAGCCTCCTTGAACGATGACATCTGTCAGGGAAGGCTGCCCCACGGTGATGGTTCCCGTCTTATCCAGGATAACCGCGTTCAGCCTATGGGCCGTCTCGAGGGCTTCACCGCTTCGGATGAGGATCCCGTTCTCAGCCCCCTTTCCCACACCCACCATCAGGGAGATGGGGGTAGCCAACCCCAAGGCGCAGGGGCAGGCGATAATCAGTACGGTCACCCCCGTAACCAGGGCATAGACCAAGGCCGGCTGAGGGCCGAAATCGAACCAGGCCACAAAGGTGAGCACCGCGATGACCATGACTATGGGGACAAAGTATCCTGAAACAATGTCGGCCATCCTCTGAATGGGTGCCTTGGACCCCTGGGCATCCTGGACCATCTTTATGATCTGGGCCAAGGCGGTCTCTTTGCCTACCTTGGTGGCCTTGAATTTAAAAGAACCCGTCTTGTTGATGGTGGCCCCGATCACCTCATCGCCCACCTTCTTCTCAACAGGTATCGACTCCCCGGTCACCATGGATTCATCCACTGCGGAAGAACCCTCGGTCACCTCTCCGTCCACAGGGACTTTCTCCCCGGGCCGCACCACCACGATATCACCCACTAAAACCTCTTCCACCGGGAGGTCTATTTCCCCTCCGTCGCGGAGTACTCGGGCGGTTTTGGCCTGTAGGCCGATGAGCTTCTTGATCGCCTCGGAGGACCTTCCTTTAGCGCGGAGCTCCAGAGCTTGGCCTAAAACCACCAGGCCAATGACCACGTTGGATACATCATAGAAGGGCTCCGCCGTTCCCTCGGGAAAAATGTTGGGAAAGAGAATGGCAACGCTGGAATAGACCCATGCCGCTCCGGTTCCGACGGCGATCAGCGTGTTCATGTCGGCTGCCCGGCGCCGGAAGGCCGACCAGGCTCCGGTGAAGAAATGGGAGCCCGACCAGAGCAGTACCGGCAGGGTAGCCAGCCCGGAGAGGGCCCACAGGATCTGAACGGTTCCGGTGGACAGATCCCTCAGGACCGGAAACCACTTGGGGTAGCCAACAATCATGACGGGTACCGCTATGATGGCCGCGAAGATAAATTTGGCCATCAATGTCTTATACTCTTTCTCCCTCTCCTCAGCCTCCTTATCCTCAGGCTCTTCGCTGGGTGCTTTGGTGGCCCTGTACCCTGTCGATTCAACCGCCTCTTCGATCTCGTGCAGGTTGGTCACCGAGGGGACGTACTCCACCTGAGCCTCCCCGGTTCCTAAGTTCACCGAGGCATTCAACACGCCGGGAGCTCTCCCGAGGGCCTCCTCGATCTTTGTCACGCAGGAAGCGCAGGTCATTCCCTGAATCCCCATCCTCAGGGTGCTGGCACCAGGCTGATACCCCGCAGAACGGATGGCCTCAATCATCCGGCCCAGAGATACGGTTTTCGGATCGAATGTTACATGAGCCCTCTGAGTGGAGAAATTTACCGCAACCTTCTTGACCCCCTCTATCCCTCTTAAGGCCTTCTCTATGGTTTGCGGACAACGGTTGCAATGCATCCCCGCAATGGGAATCTCCAATCGCTCAGAGGTTGTTCTCATCATTCCCTCCTTTTCTCGGTGATTTCACTTCACTGATCATTCTTCGTTTTTACAGCCCTTAAGCGGTCTTTATCGTCAGATATCGAGAGACTGAATGACCTCTTTGAGTGCGGAGCTTCAAACTGGAAGTTCACTATCGCCATGTTCTCCAATGCTGTAAACATGAACGTTCCTAGGGTCGAACTTTGTAGTTATACCTTCGAGAAGGCCGTGCCTCCTTAAGAAGACGTCGCCACGTCCCACGGCGGGGAAAGAACATGGGAACGGCGGCCTGGTAAACCAGGTAAGCTTCCCCGAACCGCGCGACCATCTGGGCCTCTTCGCGCCTCGCCAGGCGGTGATACGCCCAAATAATCGTCGGGAACAAGATCACGGTTGGGACTGTCGGCCAGTGGATGAGCTGGCCGAAAACCGCCAAGAAAATCCCCGTGTATTGTGGATGCCTGACGACTCCGTAGAGGCGCCTGGTGGCCAGGCGCCTCTGACGATTGGCCTGATACACTTCGCGCCATCCCTCGACCAACAGGGAGAGCCCGAGGATGACAAAGGCGTATCCCAGGAACATCTCGACTATCGCACCGGCGAGGCCCCATCCGAAGAGTGTCGCCCAGAGATGCCCACTCTGATGGAGCCACCGGATGTCGAACCAGAGGAATCCACTCAAGACATAAATGGTGAGCGGAAAGCCATACATCTCCGCATAAAGGGCAATGATGAAGGCCTGGACCAGCCCTGCTCGGCTCCATTCTCGCCACCCCTTGGGGGCCACGTACCGATAGAGAAGCCATGAGGCAACAACCACCATAATTATCGTAAGTTCCCAAAAACTAAGATGTTTTGCAGTTTCCACTGAATGCCGCCAGTATGCTCCCCATCGGCCGCTATTCTCCAAGGACGATCAGGATTAAGGCCAGTTCATCGGCCCTGTGTTTGGATCATCAGCCCGCTGACCAAAATCCCCATCTGGGCACGACACTTTTTTCCTTTCCGTAGGCTTATGACCTTTTGCGGTTGCGCCCTTACGTATCTTCATACCCTCTTCATAGCACGGAAATGAACACAACCGCCTAGTGAAGCCCTGACGAAGCTCCTGCTTGTTGGTACTTCGAATGGCTAAATTCCCCTGTTTCAATGGGGATAGCCACTTTCATTAGAAGAGTGAACATAAGGGCCCCCACAGCCCAGATGCCAAAAGACACCATGAGTTCCACGAGATTGGGAATATAATTATAGATCTCGCCAAGAGGGTCAGGGACAAAACCTGGGATGACGAACCCCGGTCCCTTCTCGATCCAGACCCCGAGGATGATGAGAATACAGCCCAGATTGAGGGTGCTTAGCCGTTTCCGGGTGGCGGGAATTAGGAAGATTAGAAAAGCTGCGACGTTCATCGCCATGGCCGCCCAAATCCATGGTACAAGATGGCCGTGACCATGGAGACCTTCGAACAAGTATTTAAAGGAAGCAATATGAGCAGTATCGGAATAATACTCTTTGTACATCTCTGCAGCGAGAAGAAAAAGATTGAGAAACATGGCGTATGCGATCAGTTCTGCGATCTTGAAGAGTGCCCTATCCTCTATCTTTATGGCCGATACCTTCCTAATAAGTTGAAAAACGATAACAATCATGGCGGGCCCGGAACAGAAGGCGCTCGCCAGGAATCTGGGGGCAAGAATCGACGCGTTCCAGAAGGGACGGGCAGCAAGACCGTTATAAACAAAGGCCGTTACGGTATGAATCCCCACAGCCCATGGGATGGAGATCAAGATGAAGGGGAGGATAAATTTCCAGTTGGGTTCCTTCCTGTAATAGAATTTGACCAACAGATAAATCGGGATGAAAAGGTTTAGGAGCAAATAGCCGTTGAGAACGATCACGTCCCAGGCGAGGAGCGATCCGGGGAAGTTTATCGATCCAACAAAAGGAAGCATGTGCCAGAAATGGTCGAGCCTGCCGAGGTCAACCATTACAAAGAGAATTGTCATCACGACCGAAGCGGCAGCGAAAAGCTCCCCTAACACGACGATCTCTTTAATAGGCTTGAACTGATAAATATAAGCTGGGATGACCAACAGGACCGCCGCCGCTGCCACTCCGACCAAGTAGGTGAAATTGGCAATATAGAGTCCCCAAGAAACCTGGTCAGTCAAATTTGTTGCGATGAGACCGACTTCATGCTGCTGCAGATAGAATTTGAAACCGATCAGAATGATGGTGAGGAGAAAGAGACACCAAAGGTAGTAGGCCTTGCTCCCCTTTGCAACGACCACAAGGGTCTTGCGATAAAAACGCCATGTCTCTTTCAACGTCTCCCGAAGCATTTCCATGGGAATCCTTACGCTTCAAAAAAGTAATAGAATTTGGGCTCGGTATTCAAATCCTCTTTCAGCCGGAACACCCGCTTTCGGTCAATGATGTATCGAATTTCGCTAGTGGGGTCGAGAAGATTTCCAAATTTCCTGACCCCTGTCGGACAGGCCTCCACACAGGCGGGATATCTTCCCACCCTCACCCGTTGAATGCAAAAGGTGCACTTGTCCGCCGTCGACCTCAATCTGGGCCTGTTTCCAAGGTAGTGCACCGACGGATTAACCTCTTCCGTAGGAATGTTTGGTTCTGACCAGTTGAAGACCCTTCCTTTATAAGGGCAGGCTGCGATACAGTACCTGCAACCGATGCACCAATTGTAGTCCACCACAACGATCCCGTCGGGTTCTTGCCAAGTGGCGTTAACAGGACAGACTTTCACACAAGGAGGGTTCTGACACTGCTGGCACTGGACTGGTAGATAGGTGAATCCCGGCTCCGGAACTAGGTCAGGGTTATAGTAATGTTCTGAGTGTTCGAGATTGATCAGGTTTCCCCTCTTGAGTTGGAGAACTCTGATCCAATGCAGTTGCCGATCGTAACGCGAGTTATTGTTCTCCTTCGCGCAGGCATAGACGCATCGCCTGCAGCCAATGCAACGGGAAAGCTCAAGGCCGTATCCCCATAGGGTGTCGGGCAAAGCCTCCTTAGTGCTGATCCGGAGTTTCCTTCCGTATCTTCGTTCGTATTGCCGTTCGAGCCTGGCGATGACGCGTTTCTTTTCCTCCTCCGTCATCTCCATAAACTGCTTCTGCAGGAACTCTTCGATCTCATCCTTAGAATAGCCTTTGGCGCAGGATATGAGAAGAGGGATAGAAAGGCCCCCCAAGGCCATAAGTGACAGGTTGCGAATGAACTCCCTTCGCGTACGGCGTTTAACTTCCATTCTTTTTGCCCATTGGCCTCTCAGGTGGCGGCTCCGGCTTTAAAGGCTTGAATTTCGGATCGTGAGGATTGTGGCAGTTAGCACATAACAAGTAGGTTCTCTTCCCCGGACCCATAAAGTACCCTGTTCTTTTCCCATGGATACCAGCCTTCCAGTCTCTGTAGGTAGTACCGTGACATTCGCCGCACAGCCGGTAACTTTCATCGAAGTCGATCAGTTCCCCGTTATAGAGNNTTCCGCGTGACGCAATTTGATGTTCGTATGTTCTTCCATCAACTCCCTTTTCTTCGGATTCACTTCCATAGAAGCATGGCAGTTGCTACAGGGGAAAATCCCTTCAGTCATCGGCGGAGGGGGAACAGGAAACTCTTCGGTAGCCTTTGGGATCGAAGAGGTAAAAAAAGATTCCGTAATCAGGAAAAGACCAACAAAAAAGATTGTTTTCCACATCGATGAATTGACTCTTTCACCACACCATGCGACGGAAGGAGGAGTTTAACTCCCCCTCTCTCCCTGGGAAACGTGAGATTAAGATTACATCTTCTGACCGCTTTATGGATATGGTCAACACATGAGACACAGCTCATCCATGGTTAGGAAGAAACCTTCTTCTTCCCTTCTGGTAGCGGTGCCCTCCGGCGGGAGGGCGGAGAACCGATTAGCAAAAGCCCTTGTTTGCCATCGCCGTCGACTCTGGTCAAAGTATGACAAAGTACCAGGGACATTCTAGGGTTCTCCCCGTGGAAAAGCAAGGATATTTTGCACGCTGGAACGTGCAGCGTGACAATGTCAGCCCAGGGCGGAGCTCAACAGCTGCTTTCCTTCCGCACTTACATATTGGGGGCTATATTGATTTATCTCGCAACGGTTTGGCCGTTGACGAGCCTTTGAGTAAGGGCTTCATTCCTAAGGGAACGATCACTGTCGTCACGACTGCCATGATGACGATACTAGAGAAAAGTGCGCTGACAAGGGTAGGGGTTGGTTCCGGTTTAGAAAATATTCCCGAGTTCAAGGCTATTGTAGCAACGATAATCTCTACCGCGCCCCTTCCATTCATGCCGAAACCTATGGCCATGCTCTCTCTGAATGAGAAGCCGGACAACTTAGCGGGAACTCCACAGCCCAGCAACTTGCTGGCTATGGCAACGGCTATTAGGATGATAACAAAAAGAGGAGCAGTACTTAGCGCGGATAGATCTACGTTGAGTCCAATCGACACGAAGAAAATTGGAGCAAGGAACCCCAGAGTGACTCCCGACATTTTGTTCTCGAGGGTCTTTGCGTGTTCGCCAAAGGCATTCTCCTGAAGGAATAGACCCGCAGCAAGTGCGCCAATGATGAAGTGCATACCAGCATATTCGGCACCAACTCCGAATGTTAGAGCTATAATCAAGGCTACACTGAATTCTATTTCGACGTACTTGGATCTTCGGGCTAATCGTCCGATGCGTGGTATAAGGAACTGACCTACGACGATGGCTATACCAAAGAAGCCAAATACTTTGGCTGCCAGCAAGCCGAGTTCACTGGCTAACGGCAGCCCACCGCCTGTTATCATGGGTGTAAGTATGGCGAGAAGGAATAGCCCGAGTATGTCATCGATGACCGCGGCATTGATTATGACACTGCCCAACTTGGTGTCGAGCTGTCCCAGTTCATCAAGCACTCGGGTCAGAGCAGG
>WVXP01000064.1:593-1790 GCA_011773445.1 Pseudomonadota bacterium | reverse complement strand
CATAAGCATGAGAAAAAACATACCGAGGTTCGCGACTGTATGGAACGCCTCTACGTGGATGACGTCGAAGAATTGTGGGAACCCATACGTTATGAAAGCACCTAACAGCACACCAGCGAGTATTTCCCCTAGCAGGGCAAGTTGACCAACTCTTTCCATCAACTCACCAGCCAGTCGGGCCAATACAGTGGCCACTAAGATTACCAATAAAAGCTCAGCCATTTGCCACCAACGAGGTCTAGACTATCGCGTAATTGTAACATATCTAAGTGAGAGTTGCCCTCAGAATTGTACTAACAGCGGATGCTTTGTAACCGAGAGCACTGTGCGTCAGCTGGTTAAGTACCGTATCAGGCAAAGCTCTACACGGTTGCACAACGTGGCAATGGCCAGTTTCGTGCAATCCTCCTAAAGCGTGCAATCGAGGCCTCACACCCGCCCACTTCGGCGGAACCATACCGACTGAATGACTTCGACTGTTTCCCTGCATTCGCTAAGAACTCTCCAACTGCCAGTTGCATGAGTTCACCGGTGATCCCTTCCCAGCGACAACAGAGCTGTCTTTAATGCCGTTGCTTTTGGAGCCTTTTAAACCAACAGCTGCTTACCCGGGGATGGGGCAGTATGGTGAATTACTGGTTCGCGAAAATATTTCCCAGAATGCCCAATATACAACGCAAGAGCAAAGACCCGCAAGTTGCTAGCAAAATTTATCAGGATTCTATCAGAATTTATAGCAAGCAGTAGCGTTTATACTCAAGGAAACCAGAACTCTTGGCACAAAATGCTCTCGTCTAAGAAAAGAAATAACCGTGTCCCAAACTGATCATGAAGGCGAATGGTCAAACCACTTGACCCAGTATATTCTCATAGGGCAAAATAGAGAATGAGATCGCTGCACATTGAAACCCATAAAACCTGGATGACAAATAGAATGAAGCGCAGACTTTCCTGTCGAAAAATCCCATGGGGCAAAGCGGCCATTTTCCTGGTGCTCTTGATTTTTCCCCTCATTTCCCATGCAGAGGCTGGATTCAGGGAGCAGGTTTTCGAGAAGGTCCTGCCCAATGGGCTGAAGATCATCCTCCTTGAGAACCATAAAGCCCCCGTCATCACCTTCCAAATCTGGTACCGCGTGGGATCCCGGAACGAAACCCATGGAAAGACCGGACTCTCCCACGTGCTTGAACATATGAT
>WVXP01000064.1:313-516 GCA_011773445.1 Pseudomonadota bacterium | reverse complement strand
AACGCATTTACCTCCCAAGATTTTACGGCCTACTTCGAGAATCTCAGCGCCGACCGGATACAGGTAGCCCTGGACCTTGAATCGGATCGGATGCAAAACCTTATTCTGCGGGAAGGCGACTTTCTCACCGAACGAAGCGTGGTCATGGAGGAAAGGAGGCTTCGAACCGAAGACAATCCCAAGGCATATCTCATGGAACAACT
>WVXP01000064.1:0-204 GCA_011773445.1 Pseudomonadota bacterium | reverse complement strand
CGGACCCACTATAATCCGCCGAATGCCTTTATCGTGGTGGTGGGAGACTTCAAGAAAGAGGAGCTGCTTCCGATGATCCAGCAAGCCTTCGGTTCCATACCGAAAGGCGTTGTTCCTGATCAGGATAGGCCCATTGACCCGCCTCAGGGTGGGGAGCGAAGAATCATCGTTAAAAGGGAAGCCCAGCTTCCCTATCTCGTCAAG
>WVXP01000263.1:32936-33139 GCA_011773445.1 Pseudomonadota bacterium | reverse complement strand
TATATCACAGAGGGCCAGATTATCCTGAGCCGACCACTCCATCGAAAAGGCATTTCGCCACCAATCGATGTCCTCCCCTCTTTATCACGTCTGAAGGATAAGGGGATCGGCCCGGGGAAGACCCGTGAAGATCACGCCGATACCTTTAATCAACTTTTCGCAGCCTACGCCAGAGGGAAAGAAGCTCAGGAATTGGCCGTTAT
>WVXP01000263.1:32636-32760 GCA_011773445.1 Pseudomonadota bacterium | reverse complement strand
TGAAAAAACGGCTGATCATGGCCCGGAGGGGGCATAAGCTCCTCAAGGACAAGCAAGACGAACTGATGCGTCAGTTTATGGAGATGATCCGCGATATCAAAGAACTTCGTGGGGCCGTTGAAAA
>WVXP01000263.1:30228-32538 GCA_011773445.1 Pseudomonadota bacterium | reverse complement strand
GAGGCTCTTGAGGAGGCCGTGGGATTTCCGAGTAAGCGGATCGAGCTGACAGTCTCGCAAAGAATGATTCTGAACGTCAAGGTTCCCGAATTCAAGCCCACCGTCGAAGGGGACATTCAATGCTATGGGCTTGCCACAACGCCTGGGGACCTGGACATCTCTCTCCAGGCCTTAAATGAGGTCCTCGATGAGATGATCGTCCTGGCTCAAAAGGAGAAATGGATGCAGATGCTGGCAGAGGAGCTTATTCGTACCAGACGGCGTGTTAATTCTCTGGAGTATGTTCTCATACCCAGTCTGGAAGAAACGATTGGCCATATCACGATGAAGCTGTCTGAAATCGAACGGTCCAATTTTTCCCGTCTCATGAAGGTCAAGGATATTGTGAGGGCACACTAAGCAACGTCAGCAGAAAATCCGGCATGAGCCGAGCTGCCCCAGATCGGCCAATTTGAGCACGATGTAGCATCTGGGAGTTAGGAGACAGAGGTCAGGAGTCAGAATCGTTAATAGATCATCAGACGGAAAGACGAAATTGATGAGGATTTCGGCGAAACACCAAACCTTGAGGCATGCTTCGTAATTGGCTTTTCATTATGACTTCTGTCTGATCCTGAGTATCTCTTTAAGAACCTCCCGCACCTCCCAAACGTCATTCAGACGGACCACTGCCGAGGTGTTTTCATCCCCGACCAGAATCGATAGATCTTGAGGCCCCAGGCTTTGAAAGGTATCCTCATCTGTCCGATCGTCCCCCATGGCGAGAACAGAAGCGGAGGCGAAGCCCATCACCGTCAGGACCTGTTGAAGGGCCGTTCCCTTGTTCAAGCCAGCAGGTCTTATTTCCCTCACGTATTTGCCCTCCAGAACTTCATAACCCTCATTATCCTCGCGCCAGTGNNTCGGCACCATGGGAAGCCACGATGGTAATCCGATCATTGGAAATCCAACGGTCCATATCCCCTCGGTTCCTACCAGTCAGAATGATCACAATCGCTTCCTCTGTCAGGTTTTGGAGCAGATTCAACAGTGCTCGATCGGGGCGGGCCTCTTCGGGCCTTTGGCGAATGGGGACGAGGGTCCCATCATAATCGAGTGCGATTGCCAACATTCGGGCTCTAAGCCCCGGCCAATCCTGTATCCCAGGGCGAAGGAATGTTTTCATACAGTCACTCCAGGCCGAAGCTCGGAACGACCGGTGGCCCTGAGGAATGAGTCAACCCAGCGAAATACATTATTCCGCCGTATTTCCCGTCGGAGTTGTGACATTCGGCTTTGCTGCTGGGCCTTAGGCATCTGACAAGCCTCAAAGATTTGATCGGCCACATGCTCCACATTGTATGGATTCACAAGGAGAGCTCCTCGTCGCAGAGTGATAGCTGCCCCTGCAAATTCACTCAGGATTAACACACCGAGGTTTTCGACGGACGACGCACAGTATTCCTTTGCCACGAGGTTCATGCCATCTTTGAGTGGCGTGATCAGGGCAATTTCGGAGGTTCGGTAGTAGCTGACCAGCTCGAGGCGTGAGAGGTTCCGGTAGATATAGTGAATGGGTGTCCATCCGGCTCGGGTGTATTGACCGTTAATGCGGCCAATGGTGCGGTCGATGTTTTCTTTCATGAGCTGATACTCAGGAACGTCGGTTCGGCTGGGAACTGCGATCTGGACGAGCGTGACCTTCCCCCTCATTTGCGGGTATTTTTGGAGAAGAACCTGGAAAGCCTCGAGGCGCTCCGGAATTCCCTTCGTGTAGTCGAGTCGATCAACGCCCAGAACAAGCTTCCTGTTTGGCAACCGCTCGTGAATCAACCAAGCCCTTTCCGCCACATCATCCGAAGCGGCAAGATGATTGAAGGCCTCATAGTCGATGCTAATGGGAAAAGCCCCAAGGCGTATTGGCCTGCCGCCATGATCGATGATTTGGTTGCGGGGATCGCCTTTGACCCTGATGGCGGGGAAACAGGCCCGCACACACTGGATGAAGTTTCTACGGTCCCGTTCCGTCTGAAAACCGAGTAGATCATAGGCCAGAAGAGAATGAATGATCTCGGTTCGCCAGGGAAGCCGCATGAAAAGATCCCATGGGGGGAAGGGAATATGCAAGAAAAATGCTTTCTTGGCCTTGACTTCGGTCTCTTCAAGATATCTCCCCACCATCAGCAGGTGGTAATCATGGACCCATATGAGATCTCCGGGTTTGGCTTCTGAGGTGACGGCCTTCGCGAATTTCCGATTGACCTGTCGATAGGTGGTCCAATTCTGACGGCTGAAATGACAATGGTCCAAAAGATCATGAAACAGAGGCCA
>WVXP01000263.1:26341-30159 GCA_011773445.1 Pseudomonadota bacterium | reverse complement strand
GGGCTTGACAGAAACCTTTCCTTTCTCTCTCGAAATTCGTATCGGAAGCCGATTTGAAACGATCAGAATCCTGCTGTCTGGGGATTTCATCGCACCGAACAACTTCTTTTGGAGAAACCCTACGCCCCGGAGTGCCAAGACAAACCATAGTATCAGCCACTCTGGGAACAGTCAAATTCTTTGGTTCTTGTCGAAAAACGCAGGCGTGGTTAGCGAGGTAACTGAAATTCAATCTACGAGGTGAAATTCGACAATCATAATGCCAAATGACAAAACTCAAAGCCCCAATGAATGTGAAATGCCGAATGACAAAAAAGAATAATAGGCTGATTAAGTCCCAGAGTTATCCACAGGTTTAGCTAGTTGCCACTGAAAAATGCCCATTCCGCTCCTTGAACGAAGTTTCTGACCCGTTCTAAGGCTCCCTGCGTTCGACCCCCTAAACTCGGCCTAAAGGTCTCAGACAGTAGGAGCTCGCCCCTTCGAAGACACTCCGATCGCCAAGACGGGTCGCTTCAGAAACTGCGTGATGTTCGCTCCACGGCCATTTTTCAGCGACGACTAGCTACATATTCAATTCCTTAGTAGTTTTTGACATGAAGGAATTGGTTTTTGATTTGGCATTCGGATTTTGACATTTAGAATTAATCCACTGACACATCAAAGGACTTTGAGCAAATGGTCTTGGCGAGGAAGTCGCAACTACCTCTGAAGGCTCATCCCTTTATGGCTCCTCTTAAATAGCCGCTCCTGATGTAACGCTGAAGTGAATAGGTCACGATGACAACCGGAATGGTAACGACGGTTGCATACGTGGAGGAGAGGAACCAGCCGCCGCGGCTGACGTAATAGTAGACCATCAGGGGAAGGGTTTTGTTGGCTAGACACAGATAGGTTGCGTAGATGAATTCATCCCACGATCCCAAAAACGAAAAGATCAAAGCCACGCCGATACCCGGTTTGGCTAGGGGAAGAACAATGTGAATCAGACTTCTGACCTTGGTGGCCCCGTCAACGAAAGCAGCTTCCTCCAAATCCTGAGGAATGGCTTTGAATGTAGCCACAAGGACCCAAGCAGAAATGGGAAGCACACGAACCATGTGGGCAAGAATGAGGCCCATGTCGGTGTCGAAGAGGCCTCCCCGAATGAAGGTAACGCTGATCGGAAGTGCCACCCCTACCTCCGGGAACATTCTCGTCAGGAAAATCCCGATCAGAAAGACATGAGCGACACTTCCGGGAATTCGAGAAAGGCCGTAAGCTCCGGGAACTGATAGGAATAGGGAAAAAAGAGCCGTCACGACAGCCACAGTCAGGCTTTTCCTGAGAGGAGGCCAGATATTTCCTGCGGCGAGGACGCCAACCCAGTGTCTTGAAGTGAAATGGGTCGAAAAAAAATCCGGGTTCTGAACCAAAATATCCTGGGGATCACTGACAGAGATTTTCACCATCAGGTAAATGGGAATCAGCCACAGCGTCGTGAGTACGAGAAGTATGGCCACGAAGCTGAGAACGACAAACCAGCGCTTATTGGGTCTCAATAAACGACCTCCTGGGTTCCAACGATCCTCAGGTATCCGATTATCGTGACGAGAATCATGATGAGTAGCATGGTACCTGCCGCTGCAGACGTATTGATATTGATCGCCTCAAAATACTCAAAATAGGCGTAGGTGGACATAACCGGCTCCGTTCGACCAACGAGGATCAGAGGTAGCTCAAAGATTCTGAAAGCATCGATTCCTCGAATAATGAGAGCCATGGTGATTGATGGCTTTAAGAGTGGCAAGGTGATCTTCCAAAACTCTTTCCAGCGGCTTGCTCCATCGATCCTTGCCGATTCGTACAGCTCGACAGGGATGCTTTCGATGCCGGCCAAAAGGATGAGCATGACCAAGGGGGTTACCTTCCACATGTCGGCAGCAATAACGGTCATCAGCGTCGTCATCCCCCCTTGGGTCCAATCATAAGGTACGCGAAGAAGGCCGAGACGGAGGAGTGTTTGGTTGAGAAGTCCGGAAGTATCGAATATGTACCGCATGTTGGCCGCAGCGACGATCGTGGGGACGCCCAGCGAAATAAGAAGAATAGCTCTGAAGACACCGCGTCCTCTAAAACTGTGACTGAGGATCACTGCCATGATCATCCCAAGACAAAGTTCCAGAGAGAGGCCAACGAGGGTGATAAAGAGGGTATTGAAAACGGCCTGTCTGAACTGAAAATGGAAGATGATTTCGCGATAGTGGCGAATCGTCAGGGTATTTGAAGAGGGATCGACGAGACTGAGATAGATCGCGTACATGACGGGAATGATGGTAAGGAGGACAATGTAACCGACGAGTGGGGCCGTTAGGGAGATTTCAAATCTTTTTTTCTTCAACAGCGTGAGTCTGTCCGTTCTAATCAAATCGAGGAGTTTCCTCATTTCTGAAATGCCGGTTTTTGAAACCTTTCGATTTTCCGCGCACACCATTTCTTGGAAAGCGCCCCTTGTCCCCTCGCTCCTATACTTTCGCAGTGAACCCCTTCCCGTCGTTCGCGGGATTCTTCCGCATATGTCGGTCAGGGACAAAAGGCACCGTGAACACTGGAAACTCCTGAATTATATTAAGCTCACTTGAATCGACACTCTAGCGGCCTCTTCCTCCAGCCGCACGGGAGAAATCTGGTCGGCTATTTGTAGCGTTCTTTAATCCTTTCCATCTTCAAGTGATATTCGTCTAAGGTCGATTTGACTGGAGCATTCTTGATGACGATTTGAAAGAAGGCCTCGGTGAAAAGCTTGTTGTACTCGGTCCAGTAGGGGACATTGGCCCGAAAAATCCCATACTGAAGGGCCTCGGTCACTGCGTCAAATTGCGGTTTCATCCAGTCTTGCACGTGTCCGTAAGTGTCGGTCCGGATCGAGGGCCAGCCCAGGTGTGTCACCAGTCTTTCCTGGACTTCCCGGGTCTGCATGTAGCGAATAAAAGCGAGTGCGAGAGATCGATTGGGGGCACCGACAGGGATTCCGAGTACTTCGCCGCCGACCACGTGAGCGCGGCGGACTGGGCCGGAAAAGCCTCCATAGACGCGAATACTGGTTTTCCCGTATTCTTTGATGAGAATTCTGTATCCAAAGGGCCAGTTCACCATAAGATAGCAGGCTTCTCTTGCAATATAATCATTGGAGGTGTCGTACTTGGCCTTCGTCGAGTCTGGGGAAGCATATTTCCAGAGCCTCTGGATGAAGTGGAAAGTCTTGACCGTACCCTGATCGTTAAACCTCAAGGGATTGCCACCTGCTGAAACAATAAATTCGTACATCTGGGTTGTGGTGGGGATGCCCCCGACAGCCTTGATGAGGATCCTACCGATCCCCTCATGGTCATAGAATTTCTTGGCAACAGCATATAATTCGTTCCATGTCTGCGGGGGGTTCAAACCGTATTCCATGAACTTATCTCGATTATAGTAGACAATCTGAACGTTGGGACGGTAAGGCATGAAGTAGAGCCTGCCATGAAATCTTCCAGCCGCGATCAGTGCCGGAATCACTTCCTTGGGAATTTGGTTCTCCTCGGACGACAGATCTTGAACAAGGCCGTTCTTTACGAGAAGGGCAAGCTGCATGTTGTCCTGTCCGAAGACATCGATGTTCATTTTGTCGCCGATCCGCAGGGCCTCGAGGAGTTTCGGAAGATGCTCCTGAGAAACCTGAATGGCTTGAACCTGGCATTGACACCTCTTTTCAAAGGGAGGAAGGATCTCCTTCCGCATGATCTGCCATTCGCTTTCTGTCAAACTGAAGGTCACACGGAGGATCGGCTTGGCGTGAG
>WVXP01000263.1:9439-26311 GCA_011773445.1 Pseudomonadota bacterium | reverse complement strand
TCTCTGTCTTTTGTCCTTTACAGGACAGATCTATTCTCGTATATCCGTCCAGAAATACAACGTATTTCCTTTCGGGTCTCTCGTGGATACCTCGAACCAGAAACGCTCTCTTTTCGAGCCACCCATTGGGGGGTTGCCGGGTCTGCATGTGCCTAGGTGGAAAAGTGCTTGTCTACCAGGGACCTCCCTGCCTCCTCGACGATGTCATCGATGGTTCGCAGCACGCGATCGGGCAGTTTTTCAGGCTGATGAGTTTGGAGTATCTCAATGGCCTTTTGCGTCACCCTTTCCCCATAACTCTCACAACCCTTTTTCATCCAAGTTTCAGGATTATCGCGGTTGAGGAATCTTGGCCGCCAATGCTCTTCGCGGTGGCGCTCTAACGTCTGCTCTTCCATCAGAAAATTACCTCCGGGCCCGACGCGCCGTATGACATCCATTCCGATCCGATCCCGACTCATATCGAAGCCCCGAATAATCCGCTTCACATAGCTGATAATCTCGCTGCACATCACGATGGCAGCTGGAGATCCAGTCAGTCCTTGCCCCAGGTAGCCAACATCATGAATCAGATTGGTTCCGTCCAGGGCGGCCATGAGAATCGAGATGGCCGATTCGATGGCGGCTTGGTGGTCCAGGGTGTGGGCATCGCTGCATCCTGCTGTTCCCCACATAGGAATACCGTAATAATGATATAGATCGGCATAGGCTGAATGGCTCAATCGTAACTCAGGAGCTCCGTATACGACGGTTGAAGTGAGCATATCCATGGGAGGGGTCGCAAAACCGGAGATAATCGGAGCTGCTTTAGCCCTCAGCTGGTGGAGCACGATTCCGCTTAGCGCCTCGGCATTGGCAACAACGATAGCTCCAGCGAGGGTCACAGGTCCGCTTCCGCCCGAAAGCAAAGCCGGTGTATAATTGACAGGAATCCCCTTGTCCGCACACAGAAAAAGTTTTCTGAGTGCACCGCGGGAGTGTGAGAGGGGGCTTGTGGGCTCAGAATAGTGAATGAGAAAGGGCTTCGCCCGTAAATGCTCTTGCCCGCCAGCAACAGTCACAGCGATGTCGATGATGATCGAAAGGTCCTCTTTTCCGGCAGCAGTAAAGAAAATCGGTTTGACGGAGTTCTCTACGAGGGCTCGAAAGCACTCCACATACATCAGATTGGTTGGAACGTCTTGAGGCAGGGCAGAAGAGGCGATAAAATCGATTTCATCACAATAGTCAGCCGTCTTGGCTGCATTGATCACATCTTGGAGCTGGGAAGACCGCAACTCGCCCGATTTCAGATCGTAGGTGTTGATAAGGTCGGTTCCAAGACCGAAGTAGATGCTGTTCCCTTCGAGACGCATGGTTTCTTCACCCCTCCGGTTGTAGACCGTGATGTGGGAAGGGGCGCTATGAATGCATTCTTCGACAAGCGAGTTGGGGATCTGTGCCACCTTATCCGTCACTCGACATCCGGCGTCTTTCAATAGCTGGATGCCCTGTTCATCCAGAATTCGGACCCCTACCGTCTCGAGGACTTCCAGTGTGGCCCGATGGATCTCCTTGATCTGATCCTCTGTCAAAAGCCGATAACTCGGAACACACTGAGACTTAAAGCCTGTATTCATTTTTGCAACGCCTTTACGCTTACGGCTCCCTCGGTTCTCTAATCCGCCTCCAGGAGAGGCTTAGAGACCACCGTTTCCTGCGCAAGTCAGGATCTCTTTGGTGCTTTTTCCAATCGAAACGGTCAAGTCCCCCGGGAGCCAAATGCTCATGACGTCGATCGATCTATCCTTCTCAGGGCCCTGAACGCCATTTGGTGTCCAATTTGAAATCTTCAATTCGAGTGAGCAATGAAACGTGAGGCGCTTCGGCGCCTTTCCAAAGGGGAAAGACGAGTATCTATTTCTAGGGTTGTCTATCCCTCAAGACCGGTCCGGAGGGGTGCAGAGGAGAGTTTCATCTTCCAGAACGGTTCCAAACTGCTCCACCACCTCTTTGACGGTGAGATGGCGCTTCTTTTCCCCTTGAACATCGAATTTGACCTTTCCCTCGTGGAGCATCACCATTCGATTTCCATAACTAATAGCCTGCTGCATATTATGGGTTACCATGATGGTGGTCAATTGGTTTTCGTTGATGATCTTGTTCGTCAGCTCGATCACCTTAGTGGCGGTCTTGGGATCGAGAGCTGCAGTGTGTTCATCCAGGAGGAGTAGCTTCGGCATGGAAATGGTCGCCATCAGCAAAGTCAATGACTGCCGCTGCCCCCCTGANNNCCCTGAAAGTAGCGACACGGAGTCCTTCAATCGATTCTCGAGACCGAGATCGAGCACCTTCAGCGCCTCTCTGTAAGCGTTCCTTTGTCCTTTTGTAACTCCCCATCTGAGTCCCCTGGATTTGCCACGAAGTTCGGCCATGGCCAGGTTCTCCTCGATGGTCATAGAGGCCGCTGTACCTACAAGAGGATCCTGAAAAATCCTTCCCATATACTTGGCGCGGCGGTATTCGGGAAGTCCGTCAACTTTTCTGCCGTCAATAAAAACGTCACCTCTGTCCGGTAGATGGGTGCCAGCGATAAGATGTAGAAGCGTTGTTTTTCCTGCTCCATTGCTCCCGATAACGGTAACGAATTCGCCCTGACGGATGTGGAGGCTGACATCATCAACCGCCATCTTTTCGTCGATGGTGCCTCTGTTGAAAATCTTTGTGAGGCTCTCGAGTCGAACCATTTGAACCCTGACCTGAAAAGCCCAGTCTAAACCCCTCGAAGACGAAGCTTTTCTTGCTTGCCTTTCCTTATCGCAGGCAGGCCGAGTGCGATAATGACCATTATTCCGGTTGCCAGCTTCAGATCCGTAGGAGCGAGACCGAGACGAAGGCCGACGGCAATGATGAACCTGTAGATCACTGACCCGACAATGGCAGCCAGGGTCATTCTCTCGACGGTTTTCTTCCCGATAAGGGTTTCCCCGATGATAATGGCCGCCAGGCCCGCCACAATCATTCCGATTCCCATGCCAACATCTGAGAACCCCTGGTCCTGGGCGACAAGACATCCGGATAGAGCTACAAAGGAGTTTGAGAGGCCTAAGCCGAAAACCGTCAGATTGTCCGTATTGGCGCCCAAGGTCCGAATCATCTGTTCGTTGTCGCCCGTGGCACGAATGGCTAGACCCATCTGGGTGTGCAAATAGAGATCGGTCGCCAACTTAAACAGGAAGGTAACAGCCACGAAGAAGAGGATGATGGGGATAAAACGGTTCACCTGGAGGGTTTCAAGGGGGGTCAGGAGCGTTTTTACCGTCAAGAGCTGGATGTTTGATCGGCCCATGACTCTCAGGTTTACCGAGTAGAGAATAATCATCATGAGAATGCCAGCGAGAAGGCTGTTAATTTTCAACCGAGTATTGAGTAGCCCGGTGCAACAGCCGGCGAGAAAGCCCGCGACACTTGCAGTAATGACGCCAGTGAAGGGGTGCCATCCCTCCGTAATCAACCTGGCGACGACCGCTCCCCCTAGGACAAAGCTGCCATCCACGGTGAGATCAGGAAAGGCGAGAACCCGGAAACTTATCACAATTCCAAGAGCCACGAGGGCGTAGGCCAACCCCTGCTCGAGAGAAATTGGAATCGTTCGGAGGAATCCTTCAAGAAGCATGCGACCGCCAAAGAAAAGGGGAAATGAGACTCCTCCCATCTCCCCCTGTCATCCGATGAGGCTATTCACCTTTGATCACATTCCCGTTTTCATCCCATAGCTTGTCCGCAGCCTTTTGGAGCACGGTGCTTGGCAGTTTCACGTTCTGTTCTTTGGCGTGTTTCAGATTGACCCACAGGCTAAATCCTGCAGCCATCCCTGCCGGAACCTCCCCGGGATCCTCACCCTTCAGGATTCTCGCTGCTTTCTTTCCGGCCGTATAGCCGACCATGAAGTAATCAAGTCCGTAGGCGGCTATTGCACCCCGGGGGACACTGTCCCTATCCCCAGCGAAAAGGGGAATATCGTTTTCATTGCATACTTTTGCGATACTCTCAAAGGCCGCCACGCTGGTATTGTCTGAAGTGAAGTGAATCGCGTCGACCCGCCCAACCAGAGACTGGGCAGCTTGCATCACCTCGGCGCTGCTCGATACGTGGGCTTCGATGAGCTTCCCACCCATGGCCTCGATGGTCTCTTTCATCTCTTTGATGTGGAAGGTGACGTTGATGTCCCCAGGATTGTAGATGGTTCCCCATCTCTTTGCCTGAGGGACCAGATCCTGGTACATATTCTGCTGGAGTGCGATAGGCCAGCGGTCGCTGACACCGGTCACATTTGTTCCCGTCGGACCAAGTCTGGGAATGAGGCCTGTTTGGACCGGGTCTGTGACAGATGAGAATACAATGGGAATCCCCTTCACGACCTTGACAGCAGCTTGGGCCGACGGTGTGGAAATGGCATGGACGAGATCGACCTTGTCGTCAAAAAATTTCTGAGCAATCGTATAGCAGTTTGGCTGCTCTCCTTGAGCATTTTGCCGATCAAATGTGACATCCTTGCCCTCAACGAAGCCTTCTTCCGCTAGTGCTGTCTTAAATCCTTTCGAATCGTTGTCGAGTGCTGGGTGGGAGACGATTTGCGTTTCTCCAATGCGGATCATCTTTGTATGCCCAACTTGGAGAAAGAGGACTCCGCATAGGATTAATGACACAGCAATTGCTAAAAGTATCTTTGCCCCCTTCATACCTCCACCTCCTTTTTCGTAGAAAAAGAAAATATCTTTCACCTCCTTTCCTGGTTCTTGATCTTCTGAACCAAAGCTAAATTAGCACAGAGACCCAATGATGTCAAAAAATTTGAGGGTCAGGGTTTCCGGGCTTTTTCCATCAACGACAAACTTGGGTGGACCAAATCCCTTCGCTAATTCGAGAGTGCTCTCTATTTCAATTACTTCTGGAATAACATGTTTTATTTCTGACGAAACTCCGCATTGGAAGAAGGAAATTCCTGAGTTTCAGGGTGCTTTTGTTTCTTCGCTTCTCTTGCTGTCACGGCGACCCTGTATCGGTTTACAGGCAGGGAATAATAACCCTTTCTTCCGCAAATCTCGCTCAAGGACAGCGAGGACCCCATTTGAGAATTGAAAATCATCGTGAAGGATCGAGATGGTACGAAAACCGCGCTCTGAGAAGTCAAGAGACTTCTTATTTAGTTTAGTGGAGTTTCTCAGTTTTGTGGACGCTCATGTCCCTGAGGAACGTTTGCAGAGGCGTTCATGCCCATAAGCTCTCGCGTTCTCAGCCTGTCTTTGTAGCTCACGAGTGCGCCAACGTTACGAACACAAGGTTACAGGCGAAAGGTTAAAGGATCATCGATTTGCACCTCTTGGTCTTCTTTCCTTTGTCCTTTGACCTTTATCCTTCTTTTGATTAACCTGTGAGCTCCGCGAGGGTCAACGCGAGAGCAAGGGGGCGAAGGGATATGAGGGTTTAATCAAAAGATTCAAAATTGTCGTGAACATCAGAAGGTTACAGACTTCTTGCTTTGAAAACTCAGGAGACCCCACACTTCTCATTTAACCATGCGGTCAGCTAGGCCAAGTGATTCTGCGAAATCTGGGAGAAGTCGGAAGACAGGGGTCAGGCGAGCTTCGAGATCACGTCTTGATATTGGGTATGCTCCCGAGCATCTCATCCAGGGTTTTCAGGGTTTTGAGGTTGGTTTTGAAATGTATCGAGGATAGAATTTCCATGACGAATTCGGTTGCGAGGTCCACGTTGGAACCTTGGAGGCTCTTTTGAATAAGAATGCCCATGCCGCCAGATCCGGGAATTCCAATGAAAGGAGGGCCAAGGGCCGCGCTTTCTGCGAGTAGGTTGTCGCCCACAGAGATGAGGCCAGAGGGATTTCTAAACCTTGCAATCTCGATCTCGCCCAAAACCCGGGTCTTGCCATCCATTGTGGCCCGAACCTCTCCACGGGTGGTAATCATGAGGTGAGAAGCATCGATTGGAACCGTGATCGTGGGTAGAATGCGCCGGCCAGAAGTTGTTGAAAGCCTGCGGTCGGCATCTATGGTGAGGACACAAGACCGGCAATAGGCGATTGTTCCATCATCCTGTTCGAGTTGAAAAAACCCTCGCCATGGAGGGCCAGGTCGAGAGGTCGTCCCGTATGGATCAATGGCCCCTGGGAATTGATCCTTTGGAGATGGGTTGAATCGGCTCCGCCTGTTCGGTTTTCTTGTGCCACGATACGACAGACCTTGTAACCATACGTGTCCGCTTTGGTCACGTTTTGGGCAGTCACATCGTGGCGCCGGAAACTGGAGACAATTCCCGATATGGAAGCGAAGATACTGGAGATCATCAAAGGATCCTAGTCAAGAATTCCCTATATAGGAATAGTATAGTCGGGAATTTTGTGAAGTATTTTAGGCCTTTGTATATCTGTTCATATTGCGAAAAAGACCAAGATGATTCCCTACGAACCCATGTCAGCCAACCAGTGAATTGCATTGATCTCCTATGGCAATTCGGATGTCCCTTCATATTCTCACTAGGTCTAAAACATCTGATTCTTACGCTCACCGAGGGCTGGGTATAACAATGAATCATCAAACCAGCAATTCTATCCAAAAGAAATGATGGTTCTCGGAATTTACCATTCATCCTGTCGGTAGTTCATCAGTCAGACCGGCTTTAGCCCATTGGATTTATCATGGAGGTCACGTCTTTGTTCAAACTGTAACGATCGTAATTGAAGTAACTTAAAACACTTTCAAAAAAACAATTTGTCATTGTTGAAAGATGTGATATAAATTATTCAAAAGTCGTGATGTACAGAATAATGAATGAGAGGAGGTAGAAAAATGGCAAAAAGCTTGGTGGAAATGGCAGCAGAAATCATTGCGGCCCAGGCTTCTCAGAGCCGAATGACCCCTGACGAGATCACCGAAGGTTTGCAGAAGACCTATGAAGCTTTGCAGAGAATCCAGGGTCGGGAGGAGGGAGCGCCGGAACCTGTCACAGAAAAGATATCGAAAACGGCACCGTCGGCCTCGATTCAGAGAAATAAGATCATTTGCCTGGGTTGTGAGCGAGAATTTAAGCAGCTTTCCAAAAGGCACCTCGCTTCTCATGGATTGACTCCAAGATCCTACAAGGAGAAGTACGGTATCCCCCTGGCAACAGCACTCACCGCGAAATCTCTTTCGGCAAAACGAAGGAGGATCGCCAAAGAAAGGGGTCTTGGCGAGAAGCTTGCCCAGGCTCGAAAAAAGCGTCTCAGAAAGAAGTAAAGCGCCTAGGAAATTCTAGGGGTGAAAAGATTCGAGATTATTGAGGTAGAGTGCTACGCCGGACACAAAGGAAACGAGACTCCCCGGGCATTTTTTCGTGACGGTCGGAGAGTCGAGGTGGTAGAAGTGATCGACCGCTGGTATGAGGGGGGAATTTCGAGAGGAGCGGTCCACCAAGACTATCATCGAGTTCTGACTGGCGAAGGGGATGTAGCTCTCCTCCGTTACAATCATGTCTTTCAGCGGTGGTCAATCATGCTGGATTCCTAAGCTGAGAAGTCGGGATGCATCTTGAGTGACTGCTGCCCTGTCCGTGTACCTCTGGATTGCGGAAGGGATCATTTCAGACTAAATTCAATTCTCTGAGGCCCACGAGCTTAGACTGATGTGGATGCTCGCTTGGGTTCTTTCTATGAAAGGTAAAAGACCCACATGGAGAGTCAATCGATCGACTTTAAGAAATGCCGTCCCATCTTAGGGTCATTAGATGGTTTTGGCGATTTAGGGCCAGCGATAAGCAGAGGGTCTTCGATTCTTCAAGCAGGGAATCTGTTTTCTAATAACTTCGATCTTTTCTAAGTCGAGATCGGCCAGCAAGCTGGTTTCACCGTCGGGCGCCTGAGCCAGAACCGTTCCCCAGGGGTCAACGATGATACTGTGGCCGTAGCAAGAATAGAGAGGCTTTTTGCCAATCTGAGCAGGGGCCAGAACAAAAAACTGGTTCTCAATTGCCCGAGCCTTAAGCAGGGGTTCCCAGTGATCCCTGCCCGTCAGGTCGGCGAACATCGATGGGACGAAGACCACTTGGGCTCCTTTCAATGCAAGAATCCGGTAGACCTCACAAAACCTCAGGTCGTAGCAGATACTCAAACCTATCGTGCCCACCGGTGTGGGGCAGACCACAATTTGGTCCCCAGGTTCACGGATCGTCGATTCCTGGACGGCTGGTCCACCCATTACGTCGACATCAAAGAGATGGATCTTACGATACCGGCTGACGATTTTTCCGTCAGGACTGAAGACAACGGTGGTGTTAAAAAGCTTGTCTCTCCCATCGACCCTTTCGAGGAGGCTCCCACCGTGAAGCCAGATATGGTGCTTCCTTGCCCATTCTGCCATCTGGGTCGTTGTGGGGCCAGGAATGGTCTCGGCTTGCTCTGACTCCTGATTTTCCTCACCAATAAAATTGAAATACTCGGGAAGACCGACAAGCGTGGCCCCTCGTGACACCGCCTCTTCGAGGAGTTCAGAGGCCCTTCTCATGTTTCTTTCCTTCTGATCCTGCGAGTCCATCTGCATCAAACCGACCCGTATCGCTTTCATGAGACTCCCCCTGAGGAGGGTTTCATTCGATTATACCACGCGCCTTTTCCCCTGAAAATCCGAACACTCCCCAGAAATCGCCCTGCGGGATCAGATCCCTCATTATCACCTGAACAAGTTTTTGTTAATGGGGATGACCGAGGAACCAAGTCGCTGACACTCCCTTCGCCGAGACGGGTCACCCCGTGAGTTTGGGAACGAAGGGACGGGAGGCCCTCTCAAAGATGGGAGAACTCCTCCAAGGAAATGCCTTGACCTTTTTCCTTTTTTGGGCTAAAAAGATGCAGGAATTGCATCATAAGGTGTACGAGAATGAAATCAGTCACAGACAAAATCGGGTTTCTCGACCAAATCAAGGCGAACAGTCTCGACCTGACGGAGAAGCAGCTTGAGATTGCCGACTACATCATCCGTCACTTCGATAAGGCGGCCTTTCTTACAGCAGCCCGATTGGCTTCCGATGTTGGGGTGAGTGAGTCTACGGTCATTCGTTTTGCGATTTCTCTTGGCTATAATGGGTATCCGGAATTCCAGGAGCACCTTCAGCGGATCATTCGAGAAGAGCTTACCTCTGCGGAGCGCCTCCGGGTGTCTCTCGACTCCGAGACAAAAGACGACATTTTCAGCCGGATATTTATGCAAGAAGTTGAGAATATGCAAGCCCTTTTCAATCGCTTGCCCAGGACGGAACTCAGAGCTGTCGCTGATGCCATCTTCAAAGCCAATCGTGTCTTCGTGACAGGAATCCGGGCTGCCAGATGCTTGGCGCAGCATTTTGCCTTTCAGCTCGGACGAATCCATGAGAATGTGGTTGAAGTGAGCTCGGCCCAGCAGGAAACCTGGGATTTCATCAAGGGAGGTACAGGGAACGACCTTCTGTTTGCCATCGCTTTCCCACGATATCCTCGTGAGACCGTCGAGCTCGTCGATTTCGCCCTTCGCCTCAATATGAAAGTCACCGGACTAACCGACCGCATGGCTTCGCCCATCGCCAGACGGTGTCGTCCCATCTTACTGGCACCTGTGGAAATGGTCACCTTTGTTGATCTCTACTCCGGTCCTCTCGCGATTCTCTCGTCCTTGGTAGCAGAGGTAGCTTTCCGGAACGAGAAAAAAGCCTTTGCCTATCTCCAGAAGTTTGAGGATTTTGCCAGACAGATGCGGGTCTTTCATAAAGAGTGAGAGAGATCCGATGCAGAGAACGGTCGTTAGCGGGATACTGGAGGACATGGTAGAGTAAACAGAGGGGCATAGCCCTTGCAAAAGGGGGCATGAGGTCGCTGATCTCTCGAACAATGGCTCAAAAGAAAAAGACTTCATCGAAAAAAAGGAAGAACCTCTCTGTCAAGCAAAACCATCCGAAGCGGGCGAGGCTTGTCCGCGACCCGGAGAGACCAAAGCGAAAAGATCGGGAATTTGAGATCGATATCTATAAGGCCTGGTGCAAAGCCTGCGGGATCTGCGTTGCCTTCTGTCCGACCCATGTTCTTGCCCAGGGGGATGAGGGATATCCTGAGGTCTCGAATCGAAAGGCATGCATCGGCTGTGAGTGGTGTGAGATCCATTGTCCAGATTTTGCGATTACGGTCAGAGAGAAGAGGACCCGAGCGAAATCTGAGTGAACTTGTCCGTATATCATCATCCGCCAGAGGACTTGAGTGGAAGCGGTGACAGAAAAGAGAGGACGGGAAATCCTTCTTCAGGGAAATGAGGCTGTCGCTGAGGGGGCACTGGCAGCGGGCTGTCGTTTTTTTGCGGGCTATCCCATCACGCCTGCCACGGAAATCTCGGAGGTTCTCTCTGTCAAACTCCCCGAGCTGGACGGCACTTTTATCCAGATGGAAGATGAGATCGCCAGCATGGGCGCCATTATCGGGGCTTCACTGGCGGGGGTGAAATCGATGACTGCCACCAGCGGCCCCGGGTTCTCTCTCATGCAGGAAAATATCGGCTTTGCCTGCATGGCGGAGGTTCCGTGTGTCGTGGTTAACGTTATGCGGGGGGGGCCCAGCACTGGACTTCCCACCTTCCCATCTCAGGGCGATGTCATGCAGGCTCGATGGGGAACCCACGGAGATCATCCCATTGTTGTCCTCACACCGGCCACGGTAAGGGGATGCTTTGATATCACCGTTATGGCTTTCAATTTCTCGGAGAAATATCGGACCCCTGTCATCGTCCTCATCGATGAAGTCGTGGGACACATGAGGGAAAAAATCCTCCTCCCTCCTACTGAGGAGGTGAGAGTGTTTGACAGAATTCAGCCAACGGTGCCACCAGAGTGGTACATTCCCTATGAGGATAACGCCACTGGGGTCCCTCCCATGGGGATCTTTGGATCGGGTTACCGCTACCATGTGACAGGCCTCACACATGACGTCCGGGGGTTTCCGACCCAGCGGCCGGATGAAATCGATCCGTTCATGCGTCGCCTTTTTCGAAAGA
Source organism: Pseudomonadota bacterium (assembly GCA_011773445.1). Taxonomy (GTDB): domain Bacteria; phylum Desulfobacterota; class BSN033; order WVXP01; family WVXP01; genus WVXP01. The sequence goes on along the minus strand of WVXP01000263.1, from coordinate 15,266 downwards.
TCGTTCAGCACTTCGGCGATCTCCAGGTGGGAGAGGCTTTTCTTATCGAAGACGCCCAGATTGCGGTCATTGCCTACGGTGCAGTTGCCCGATCTGCCAAGAGAGCTGTCAAAGAGGCTCGGGCCAGGGGCATTCGCGCGGGTCTTTTTCAGCTTGTAACGCTGTGGCCCTTCATGAGGAAAGCTGTCGAGGGAATCGCTTCTCAGGCCAGGGTCCTGATCGTGCCGGAGATGAATCTTGGCCAGATCTCGAGGGAGGTCAAGCGGGTCAACGAGGGGAAGGCCTCGGTAGTCACACTCAATCGAGTGGATGGGGACCTCATTACACCGGATGAGATTTTGGAGAAGATTATGGAGGCAAGCCGATGAAAGAGTCCGGTCGATTGATCTATAAATACCTTCGTCATGACAAGAAGTTTCCCCATGTCTGGTGTCCGGGATGCGGGATTGGCATCCTCCTGGGAGGATTGATTCGTGCCATTGACCGACTGGGTTACGAGAAAGACGAGGTTGTTCTCGTTTCCGGAATTGGATGCACGGGACGTCTCCCGGTCTATGTGGATTTCAATACCCTTCACACCACCCACGGCAGGGCAGTGACTTTCGCGACCGGCGTCAAACTTGCCAATCCAAACCTCAAGGTCATTGTCGTCATGGGTGATGGTGATGCCGTGGCCATCGGAGGAAACCATTTCATCCATGCAGCCCGGAGGAATATCGATCTGACAGCAATCATTATGAATAATGCTGTCTATGGGATGACAGGGGGCCAGACCTCACCCACAACCCCCTACGGGATGAAGACGACGACCGCGGTCTACAGGAATGTCGAGCACGCCTTCCGGATTTCTGAACTTGCCGTGACGGCGGGAGCAGTTTTTGTAGGTCGTGGGACCGTTTACCACGCGAGACTCCTAGATCAACTGATCGAAAAGGCGCTTGTCAAACCGGGTTTCGGTGTGGTCGAGGTGGTCGGCCACTGTCACACCCAATATGGCAAGCTCAACCGCCTCGGCTCGGCGGTCGACATGATGAGGATGCAGAAAGGAGACGCCGTCACAGTCGAGAAGGCTAGCAAACTTGCCCCTGAGGCTCTGGAGGGAAAGGTTATCATCGGGGTCCTGATGGATAAAGAACTGCCTGTGTATCAGGAGCAGTATGAAAAAGTCCGTGCTCGGGCCAAAGGGACGGTCCTTGTCGAGGATCAATAAGGGGGAACTGACAAGAGACATCCGCTGGTTTAACCAGCCGGACCTCCAGACCTCACCGTGGACTGCCAAAATTGCCGGAATCCCTTCTGGCCTAATTGGGTGAGGGAGCGAAGATGTTGAAAGATAGCGAATGGGTTAGGCAACCCGGTGACCGTTATGAGATCCGACTGAGCGGATCAGGGGGACAAGGTTTGATCCTTGCTGGAATTATTTTGGCCGAGGCAGCAGGTATTTATGGTGGCAGATTCGTCGCTCAGACCCAGAGCTACGGTCCAGAGGCGAGAGGGGGTGTAAGCCGATCAGATGTCATCATTAGTGACGAGGAGATCGACTACCCGAAAGCGATCAAATTCGACATGCTCATGGCCATGAACCAAAAGTCCTGTGATCAGTACTTTTCCGATCTCAAGCCCAATGGCATTCTGTTGGTTGACTCAACTTTTGTGTCTGAGGTCCCCCTTGAGGGGGCGGTCACCATTCCCTTCACTCAGATCGCGAGGGAAGAAGTTGGCAAGGAATTCGTGGCCAATATCGTATCTCTCGGTGCCCTGACAGAGTTTTGTCCGCTCCTGAATGGTGAGGTTCTGGAAAAAGCGGTTCTCGGCCGCGTTCCCAGGGGCACAGAGGCGCTTAACCGAACCGCCCTCCGGACCGGCATCGAGGCTGCTGCAAGATTCAGGAAAAAGATGGCTAGGCGAGCGGTTGCGCCAGAGGATTACAAGTTAGAAGAAGACTAATTCACTCCGCAGGAATGACCCTCTCGTTCACATTCCCCGGTGTATCGTTAGAATTTCTCTTATGGCAGAGCGAGTCATCATTGATACGGATCCTGGCATCGATGATGCCCTGGCGTTGATTCTGGCGCTCCGATCTTCGGAACTCGAAGTCGCTGCCATCACAACGGTCAGTGGTAATGTTCCCGTCGATGTGGGGACGAGAAACGTTTTCACTGTACTGTCACTTCTGTCGCTGTCCCAAGAGCCTCCGGTCGCGAGCGGGTCATCCCAACCCCGGAGAAAACCTCCCGTTTTTGCCACGTCCGTTCACGGTGATGATGGGCTGGGAGGGCTCCACCGATATCGTGATTCTTCTGGCCGTCCGCGATATGGTCCCCCGCGGGTAACGCCTTCTGGCCGCAGTGCTGTCGAGGAGATCCTATTTCACATCGGTCCGATGCCAGAATCCTTCACATTGATCGCTCTCGGTCCCTTAACAAACATCGCAGATGCGATTGAGAGGGACCGGGACACCATGAAACGGTTAAAGAGAATCGTTTTGATGGGCGGAGCCGTCACCGTTCCAGGGAATATCACGGCGGCCGCAGAATTCAACATATTTGTCGACCCCGAGGCTGCCAGCATCGTCTTGGGTGCGGGAATCCCGATTACTATGGTCGGACTCGATGTGAGCCGCAAAGTCCGACTCACTCGAGAGACCGTGGAGGCCGAGGTTTTTCCATGTGGGACGGATGTGAGCCAGTTTGTCTGCGACTGCACATCGGACCTTTTTGACATCTCCGAGGAGCGAGAGGGGGAGCCGAGCTTTTCCCTTCATGACCCCCTTGCAGTTGGCGTCGTCATCGACCCTTCTCTTGTCTCTTCGAAACCCATGCACGTNNACGTTGAAGAAATCGCCAAACGCGCAAGTTTGCCTCGATGTGGAGGAAGCTCGGTTCCTTTCCCTTTTTCTGGAGCGGCTATGCCAGAACTGATGGTCGTCGGAAGTGCCAACTCAGATCCGATATCTCAGAGACACAACGGACCCGATGAGCACAAAAAAACCAATTCCTTCATCGCGAAAGAATTGGTTCTCTCGTAGACCAATCCCCCGCTTGGCCTATTTTCTCGAAGCCATGAGCGAAGGTCTCGAGACCGGATCGTTCGTACCGTGGCCAGGCCAATATCACGGTGGCGGATCTTTGATCAATGGAGTACCAGGGAGTTTGCCACGAGGTTCGTCAAGAATTCGATTTTGGCTCCCAAATTGTATTTCTCACCGAGAAACTTCAGCTGGGTATGGCAGTTTTCGCAAGCCGTAGCGACGATGGTTGCCCCGGTCTCTTTGATCTGGTTGGCCTTCGTCTTTCCAGTTTCTTCTCTGAATTCTTCCGTTTCGTCGTCGAGGGCAACGAGTCCCCCACCTCCACCGCAACACCAATTGTACTCCCGGCTGGGCGTCATTTCCTTGAAATGGGACGTCAAATGTTGCAAGACATATCGTGGTTCTTCGATGATCCCGCCGTTGCGGGCGGCTTGGCAGGGATCGTGGTAGGTCATGATTCCGTTCGCTCGATCTTTCTGGAGCTCTATTTTCCCCTCGTTGATATAACGGGTAATGACTTCTAATATGTGGGAAACCCGAAAAGGCTGTTCCCCGATAAGGTGCCTCATGACTCGAAAAGCCGTCCCACACTCACAGATAATGACCTCTTTCACCTTGAGTCTGATTGCCTCATCGATGATTCTTTTGGCGATGAGCTGGGTTTTGGTTGGGTCACCCACAAAGGCGCCGAAGTTGACCGCCTCAAAGAAACTCAACGTCCAGTTTTCTTTGGCTGCGTTGAAAATCGAAGCCGCAGGAACGATCGAATGGGCACCAGCCAGGGCCACATACAGAAGGTTTGCTCCTTCCCTGTCTATGGGGATGATTTCATGGGATTCCCCCTTCCACTTCGTGATGATCTGGTTTTCTAGGCGCTTGATGCCTTCCATGAAGGAGTCCTTGAAAAGGTCAAGACTCTTCCCCTTCTCAATCGAAGCGTCGGCGAGCATCGAGAGCACTTCAGGTTCTTTCTCATTGCCGATGAGGAGTAACTTCGCAATCGACTGTATAGCCTGTGTATCGATGCCAAAGGGGCAATACATCATGCATCGACGACATCCGGTGCAGCTATATGCGGCCTTGTAGAGCAGATCCATTGTTTCGTCGCTCAGCTCTAACCCCTCGACCAGACTTGGAAAAAGCCTGCCCCCTATCGTGAAGTGACGTTTGTATATCTTCCGAAGGATCTCAGCCCGCCAGGAGGGTGTATATTCCGCCTTAGGAACTGAGGCGTAAGCAAAACACGCCTCATTGCAGAAGCCACATCGCGTACAGGTGTCCAGATAATAGCGCATGGGTCGGTCCAGCTTGGATCCAAAAAGCTCGAGCAGTTTCTTCTTTTTCTCCTTATCCATCACGCTTGCCTCTTTATTGTCTCACCCATGGACGCGGGAACACTCCTTGTTTCTCCTGAGGACTCCCCCACAAGACAGAAAAATGGATCGTGGAGGGGAGGGATATCGCTTATGGAAAACTCAGGCTCCTCTCACTTCACCCTCTTGATGAGAAACCTGATCACGTCCGAATCTTGATCCGTCTTCAGGATTTCATTGCCACTTGTACGGGCCCAGGCTGGAAAGTCGGAGAGGGAGCCTGGGTCAGTCGTCACTGCCTCCAGAACTTGCCCTACCGCGATCTCCTTGATTCCCTTGCTCACCTTGATCACCGGCTGGGGACACGGCAGTCCTTTAAGATCCATCGTCTTATCCACCTTGATTTCCTCGGTCATGATATCCTCCTCTTGAGTGAGTGTGTTGTGCCGTAGACTTTTGGGACAGTTACAAAGAGGTCTGATACGATTCTGTTTGTTCTTACCGACGTTTCGTCAGATTCGCCGGAAATGTTGCAATCACGTGAACGAGCTTGCTGAAAGGAAAATAAATCAGCAACAGGTTTGCAAACAGGACGTGAAATACCAGAGCCGATTTGGTTGATGATTCTGCCAGAGCATGGGAGAAAGCCGGCTTNNAGAAGCAGGTAGTCCTCGAGGATCGATAATTCCTTATAAGGCGGGGTGAGGCGACGAAGGAAATAGTAAGCCAGGGTCACAATGAGAATGATTCCCATGATCCCGCCCCCTAACCAAGAGAGTTGCTCCATTCCCTTTGCTCCCAATGCGTTAGCGAGAGGGGTGAGTTCCTGGACGAGCCTCAGATGTCCAACAAGGGCACCGAGCAGCCCAAAATGGAAAAGAATCGTGAAGATCCACATCCATCGGTCATAAGTCCTCGCCTCTGGAAAAATAAATGAATCTCTGGCAACCCTGAGCCATCTTGCTTCTGGCGTGCTTGGCTTGGGGAACACCCCCGTCCTGAAGCGGGGTTTGGGCGATCTTATCCATTGATAGACCCGGTAGCTCATACCCAGTAAAAAGACTGCCGCTGCCACATAGACCATAATCCCCGCTACGAGATATGAGAACCAATTCATTCCCTCGCACTCCTTGGGTAAAATCGCGATTGGGCTGCTCTTGTTGTGCAGGCGTAAATTACTACCCGCGGAGATCCAATGGGGACATTGGAAAAGATTGCGTCCCCACTCCAATCCTCTGATCACATTCGATGCGATTTCTCTCGATCAGATAAAGAGTTGGACCCTGCTATTTTTTGCCTGTTCCATGAATGTGGCGACACCGACGTAATCCAGGCCAGGATAGTCGATGAATTCCTCTTTTTTGAATCCCATGAGCGCCATGGACATCTCACAGATGTAGATCTTGACGCCTAACTCTGCCGCCATCTCGAGCATCTGATCCAGGGAAGCAACGTTCTTCTTTTTCATCAGGGACTTCATCAT
>WVXP01000263.1:8113-9416 GCA_011773445.1 Pseudomonadota bacterium | reverse complement strand
CCACCAACTCTTTTGGCTGGATCTCTCATCACGGGGGTGCCCCAAAACGTGAAGAACATAACCACTTCCATGCCCATAGCCGCCGCGCCAGTGGCGATAATAAAAGCTGCTAGCGCCTTGTCTAGGTCGCCGCTAAAGACAATCATGGAGATTTTGTTTTCGGGAGTCGCCTCAGAAAGTGCTTCCATCTGGGCTTTGAGCTCTGCGATCTGTTTCTGGATCTCCTCATTTGTCGGAATCTTGCCGCTTTGTCGCCCAACTTCTTCTTTTTTTGCCGTGCTCCCTTCCATCCTATCCTCCTTTATCTTCGATTTTACGAACTATTTTGTTGATGTTATTAACAATTAAACGCACACAAAATTAGCGATATAAGCCAACCTTTTTTGGAAATTCCAGGTCACGATCTTTCGTCAATATTATACCAATTGTTCCTTAACGCCCTCCATGGCCGACCTGAGCAATTCGAGATGGGAGAGGACGTTTTTTCGCTCATTCCCGTCCATCTGCAACAGAATCTTGCGATGAATCTCCTTTTGAAAAGCGTCTATCTCGTCAGACTTCTTCTGTCCAGCTGAGGTCAGGCTAATGAGTCTGATCCGTCCATCCTCAGGGTCATCGATCTGCACCACAAGACCTTTCTCAATAAGTCCATTGACGATTTTCGTGACGCGGCTTTTGGCAACTTCCAGTTTTTGGGCCACACCCTTCACCGTCAGATAGCGCTCGCCCTCGAACAACATCAGGCACTTCAGTTCAGCCGCAGGCAACCCAAACTTCTGCGACATGAAAGACTTTCTATCCTCGCAGCAGTGAAGCATCTCAACGATGAGATCCTGCAACCGCTGCGTTTGATACCGAATCAGCTCTTCGTTGATTCTGGGGGTAACTTCGTTCATGCTATTAACATAATAGTCATCTGAACGGCGTTTGGCAAGTCTTTTTTAATGAAATCTTTTTCTAAAATCTGGCTGTAAGCCATTAAGGGTGGAAAATAACCGTGGTCAAAGGGGGACGGCTTCTAGTCGCTAATGGTATTAACGTTCTTCTCCTTTCAGGTCGAAAGAATCGAAAGATGAGCGCGTCGCAGTTGAGCGACTGACGCGCGAATACGTTATTCGTCAGCCGAAAATTCGTTCGTTTCGGGCTAAGAAGAAAGCAAGAATCCCGATGGTGCAATCGACGTCGAGAATCCTCTCAGACCTTTTATCTTCTTTTGGGCCGGCGGTGGCATGAAGAACGGTGCGTCCACTACAAAGGGTCAATTCTGGGTTCGGCAAATCCGGGGTGTCCTCAAGCAGTCGTT
>WVXP01000263.1:5401-8103 GCA_011773445.1 Pseudomonadota bacterium | reverse complement strand
TAACTTGGTTTCGTCGCATGGACGCTAATGCTTGCGACCGACCGATCAAAATCTTTCAACTTTTCTTGCGGAATATTCGATTCCTGGATGATCGCATTTCCGACAGGATCATTTGCCAGGAATTCGATTGGAAAGGCTGTTTCGTTCATGATTCTCAAGTCCTGAAAACCTGCCGCTTCTATGGCCTGTAGGTATTTAGTCCTCTCTAAAGCGCCGGAAATACACCCGACATAAGCTTCAATGGAGTTCTTTATGGATTCTGGGAGTTCTTTGAGCAATACGATGTCAGATATCATGAGCCTCCCTCCCGGCTTGAGAACCCTGAAGGCTTCCGCAAAGACCCTGCGTTTTTCTGGAGAGAGATTAATAACGCAGTTGGAAATGACCGCATCGACAGACCCGTCAGCAGCAGGGAGATTCTCAATTTCTCCGAGCCGAAACTCCACGTTTTGGTAGGCCCCTTTTTTGGCATGTTCTCTTGCGTTGTCGATCATTTCCGGGGTCATATCCACCCCGATCACTTTTCCCTGCTGCCCTACCCTCTGTGCGGCAAGAAAGCAGTCAAACCCTGCGCCGGAGCCGAGATCGAGAACAGTCTCGCCTTCTTTTAGACTGGCAAGGGCGACAGGATTTCCACAACCGAGACCGAGATTTGCCCCTTCAGGGACAGCTTTGAGGTCCTCTTGAGTGTACCCCATCCTCTCACTGATATTTTGGACCGGATCAGGGCCGCCACAGCAGGATTTCGGCGGGCCACAACAGGAACTGTTCTGCTTCGCAATTCGTGCGTAACTCTCCCTGACAACGGTCTTTACCTTTTCATTCTTCATTGTCACACACCTCCAGAGTTTTTAGTGATTCCTACCCTGAGAACATTTCTTTCATCATTGGGCCGAGTAGGCCTTTCACCATGCCCATGAGGCCTTCGGCTTTGATCAGAGAAACGCAACAGATCTCACCGTCTTTTTCCCAACTGATGAGGGCGAGTTTATCCCCAGGGCGAATGTTTGCTTTTTCCCTCACCTCTTTGGGTAGCACCATCTGACCTCTCTCATCCACGCTGATGAGTGACTCAACTCTACAGCAGCCAATTTCCGCGGTCCCCAGCGCTGAAATCGATTCGTTTTGATCTCTTTCTGACATTTCCATGACCTCGTGGGAAGGTGTTTGATTAATCTGATAAATCAGTATAATCAAAAAAAACAGATTTGTCAAGTTTTTTTTTGAACCAAAAACCTCTTGTTTCATCCCTAAAACTCACTGGAGTTTCCTCAGTTTTATCAAAAAACCTTTGGGAACCAGCGAAAAGGGAGTCGGGCACTTGCGTAATTCGAAAACAGAATNNCAGAATTAAGTTCCGACTACTTGCATAGCTACATACCTGGTTTTTGAGGAAACTCCAGTAAAACTCAGACTTGACTTTGACCGGCGCATATGGAAGAAATCTAAGGCACTGACTTGGGTGAGATCAGGTGACGTGCGGGAGATAATAGAAAGCCAGGTGCAGAACGACTTCAGACAAGGGAGCCGGAGAAATCCGGACAGGGACATGACGATCAGGTTAAAGGAAATTCCCCAGGAGATTGGGGTCTACCTTTTCTATGCCAGAGACGGAAGGGTCATTTACGTCGGAAAGGCGATCGATCTACGAAGGCGAGTATCCCAGTATTTCAACGCTTCCAGAAAAAGAATGGAGTACCGAATCCAGCAGATGAGCCGCAGTGTTGCGGACATCAAATGGCTGGTCCAAAAATCCGAACTCCACGCGCTCTTGCTGGAAGATCGATTGATTAAGAAACACTGGCCCACCTACAATGCAAGGCAGAAGAAATTCTTGAGAAATCGTTATCTCACTTTGAGTGACGAGGATTACCCTAGACTGAGAATCTTAAATATCCATCAGAGAGCGGTCAGTCAAACCGTTTTCGGGCCGTTTCCTGATGATTTCTTTGTCCTGGACGTCTTGGAGATCATCCATACATGCTACCCAATTCGAAATTGTGACGAGGCCGTGCCGAGGGAGAGATGCCAGAATCACAGACTCAGGACTTGCTCAGCTCCTTGCAGGAATAAGATCACGAGAGCCGAATACCAGAAAACCGTAAAGAAAGTCTTAGCATTTCTGCGGGGAGATGCCCGTGACAGCATTTGCAGGCTGCGAGATGAAATGGAGAGTTCCACGAAAAATCTGGACTTTGAACGTGCGGCGAAACTGCGGGATCAAGTGATCTTTTGCAAGACTTTTATGGAAAGACAGGGATTTTACGATCAATTCAGAAAGAGGGATCTGGTTGTCACAGAATCGGGACCCTCCAGAAACATGTATCTCTTTCACAGAGGTCATCTCATCAGGTTTTCAAGAGTACATCTCCCAAATGACGAGTCCATCAAAACCCGTGGGGAAACAGAGAAGAGAATCGATGACGGGCGTGGAGAATCCGACTCGATTTTTCTCGATCGGGCCAACGTCGTTTACTCCTGGCTCAAAAGCAAACGAACCCAAAAAACCTTCAAGTTCATCTGATTCACCACAGAGACACACAGGACACTGAGAAATGCTCATTTCCGATGCCGAGAGACGTCGGCATCGGAAATATTCCAGTCCCCCTATGGGGACAAAACGGGCATTTCCTCCTCCGATCACCCCTCGTTGAGAAACTGATCCAGTATCGTAAAGACTGGTTTTTTTGTTTGTCGGCAGG
>WVXP01000263.1:1915-5242 GCA_011773445.1 Pseudomonadota bacterium | reverse complement strand
TCCACGTCCAGGGTGATGGCATACATGGCACGTGTCGGAAGGTCGACAAAAGAACGAGAAACGATCGATCCTCCCCGCTTCTCTGAGGGCACTGCGTGGACGATCAGGTAGCCTTTCCTCTCGTATCGTTCAGCAAAAGAGGTCCGCTCAATCGAGCCCGGATAAAGGACGGGCGAAGCCAATGGGTTTCCACTTAGATCCGCGGTCAACGTCTGGGCACGGTGGATGTGTCCGGTCAAGACGGCGGCAAAGCCCTTGGGGAGATTTTTCCCCTGGATGACATCTGGCGCATATTTGAATGTGTAATCCTGAGGGCCGACTTTGGCTCCTTCAACGATGTGGTGCATGCAAAGCAGTGCTATATCACTCTCTATCTGCCCGTGGCCGGTTTGATCGACGAGGGTCTTGAAATGGTATCTGACCCCATCCCTGCAATAGGGAAACCCGCTCAAGGAGATCGTAGCGCCTCTGGCCTCAAGGAGGAAGGTCCTTGGTTTGTCGAAGACATGGATGTTTGGGTGCCTGACGAACAGGGAATCAGGGATCCTTGATCTCTCATGGTTTCCAGGAACGATAAAGATGGGGGTTCCCCCTTCGGCGATCTTCAGGAGCGGTTTGAATGCCTCTGCGACATGAACCGTGGGAATTCTGCTCCGGTAGAAAAGATCACCTCCATGGACCACCAGATCGACTTGGCCCTTGAACGCCGGTCCCAAAGCGCGATTGAAGTTTTGGAAGAAGTCAACCCCCCTCCTCCGCCGGCTGACTCTTGGATGTAAAGGCAGATCGATACCCAGGTGTGTGTCTGCCAGAAATAGTATGCGTACCCGCGAGCCCCTCATACTCAATACTCCCAAGGGCATTCACCCAATTCTCCTCGACCTGAACCGGTTTAACCAAAGAGTCTTTGCCACCAACTCATTCCAGCATATCGTTTATAGAGTTTATTACTCAACTTTTCGTCGACCACACCCTGGCGCACCATCTCAAAAAACAGACGTCTGAAGGGTTTGGTGAAAACCCTGAAAATTCGACGCATCGTACTTTCTTCCCGGTATTCAAAATAGGGGTCCATGGTGGAAAAAATGGAGTAGAAGAAGTTACCAAAATAGTACTCCCGGTCGAGTCCAAAGGCCATCTTGGAAATGATATCGGGGACGTTCACCCAATCGGGATATAAAGTGCGGTCACCCAACATCTGGATTTCGGGCTTCCCAAAGGCCTTGACTGCCTCTTTCATATAGCCACTGACCATGGGATCGAGACCCATCTTTGCTGCTCCAATCCAATCGACTGCGACGATATCGTCACCTCCGATAATCGTGTCCGTATAATTGGGATCTTTGTCGGCAAAGATGCCAAAAGGTCCATCAGCACTCACATGGGCGTCAATGAAGCCGAAATGAACCGGGAAATGTTTCAGGTATTCTATCGTCGTTGACACGATGTCCCGTTCACAATGATATTCTTTGAATTTATTCTCTTCAGGCAGGGCTCCGTAGATGTTCTTGATTGTTAAGGTGTAGTAGGAGTAAGAGTGGGTCTTGTTTTTGGCGAAAGAGATTCTAAAGTCGGCGTTTTTCCAATCCCTGTTGACAGAGTGTTTTCCCAGCTTACCTTCATATTCATATTCTTCTCCACCTAGAGACAGATCGATAACCCGGTAACTCCCTTGATTGGGACAAATCCCGTCAAGTCCAATGTAGCTCGCGACTGTACTGACCTCTCGATTGGTAAAGAATGTTCCGTAAGTGCTCCTGGCTTCTGCCACCGCAATCTCTCGGTATCCTCTTTTCCAAATCTGCTCAACCAAATGCTCAACGAGTTCAGGATCCGTAAAGGTTGTGCGATCTTTCAAAGAATACATAAACATGAAATTCGGTTTGATGATAATAGAGAACGCTTCTTTGTTCTTGCCCGTCTCTCTTCTCACAGCCTCCATTTTGTCGAAAAACCCGGTCATTTCGATGACCTGCTCCAGAGCCTTATGTTTGTTTGGATCCTTAACGGCGGCAACCACGGCTTTATGATCAGAGTCGATACTCGCCAGATTGAGAGGATCCATATTCTCCTCGAGGGCAAGTCTAACTTGACCATCCGTTTCCTTTAATTCGACGATCCGTCGCTGAAAAACAGCAGTGGGATAGTGATCATTATTGATCTCCAATAGGACTCTCTTTACGGGGGGAAACTGGTCTCCCTCTTCTCTTGAGAGTGATTGGGCCTTTTTCCTCTTGATTTCATAATCGAGCCAGGCAAAGTGATCGATAATCTTTCCCAGCTGCGCTTCGATCTTGTCAGCGATAAAATCCTGTCGGTCCGCCCGAAGTGTATCTGAGCGGATATGAAGTCTAAGGATGTCTTCGGAGGGATCTATAGCACAAAAGTAGTTATAGTAGAGGGTCGGCCATCTGATGTTCATAAAGGAGGAGATCTCCGCCTCGCCCAGCGTTCCCTCCTGAAGGATTTCGAAAGTCGAAGTCTCCGATCCCCTGCTTAGGACGATCTGCCCATCTTCTATCGTGACCCAGTGCGGGGTTAAGTGTATTCCTAGGGTGTCAAAGTGGGGCAGCCACTCGTGGATGTCTTCCAGAAATGGCCTTTTGATATGCCTCTGATAATTCGATTTCAGGCTGAAGGGGATGCTCTGGGTAGGGAGTGGTTTTACCTTGAACTCTAAACGGATCTTGATTTGGAGTTTTTCCATATGGTCGGGTAGATCAGACTTTCTCATATGACTGAAAGAGGCATGGTTTCCTCTACGAATCTCAAATATCTCTCCTTCGTAGTGATATCGCCCTTTTTCAACATCCAGGAATAGATTCTCGATCCGATGGTTGGTCAGGGCGAAGGGTCTGAACTGTCCGTCATCTTCCTCGATCACGAGTGCTACGTCCCAGAAGGTTGCTTTATCTCCCCAGGGGAAATCTTTATCGTGGATCCCCGAAAAGAAGAAGAAATTCTTTACCTTGCCCTCTTGGGAGAGGCGGCCGGAAAGGACAAGGTTTTCGTATTCCGTAAAATAGAAGGGACTGATGTCATGAAGGTACGTATCACGGACTTCACCATAGACATAAGAGAAAAACTGGAGCTTGACTTTTACTCTGTCGATGATGTTCTCACAATGTGTAGGATGGAGAGAGGCCATCATGGAAGGAAGGTCGGTCAAGTGAAATTTGAGGATACCGGAACCGAAGGGATTCATCCGGCCATCACCCAAGCGATAGATTCGCGTAAAAAGGGTCGTCATGTCCTCAAGGGGATCGATCTTGCCTTTGTCATGGTAGATGACCTTGTAGCCGTGTAAATAGTAATCGCTCTTATCCC
>WVXP01000263.1:0-1856 GCA_011773445.1 Pseudomonadota bacterium | reverse complement strand
CTGAGTTTAATAAAATCTTCCATGTTCTCGATATCGATGGTTACCGAAAACTGCAGGCGCCGGTTCGACTTCTCGCCCTGGTTGTATCCCTCTTGAAAATCATCCACCCCCTCGGCAAAGTAGCCCCACATCGTCTCCTCAAATCTGAGACCGGGCGCTTGTGACATAATGGTCTCCTTTCTGAATTGATTCTTGGTGAATTGAGTTAAACCGCGGATGATGGAGTGGTCTGCCAGTAGGCCGACCCTCACCTCGGCACCACTCCGACATTCTCTCCCAAAGACCATGAAGAGAAGGGAGATAGAATTGAGCAGTTCCTCCGTTTTTGAAGGGGACTTTTGTCCCTGAGCGACAATGCCTCGCAAAAGGTGGGAATAAGGTCACCGCGAGAGCACGGGAGTGAAGGGACGCGAGACGGCCACTTGAGAAATTGAGGATATTCAAAGAAATCTGAAGATTGTCAAACATATCCTTTGGGAAATGGAGGAACGCCTGAGATAGAATCAGATTGTGATTCGGTTCTTTGGGTCTAAAGACCAGCCCCCACAGTGTCCAACTTCTCTTCGGGAATGTGAAGCAGTTCTGAGGCTTTTGTCATCGCTTCTCTCGGAAAGTCCATGGCCAAAAGCTGCTGATAATTCTTCTCAATCGGATTATCGATTTTCACGATTCGGAGGAATTCTTCCAAATCCATCGTCTCCACGAAGTGGGGCGGCATATCATCGACTGGGATGGGATAGTCACTTCCAAAAACCATCCGGTGAGGTGGGATTTTTTCCAATATGTCATCAATGATTGAAACCCTGAATAATGTGCACATGGCAGAAATGTCCGCATACAGGTTCCAGTTCCTTCGATCAGCTTCCTCGAGCATCTCGCTCAGCTCGTCGAGATATCCTTTCTCCCAAGGAAAAAAGGATGAGGCAGAATGGGCTGCAATCACTTTGACCCCTGTGTCGAGGGCGAGCCTGAGCTTCCGGGGATCGCCCAATTTCTGATATTCTCTTTTGACAACCGGAACGGCATGTTCTGGTCCGGTGTGGGAGAGGAGGGGAAGATCTTCAGCGGCGAGTTTTTCATAGAACCATCTGTATTTGTCGTTGGAAGGATCAATGATGTGAGAATTCGGGATCCATTTCATGAGGACTGCCCCGCCTTCGATCCACTTGTCAATCTGCTCGGTTCCTCTTTCTTTGCCGCGATTTGGATGGACTGATGCACCGAAAAGCACTTTCTGATTGTTCTTTGACATTTCCATAACGTATTCGTTGGGAGTTATCATGTGGCTCTTTTTCTCATCGATTTCACCATTTTCTTTGTAGACCGCATCAAAGGCCAGAAACACGCCAAAATCCACACTGGGTGCATTGTTGAGCCGTTTGATCAAGGTCGTCCGTATCGCCTTGTCATGGTCTTCTATGAGGTCGCGCAGGGGGATTCCAGACCTTACGACCATGTACAGGTAGGCGGGACTGGAGAGAAACTTCTTGGACATCTTACACGGACTGCTGTTCCCTTTTCCACCAATATGCATGTGGACGTCAATGACTCGCTTGTTCATGTTTTCCCCGGTTAGGATTCTCCTTTTTGGTCTCCCTTTCCCATACTATCTTACAATGAATGAGCGCTCTCAAAAAAGGCTGCATTACTGAAATCGTCAGGATCGTCTGAGAAACCCCCAGAACGTTCAAAAGGTGTCTCGGTATCGTGGTGGGTGGGACCCTACAGGGCGGATCCTAGTCATCACGTTTCATCTGGTCGTACAGGTTTTGGGAAACCTCTAGCGCTTTTGTTTGGAGCCTTGGGCTGATGAGGCCTTTTCTGGTAATGGCTTCGAGTTTTTCCCGATCGATGAT
>WVXP01000237.1:8628-10631 GCA_011773445.1 Pseudomonadota bacterium | reverse complement strand
TGGTGTGCATGAGCAGGAGAGGTGGCGGGCATCCTAGTTGTGAATGGCGGAGCCATCTGAATCTGTCTTCAGACCGAATCGGTCACTTGATACTCTTCTGAGGACATATGCCGCCCACACGACCCCTAAACCAGCCAAGCCCAGCGCGCTGTAGGACCAGCCCCATGTGCCGTAGATGCCGGTCTCTAGAGATGCTGGGTTGACCAAATCGAGAAGAACACCAAACGCTAGAGCAGAGAGGGCGCCGGCCCCGAAGCCGAGAAAAGACCGCAGGGCAAAGGCGGCTCCCAAGTAAGAACTTTCAACACTCTCGGTCAGTCCTGCAGAAAGGATTGGGGAATCTCCCAGAGCTGAAAATGCATATACCATACCCGTTGCAACGACCAGAGCAATGGGAAATCCAATGAGCCAACCCATTACAAAGGAGCAGGCGGTGCTGAGACTGGCCAGGAGAAGTATGACCGAGGCACGACCCAGTCTGTCAGATAAGGTTCCCATTGAAAAAGATGCCGTCATACCCATGAGGTGAAATAGGCTTACGATGTATGCTCCACTCCCGGCGGCTTTCAGAATCTCAGACCCACGCACCGCCAGACAGGCCGATAAAAAGGCCGGTGTCCACGCCCACATCCCGAGAATCTCCCAACTGTGGAAGGCATAGCCGGTTATATAGAGGACGGCTTTTTTGTTTCGAAGAACCTCAGTCGAGAACTTTTGTTCCTGCCTTCGAGGGAATACTTTATTGGCTGTCGAGCCCAGGGTAATCCATGCCAGTATGGACCCGACCGATGGGCCCAGACAGGTGAGGAGGAAAGCACCACGATACCCGCCCCAGGATAACACCAGTCCACTCATTCCGAGGGAGAGGGCGTAACTGAGAGAGGTGCTTGCGATAAAAAAGCCAACAGACTTTCCGCGGCTTTTACTGGGGTAACGGTCTGCAATCATTATCAGTGCCGGAGGATATGTTCCGCCGAGAGAGACTCCGATCAGGGTATACAAAACCAAGCCCGAGTAATATCCCCCAGCAAAGCCGGCGAAAACCAATGAGGCAAAAGCTGATAGAAGATTTGACATGAGAAAGACACGCTTGGCGCCCATTCTGTCTGCCAAGGCCGAAAAGACGACAAGAGAGAAAGCATAACCGAATTGGAAGCCGCTTGAGATCGACCCAGCTGCGGCCGCGGACATCTTCCATTCCTTCTGTAAGACAGAAAGAGCCGCTGCGTAGGTCATGAAGACCAGGTAGGTGGTGATCCTCGAGGAACATATTCCCAGAAGCCACCAATCAAATCTGGTTGCGGGCTTATTCACGGGTTCGCGAAAGGACAATGGGGCACCTGGACCACCAGCGCGTGTTTCCATCCTCAAGAGTCGTCGGAATTGTGCCTACTCCTTGCGAGAGGAACAATAACACAAAAATGCTGTTTTGTGCTCCGACGATTTTCCGTGATCCTGCTTGTGGGGGAGGTGATCGGAACGAATCAGTTATTCGAGAAAATTGAACCGGGCAAAAACCCGTTGGGATGTCAAAAGGATTGAAAGGAGGAAACCTATCGGGAAGTTCGGCGTTTTCTTACTTTGTTCACCTTCATGAGCTGTTCTAATACTTCGTATGGTTGTGCGCCCATGACCGCCCGTTGATGGATGACAAAAGTCGGAACCGCATTCACGCCCATCGTGTGCGCCCGTGACCAGTCCGAATCGACGGCTTTTTTGAATGCTCGTGTTTGGAGCACCTTTTGGGCCTCTTTACCTGGCAAACGGACCGATTGCGCCAAATGAACGAGTTCAGGGATTTCACCGATGTTCTTGCCGTCGACGAAATATGCCCGAAAGACCGCGTGATGAAATTCGTCGCCGTTACCTTNNTTTATGTCTAGAGAGCGACCCGCAAAGAGTTCCTCGAGGGAAAGCCCATCTTTTGGAGTGTCGGGATGAAGCGGAAAGGCGGTCCATCGTGTTTGGATTTCATATTCCTGTTTCAATCGTTCAATACGCCC
>WVXP01000237.1:0-8605 GCA_011773445.1 Pseudomonadota bacterium | reverse complement strand
GGTACTGAAATAACACCACGGTCACACGTAATCAGAGAATATCTCCAGAATCTTGGGTTCACTCATAGCCGCCTCTTTTCGACTCACTCGTGACTGGCTAAATTCTACAGACCTTGGAACCACAATATCAAGTGGGGAGGTTGGGTCCCCCGTTGCCACAATGAGACTCGATGTCTGACCCGATGAAATGATCTGAAGTTTCGCAAAAGTACTCTGTGATCATAGAACAATTTAATGATTACAATTAGTTAAGTGTGTTTATCTTCTTCTCCAAAAAAAACCTAAAGTTCTTTAGCATTTTTGCCGATACCTCTCCCTTCATGCGGCCGTGAGGCCCCGATAGACCTGGGGACCCGTAATAGTATGAAGAGAGGCTTTTATTGGGAGATAGGGGATCACATGATTCAGATTCAGCCTGTCAATGCCAGATGGCGTTTCTTATTGAATCGAATTGAATCGCGGATTGCGGAGAACTGCATCCAGAGATACGATGAGAACGCCGATGGTATTGTTGAAAAATCTGAATTCCGGGGCGATGGTGATGTTTTCAACCGGACCGATCGAAACCAAGACAGCCCCCTCCAATTGTCTGAGGTCAAACGATATGTAGATCTCCCGAAACAGCACGAGCCGGCAAGAACTCTCGACGGAAGCCGGCAACCGGCCCTTCCCCAGAGCGGCCTTTCTTTCTCAGTTTCAACTCATGACAGGTTGGCTGGATCGATTCGGGATTTCTTTCCCGGAAAAATTGCGAATCTCGACCAGAACGGAAATGGCTTCCTTGAAAAGGGTGAATTAGGGGAAACCCTAGAGGTATTCTCGAGGCTTGACCTGGACGGGGACAACCTGATCAGTTCCCGTGAGCGGGTTGAGGGGTTTATCCAGAATGACACGGAAATCCGGACGGTTCTCAAGGTCTACCGGTTTTCCGAAGGGACCTTCCAGAACAGTGGCGATAACCTCCAGGTCGCGGTTTAGTGCCCCTCTCTCAGCCTCGCCCTGTTAGGTTGCTATTCTAGGCACATATGTTTTGACCTCACATGCCTGATTTGAGGTGCAGGTTGAGCAGTCTCTGGGATGGGTTTGACAGCGGGCATGGAACGCATAAGAGGCGGCCAGCTGTGCCCCCTGTGAGGTATAGTGTTCGCTCACCTTGCTTTCTATGCCCATGACCGTACCGGGGAGGCCAACGTTGCCAGACCAGGAGACATTTGTCAGGCCGGAACGCATTCCCATCTCAACGCACCTGTTCATAAGAACTCTTCCGGCGCCGGGGTGTTCCTCCAAGACAAAATTTGGCCTAAAAGCCAGGAAGCATACGGGCAATGTGGGATCGATGTTCGCTATGAATTCGACCAGGGGTTTCACCTCATTCTCGTTTATTTCCGGTATCACCGTGATTCGATACTCCCAGAGTTTGTCCTTTGCATGCCTTCCAATTTGTTCGGCATTCCTGAGAACTGGCTTGGAAGGTGCTCCTGTCAGGGCAAGGTGAACTTCATCATGGTATGCCTTCAGGTCATAGGTAATTGATGTTGTAAAACCCAATATCCTTTCTAGACTTCTCTCGGTCATGAAGCCATTGGTGTCGAAATTGATTCTCGTACCACGATTCATCTGCCTCGCCTCTTCGACAACCTTGGTGATATACGGGAGGTGAATGGTCGGCTCTCCTCCAGAAAAGAAGATCCTGTCAGCTCTCATGAGCTGAGCTGGCAGGGTCCCTAGCTCCTTCACGCACTCTCTGGCCAGTTCTTCTGGGTCCTCGTATCCTCTCTGGTCGAAGCCATTATCCGGATACTGTGAAATTGTCCAGTTTTGGCAGTTCAGACACTTATAATTGCATCCAGCCATAAATACTGTGTAGCTTTCTGGCGGTGCTGGATGCAAAGTGGCAGAAGCAACAGCTGGCAGTGTGACCCTGCAAACACCGGTTTTTCCATTTAATCGGTTTACCTTGCAACGGTGTTCACAAAGTTCACATGCTGTCAGATCTTCGAGAAAATCCAGGTCTTTCATATGGATATTTCTTTCCTTCGAACCATTTCACGGATCTTTTGCTTAATTTCCGGNNTGCAAATGTTTTTTGCTCATAAACCTTTGGTGATGCGCAAGACAAACGCTCTCAACTATTTGATCCGCCTGAGGCGGAGAGTTTTGAGAGCGCCTGAAGCGAGCCTTAGATTTATCAAGAAACTTTGGGAAAAGCGAAAAGGGTTTTAGGCATTTCCCCAATCCAGGATTAAGTCTCATTTCAGTTTTCGTTTGAATGAATGGTCAATATCTAAGGAAACTCCAGCGCTTTTCTTACTTGACAGGGAATCCCCCTATACATTGGAGCTCCACTGAGCGGTTCAGTGATAAGATCATCTGTGAGAACGTTGGCATTACAATCTGCCCATCCATGGGGCACAGAAACGGTGAAGGGGTGCATATTCTCCTTGACCGCCGCTTTGATATTGAGCCTCCCGACATGGGTTCGGATCTCGATGATGTCTCCATGAGAGATCTCCATCTTTTGGGCGATACCCTTTCCCACCTCTGCACAGGGAACCGGGTTTAGTTTACTTAGAGTCTGAGTATTTCTGAATTGGGAATGATAGTAGGGGGGCACTTTCGGTCCTGTAATGAGAAGGAAAGGGTATTTTCCCGACTCGGTAGGACTCGCAACCGGATGGGGCAAATCATCATGGAATGGCCTGAGGATCGAAGGGACCAACTCTATCTTGCCTGATGGCGTGTTGAAGCCCCTCTCTCTCAGATATCCAGGCCGTAGATCTTCGAGGTAGATTCCATCTTCGAGCTCGCCCAGAGAATACCTTTCTGCATCACTTCCCTCAAGCAAAGCCCTCAACATACTGTCCTCAGTAGGGAAGTCGAACTCATTCGAATAACCCATCTTGATTCCAAGATCCCTCACGAATTCCGCCTCGGATTTCGATTCATTGAGGGCCTCTACCACCTTTCTTCTGATACGGAACCACCTTACTTTTTTCAGAAGACCCACGTCGACCTCTGATTTTTCATAGAAAGTGCAGGCTGGAAGAACCAGATCGGCAAACTTGCAGGTCTCTGTGAGGAAGAAGTCGTGGACGACCACGAATTCGAGTTTTTTCAGAGCATTGATGACTTTTTTTGTATTTGGGAGGGTCAGAACCGGATTGGACTCCAGAACAAAAACCGATCTGACCGGGTATGGCCGATCCGAGAGTATGGCCTCTGCGAGATAACCACTGCCATCGGACGCCAGGGGGTACTGTTCACCCCAAAATGGTTTTTTGCCGGTCGGGAGTCTCTCCTCCAAGGTGATGTTGTTCAGTTTGATTGGGGGGTTAAATATGAGTCCGCCTTGCACGTCCACGTTACCGGTGAGGGACATCAGAATTGCAATCGCCCTCGCAGTCTGTAAGCCATTGACACTGTGAAGGATCCCTTCCCGTCTATCGATCGATGCTGGCCTTGATTCTGCCAGACGCTCCGTGATCTGTCTGATCTGTTCGATGGGTAAATCCGTCTTGCGTGCTACCGTTTCGAGGTCGTAGCCTCCGAGGCTTTCCCTTAATTTGTTAAAGCCCGTTGTATATTCCCTGACGAAGTCGTGATCGTACAGATCGTTGTCGATCAAATACTGGATCATTCCCATGGCCAGGTAGAAATCAGAATTGGGTTTGATCCGGAGGTGAAAGTCCCCGATTCTGGCCGTCTCGGATTCTCTGGGATCGACGACCACGACGGATGCTCCTTTGGTCCTCCTAGCTTTCAGAATGTCTTGGACGACACCATGGTACCGATGCATGTATGACACGAGAGGGTTTGCCCCCCAGAGTATGATGAAATTGGCGTTGGCAAAATCACAGGTTGGATAACTCGGACCTCCAAAGGTGGCGAGGTAGGCCAGCACTTTCGGACCAACACAAATAGACCAGGTTTGAGTCACGTTGGGTGTCCCATATACGTTGGCGAACCTCCTAACAAGGCTCGTGTCCAAGGTTCTGCTCGTCGTCCCGAAAAGAAACGCGACTGATTCGGGTCCATGTCTGGTTTTTAACTCACCGAGCTTGTTTTCTGTGATCTCAAGGGCCAAATCCCAGGAAATCTCTTTCCATTTCGGGCTGCCTTTATCCCCCGTATTCAATAGCGGTTTTTTCAGTCTGTCCATGTGATAGAGGACATCGAGTGAATTTTTGCCCTTGACGCAAAGCTTTCCCCGGCTATTGGGATTCTCCCTGTCCCCTTCAATTCTGAGAATCTTGCCGTTTTTCACCTCCGCAACGATTCCGCAATCACACTTGCAGATCTGACAGAAGGTCCGCTTCATTTCTCTGTTTCCCTCTTTGTGTCGTATGGTTCCCTGTTTATCCTCTACCCTCATGATTTTCGGGTCTTCTGAGAGGTGCAGGGTTCGTGAAATCGATTTGCTTGAGCCTAATAATAATTCGGAAAGGAACGAGACACAAGGTCGAATGTCTTTGTGAAGGATGTAGACAAATTGATCCTCTCATTCGTCTTGTAGGGTGAAAGGAAGTGGCACCGAGAGATCTCGGAACGGTTCCCCGACAAAGCCGGGACAGATACCCGCGGAACGAGTAATATAGAAGGAGTATGTCACACCGAGATCAAGAACAATAACGGGCTCGCACCCAGGGCACGGCTTCAAGTTTGAAATCCCTGGTAGAGAGAGCAAAGGACGGCGACAGGAATGCCTTTGAGCAACTAGCAACTTGTGGATCTTTTCAGAGAAGAGATTTTTCGCGTGGCTTACTACCGAACGCGCTCTTCTGTCGATTCAGAGGATCTTACACAGGATATCTTCATGCAGACATTTACGAAATGACCGAGCAGCTCAATCTGAATGACGAGGAGAAGGGGGCATTGGACGAGCTGTTTCTCGACAACCGCCGCAAGTTGATTGACTTGAAGGGGACAATGGAAAGAGAAAGACTTGAACTCGAGAATGTATTCGAAAAAGAGTCGTTGGATGAGCCGGCCGTTATGGCGCAATTCAAGCGATTGGAGGATGCCCGTGCCAACCTCGCGACCGAACGTTTTCGGTTCGTTATCGAGGTAAGAAAGATGATCGGGTACGACCGCTTCCAGAGCCTCAAGGCGTTCTTCACGCGGTTGTGTCGGGAACGAGAGAGACACGGGGGGGAACGGTCGAAGCTGAAGAAGTATGACCACGGAGGCCATGCTCGCCAATGGAATGAATGAGGGTTGCTATTCGACAAAGGACACAGTCGTTGCAACGACGAGAGTGGCACATATTTCAGTTACTTAGGGCTGAATCGAAAGAAGACGGGGGCAAGGACAAATCCTAGATGCTGACCTACATTGCCTATTCAAGGGAAAGGCTTACAACCTCTGTTTCTAGGTGATATACTTGGAGGTGGATTGCCCGGTAGCCGAGGTAGGAGGTATCCCAGACTATGGGATTTCGCAAGATTCTCAGCTTCAGCTTTGTATTCATACTCATTCTTTCACTCCCTTCCGTTCAGGGCCAGGACGAAAAACTGCGCATAGCATACGATGATGCAGGACTTCTTAGTGTCGCTCTGGAGAATGCAGATCTTCAAGAAGTTCTTACCGCACTGGCGGGAAAGACGGGCATTTCGATCAAATCACCCGAGAATCTCAAAAAATCGATAACCGTGCAATTCGATAGGATTGCACTCGAAGAAGGTCTTCACCGGATCTTGAGAGACATCGACCATGTCTTGATTTTCACCCCGAGCAATGAAGAAGGTGAGGCTGAAATCGTATCAGGTGTATTCATCCCTCCTGAGCAGGCTGAAGGATCCAGATCACGACCAACTCCCACACCGTCGACCGTGAGATCAACACCTGAGCGAGAGGTTGAAACTACCGTGACCACTGAAGAGGGGTTGGCCAGCGAAAGAGGGCCGGACGAGGAGGAGCCGGAAGATCCTCTTATCGAGAAATATGAAAGACAGCTCGATCAGCTGGAGGAGCAAATGGAAACGGTCGAGGAGGGGAGTCCTCAGGAAAAGGCCATCATGAGCCGAATAACCCGCCTCAGGAACCAAATTGAGAAACGCCTGGAGGAACTCGATCAGGAGGAGTCTGAATAGATATTCCTTTGATCCGGAAGTTCAGAGATCCCTCAGGGGATCTTGCCGAAGAGCCTGAAAGTGAGGGAAGGGGGGGACTGGGGTAATTCCTCCAAGAAAAACTTGACAGAATCCAGAATCCTGCTACAATGGGAACGCTGATACAGATGCTCGAGGAGAAGCGACAGCGTGCCGGAGTGGGGCAGAACTGAAGTTCGACAAATAGCCTACCTGGTGAAGCAAAGGGAGTAGGCTTTTTCTTTCCCCGGGCAAAGAATATTGTGTTCCAAATGGGAGTGTAACCATGAGAGCCGACAATAGGAAGCATCCCCGATTTCGGACCACCCTCGCGACTCGGTTCAACTTGAATCCAGACCATCATGTTGTTCCTGAAATCAGAAAGTGGGGAGTGAAAGGGGCTGTTAACAATATTTCATGCGAGGGGCTTCAGATCGATGCCCACATGGATCTATACGACGTCTGTCAGATATTTTCCGAGGCCATGGAGGATGATTCGGCTTTTGAACTGGAGGTGGAGCTCATCGATGCCAAGAAAAGAAGCACATGGGTCAGAGGGGAGGTAAAGTGGTACCGGGTGAGCGAACCAGACAAACCAGATCGGCACTTTCAGGCGGGTTTACGTCTGAGAGATGTGGAAAGTCAGGCAGTCGCCATGGGCATCGTCGAGTCCATCACGGCATCAGATCCTCATTGACCTTAATTACCACCAATTCCGGCCAAAGTCCGCCTGATCTTATCCCACTCTCAAACCCTCTAAAGGCCAGGGCGTTCTCGGGGCTTCAAGTTCTCATCACTCTATAGCCCATGCTGACGAAGCTCAAGACTCGAAACGATATTCTTCTGGATTTCTTTTGTGCCCTCATAGATATCGATGATCTTGGAATCGCGTTCGAATCTCCGAAAATCGTACGCCTCAATGTCGCCGCAACGACGATACTCGGGTTCTGCTATCCGACAGGCCTCACCGGTAACAAACTTGGCGACATCCCCTGAGTGTTTTTTTGCCATCGATGTATATCTGGGGTTCGGTCTGCCCTTGTCCACCAGAGAAGCAGCTCTGAACACAAGCAGCTTCAGTGACTCCGCTGCAATTCTCATGTCTGCGATCTGATGCTGGGTTGCCTGCTCCGTAAACTTCCCTCTTAGGTAATGATTCTTCTTGGCGTATTCGAATAACTTCTCCAAAACTCCCTCGGCCAGTCCCAAACCCTGAGCAGCGATCTCTATTCGGCTCTTGTTGAAGAAGTTAATGATATTACGAAAGCCCTCATTTCTCTTACCAATCACGTTTCTGCAGGGGACTCTTGAATCCTGGAATGAGACATTTGCGAGCGAAGTCATGTGTGATCCATGTTTTTCACCGATCTCGGCTGCGTCTATGCCGTTGGTCTCTCTGTCAACGAGAATTGTGCTCAGGGCCTTCTCCTTTCTCGCGTTGGGATTGGTGACTGCATAAACCGTGAAGAATTTCGCGTAACGTCCATTTGTGATGAACTGCTTGTCACCGTTCAGAATAAAACAATCTCCGCTTCGAACTGCGGCCGTCCCGGCCCAGGTCAGGTCGCTTCCGTAATTTGGCTCTGTGAAACAGATTCCGGATAGATATTCACCACGGGTCATCCCAGGTAGGTACGCTTCGCAGAGTTCCTCGCTTCCAAACTCTGCGAAAAGGATGGAGGGTATCCACCCCAGTGACATTGCCATTCCATATCCTGAATCCCTTTTGCAGAGCTCGGCAATTTCGACAATGGTCGATATGAATTTGAGACCCTTTCCTCCGTATTTTTCTGGGTAGTCGACGCAGATCAGGCCAGTACGGCCGAGTTTTTCCCAGACATCAAAGGGGTACTCGTGCCTTTCCTCGAGTTCAATCGCTCTTTTCAGAATGAAATGGTCCGCGGCAAATCTCCTCGCCAGTCTTTGGATCTTCTTTTCTTGTTCGCCCAGCTCAAAATTCATTGCGACGACTCGGGAAAGGGTTGGTCAGGGACCTACATCATTGGAGTGCTGCAAATTTGAGGCCTTATCTTGAGCATCCGGCATATCGAAATTACATCTCTACCATTTGGCCCAGGGCCTCGGAGACGTATTCGTGGATTGCAAGATCGGCCATATGATCCAGTGGCGTCTCATCCCGGTTGATGATCATGAGTTTGGCTCCGCTTTGCGAAGCGTGTGCGGGGATCGAGGCGGCAGGGTAGACGACCAGTGAAGAACCGAGCACCATGCAGAGATCACATTCTTCCGCATAGGCGAGTGCCTGTGCCATCTTGTCCTGGGGCATGGCCTGACCAAAGGAGATGGTGTCTGGCTTCAGAATGCCGCTGCATTCATCACAGGACGGGACTCTTGCCCCTGACTGTATCCGATTTTCGATTTCATCTCGGTCATATTTCTTCCCACAGTTCAGGCAGGATACCGAGAAAGCGGTCCCATGAATTTCGATGATCTTTTCCGGCGAGTTTCCCGCCCTGTGGTGGAGTGAGTCGATGTTCTGGGTTACAACTGCGATCAAC
>WVXP01000195.1:3436-3720 GCA_011773445.1 Pseudomonadota bacterium | reverse complement strand
CAGCGGGCAGCGCCCGTTTGATGGACCATCATCCCCAAAGAGAGTCCTGCCACGATGAGAAGGATTCCCCCCCAGTCGACATCATGCTCTGCCTCTTTCCATGACAGAACTCTGATTCGGGGCAGAAACAGTGAGAGGCCACCGAAGAGCGCAACAGCATGGATGGGAAGATCGATCGTTCCATTGGTCAGCCTTTTCAGGAGGGGCGCGGTCAGCCAGAGGGAAATTGTGAATAGAAAGATGACCATCGTCCTGATTTCAATGGGTTTGAGCGGGCCCAGGTT
>WVXP01000195.1:2198-3394 GCA_011773445.1 Pseudomonadota bacterium | reverse complement strand
ATCGACATCCATTTCAGAAAGGATATATCCGTTTGAGCCAGTCCCTTCAAATAGCCGATCGCAATGAGGTTGGGACCACATCCAGCTGGGGTGGCAATTCCTCCGAATAAAGGACCCCAGGCGCAGGAGATCATGAGGGCCTTGCCAAAATTACTTTTTAGAGGCTTCAATTTTGCGTCCTTCAAGAGACCTGTACCCAAGGGAAGGAGTATGGCCGCCACGGCCATATCGGTAATCCACATTGACAGCATCGCCCCGACAACGAGAAACCCGAGTATGACCCGATCGGTCCGATTCCCTACTCTGAGTAGGATATAGTATGCCAAACGGACTCCCAAACCAGATCGGCTGAAAGCCGCAGATAGGATCAACACGCCGATGAAAAAAGTAATGATGGGGTCACCGAAACCAACGCTCACCGCAGTCCGGTAGTCGGTAATTTTGAGGACAAAGATCAGGATGACCACAAACAGGGACGTAACGGCAAAAGGAATTGCCTCAGTGACCCAAAGGACGATAGCAAATGCCAGGATTGCGATACATGCCTTTCCGGCTTCGGTCAGTTCGATCACGTTTCCATTCCGCTCGAAGGGCGACGGAGTTGGAAGCGCATATATCATCAGCATCAGCACAAGAGCGGCGACCAGATACCAGATCTTTAATGATTCCCTGTCATCGCCGGTTGGGGCTGGCGGTTTCTCCTCTGTTCCGAATCTGTCCACAGATCTCCTCCTCAAATTCATGGGTTTGAAACCCAAACCATAACCAATGTCCATTGAAATTGCTGGAAAATTCACCGGAATTCACCAAGCAATCTGATTTGAAGATCCTTCACACCCCTGGTTTAACTGGCTCTACGCCATCAGCCAACCAGAATTCCCCCCACGCGGATGTATCTGGACCCTCACGGAGCCCCGGCTTCAGACCACCCCGATCGGCTCAGGGCGACGCCACATCCCATGAAACGCCAAACCGACAATCGAAGCCAGCACGATAGATCCACCCACGATTGTCAGCTTGCTCGGTACCTCCCCGACGCCGAGCCAGACCCACATAGGCCCTAACACCACCTCGCTCAGCGAGAGAAGGGTTAGCTCCGCGGACGGCAGGTGGCGAGAGCCGATCGCATACATATTCAGGCCTACACCGACCGCCCCGCCATAGATCACTGAGAAAATCAGATCACTCACAGGGAT
>WVXP01000195.1:0-2162 GCA_011773445.1 Pseudomonadota bacterium | reverse complement strand
CTGCAAAACCGAATGCCGCCCCGAGGGCCATGAGATCGCCGAAGAGCCCTCCAATGGCGATGCCCTCCCCCACCATCACGGCGATTCCAGTAATGGCGCCAATTAACGCCATCCAGGTGGCGCGGCGCACCCGCTCCCCTAGGAAAAGGCGACCCAAAATCGCTGCCATGAATGGTCCCGAGCTGAGTAGGAACAGCGCGTTCGCAACCGTCGTGTGAGTTATCGAAAAGATGAAGGCAATAAAGGTCAGGGAAAGAAAAGTACCTCCTATCACGCCATATCGACCGGTGAGTCGAATGGTCTTCACCACCGCTCCCCCATGCCGGACCACGAGGAAAGCGAGCAGCGTGACCACCAATGTGATAGACCGGTAGAAAAGGATCTGCCACTCGTTCGCCACCTCGATCTCGCGAACGAGGATTCCNNTGAGTCACCATATCGGTCCCCAGAGTACCCTGTATTCTGTAAACGGCCAGCTACAATAAAGTCAAGAGACTTCGGTGCGGAGTTTCCTCAGTTTTGGGGACGCTCGTCTCCCTCAGGGACAAGAGGCCTTCCGAGATTCAGGATATTCCAGCAAAAATCCTGGGGTTTCCGGACTTTTTGATCTCTCCCGTAACGAATGGTAGCCCAACTTCCTTTGAGCGCTCCTTCAAATGTTTGTTGGTCATAAATCTTAGGCGAGTGGAAGAGAGGCGGTCTCAACTGTCTGAGCCAGAGGGCGAGTTTTGAGAGCGCCTGGAGCGAGCCTTAGATTTATCAAAAAACCTTTGGGATAAGCGAAAAGGGGGTTGGCTACATCCGGAATCAGATCTTTATACTTATTCGAATTAGTTGTGTAACCCCTTGCAGGTTTTCTCAGGAAACACCAGTAAAAACCCTCTTGACAAAAGGGACGACCCAAGGTGAACTCTGTGGTGATTCGATTGCCGGGAACGGGGGCTCGGTGAAAAATTGAGGGCGGGGAGAGTGAAACCCACCACGGGGAAAATGACCATCCACGACAGAGTCGTGGCAACGCTCAAGGGAGAAAAACCAGATCGTCTTCCATTTATTGACCGAATCGAAATCTGGCACAGGACCCACACTTCGGCTGGCACCCTCCCGGGGGAATTCAGGGGCATGTCACTCGCCGACGTGCACCGGGCAGTAGGCATCGGCCAGGAAAAGTTCATCAATGCTTTCAGCCTCAGGCTCCGCGGAGTTGAGGTCATCTCAAGGTTTCAAGGCGAGATTTTTTACCACGAAAAAGATCCCGTTCTGGACTATTTCCCCAATGTATGGGACCTCGTCCCAAATAACAGAGCCGGTTTCACGGATACTGAATTCGTCACTCCAGTCGGCAGGGTGAGCGTTCAGCACCAAACCTTGCCCCACATGATCGCGGCGGGTATGGAGCCTTACCTGAAAGGGCATTTGATCAAGGAGGAGAAAGACTACCAAACCGTCATCCATGTTCTTGAGCGGGGAGAGTATCTTCCACGATATGGGTCCTTTCATGATGAGGAGACCAGACTTGGGGACGTCGGCTTTCTCGTGCCGTGCTTACCACGAAGCCCCTTTCAGCAAACACTACTCGAATATCTCGGGGAAGTGCCTCTCTTCAACGCCCTCTATAATTCTCCAACTCCGCTGAAAAAGCTCCTTCGTTTTTTGGACGAGCAGCTTGGTGATCTTCTTCACAGATTAGCCGAATGGTCCGTCCAGTACATCGAGTTCCTAGACAACATCCACGCTGAGATGACCAACCCAAGACTGTTTGCGGAATACTGTTTGCCATACTACCAGGGTTATGCCGAGATCTTGTACGGCCAAGGAAAGAAAGTCGGCAGTCACACCGATGGTGAACTCAAGCCCCTGCTCGATCTGCTCGCCGAGTCGGGCCTCGACGTATGTGAGTCTTTTTCTCCGGCCCCATTGACTGAATGCACTTTCGAAGAGGCATGGGATGCATGGCAGGATGGACCGATGATTTGGGGAGGGATTCCATCATCCATTTTAGAGGAGCGGACCAGCGAAGAGGAGTTTCAAGAATATCTTGAACACATGTTGCGGATCATCGGAGACCGGCCAATCATTCTCGGGATCGGGGATTTGGTCATGGGCAATAACCTGATTGAACGCGTTCGATACATTGCCAATAGGGTCGAAAATCACGCACT
>WVXP01000037.1 GCA_011773445.1 Pseudomonadota bacterium | reverse complement strand
AGGATATTCTTTCATGAGGGACTCCTTGGTCTCATCCAACAAATCAGACAGATTACCGCCAAATGGGAGTATGAGAAATGCCGAAGAAAAACAAACGAATCTACATTATCGATGTCACCAACAGGGATGGGGTTCAGACCTCTCGACTGGGACTGGCTAAACTTCAGAAAACCATCATCAATATCATGCTGAACGAGATGGGAGTTTGTCAGAGCGAATTTGGCTTTCCCGTCACCCGGCACGAGACCCATTACGTCAATGCAAACCTAAAACTGGCCAAAATGGGAGTTCTTAAACCGATTATTCTCAGCGGATGGATTCGAGCCATTGTGGAGGACGTCAAACTCGCGTTGGAGCTGACACAGGTTGAGCATCTCAACATTTCAGCCTCAACCTCTCATCAGATGATCCGAGGAAAATATCGTGGTAAAAGGTCTGGCAACGATGTCATCAAGGACATGACAGATGCCCTCGACTATGCCAAAGCTCACGGCATCAAGACGGTCGGAGTCAATGCCGAGGATGCCTCAAGAACGGATCTAAATTTTCTCATCAAGTTTGCTCGCGCTGCGAAAGATCACGGAGCAGACCGATTCCGGTACTGTGACACCCTGGGATTCGACGATCCGTTTACCATTTATAACCGAGTCAAAGCGGTGGCTGAGAAGGTGCAGATCCCCATTGAACTCCATTGCCACAACGACCTTGGGATGGTCGTCGCCAGTTCTATTGCGGGAGCCAAGGCTGCGATCGATGCGGGCGTAGACGCCTACATCAATACCTGCGTGAATGGGATGGGAGAGCGGGCCGGAAATGCGGATCTGGTTTCCGTTGTTCTCGCAATTCAGAAGTCGAGCGGTTTTGCTAACAAATACAATCTCGATGACCGGGTGGATCTCTCCAAGTCATGGCAGATCGCTACTTATGCGTCCTACGCCTTTGGCGTCGATATCCCGATCAATCAGCCCGGTGTCGGAGCGAATGCATTTGCCCATGAGTCAGGGATTCATGCCGATGGGGCCTTGAAAGACCGGCACAATTACGAACTCTACGACTACGAGGAACTCGGAAGAGGCGAACCGGAAATTATTGACACAGGGAGAAAAATTACGGCCGGAGAGTATAGTGGCATCAAGGGATTCCGGAATGTCTATGAAAAACTTGAGATCCGCTTCCATGACGACAAGGAGGCAACGAAGATCCTCGAGTTGGTTCGATACGCCAACGTCCATACGCAGAAGCCATTGACCAAGAGAGAACTCCTCTTTATCGCCAGTTATCCGGACATTGCCAGAGAACTCATGACGTTTACCCCCTAACCTAACTCGTCGTCACTTAAAAAGGGCCGTGGAGCGAGCATTACGAAGTTTCTGGGGCGACCCGTCTTGGCGACCGGAGTGTCCCCTAAGGGGGGCTCTTGCTGTCTGAGGCCTTAAGGCCGAGTTTAGGAGGTCGAACGCAGCGAGCCTTAGAGCGGGTCAGAAACTTCGTTCAAGGAGCGGAATGAGCATTTTTCAGTGGCAACGAAGGCAAAGGGACAAAGTTAAAAGAATAAAGGATCTTCAAACCTTCTCATACTGCTTTCGGTCGCAATGCTAATCCTTGAGCAATTAGCCTTGATCCTTCTGCCTCATCCTCAGATGGGAAGTCCGGGGATAATGTCTGCAAGATCGCCCGTTTTCACGACCAAATTGGCCGCTTGATCGAGTTCGGGCGACGAAGAGTTGAAAGCCACACAAAATCCACAAAGGGCGAACATCCCGAGGTCGCCCTGGCTGTCGCCGATGGCAATGATTTCCTGCCCTTGGGCACCAAGTTGTCTCATCAACTCCCTCACCCACACGCCCTTTCCGTCGTGGGCCACATGAATCTTCACCTCTCCAGTCAACACCCCCTTCTCCTCGACGAGCTCGTTTGCCACAGCGAAATCGAGATCTAAATCCCTCTTTATTCTTTCAGCAAGAATCGAAAGGCCCGAGGAGACCCCTGCCAGCCTCAGGCCTTTTTCCCTCAGATACGCCACCAGTCCAGCCGCGCCCGCGTGGTAGGGGACCGAGTCTGTAATGCTTTTCACCTCCTCGACCCGCATGCCCCTCCACACCCTCGCATCACGTTCACAGAATTCCTCGTACGAAATAAGACCCTTGAGAAAAAGACTCTGGAATTTTTCGGCATGGCCTTCCCACGTACCGAGAACTCGATGAATATACTCCCAGACGCTTCTCTCCGTCGTCAGCGTGCCATCGAGGTCAAAAAGGGCAGCCTTAAATTGCTTCATCGATCCACTTGCCATTTCGCAGCGATGTCTTGCAGGAGCTGGTCGATACGATCGGCTTCCCGCTTGAGGTAATCGAGATACTGGATTCCCTTCTCATCCATACGATCCCTGTATTTTTTCAGTAGTAAGTTGACAAAGCCCTGAACACTAATCACAGGGGTTCGCAAATCATGGGAAACAGCCTGCGCCAACGCCTCGAATTGTTTCCGACACGACTCCAGATCCTCGGTTTTCTGGCGCAGTTCATCTCTTAACCTCCTCATTTCCGAATGATCGATTTTGGTGACCTCTTTCTCCTTTTTCATCGCTTTTTCGCTCTGGCTTCTAACTCCCGACTTCTCGATGTCTTCACGATTTGATCCCCAAACTCCTCTCGATGGATTCGATCTCCTTCTTCGAATGGCGGATTCGAAGCGACTGGTCCCTGCACCATGTCCGATAATCTTTCAATCTTTTCATGAGGAGAGATATGCACTTCTGTGTTGCTGAAGGAGCAGGTCCCCCGACTGCACGTCCATCTTCCACGGCCCTCAGGGGATCCTGCCAATCGGCTATATCGCGCGCCTTAAACCGCACCTTGAGACCCATTTCACCCATGGCCCGGCTCAAATCGGCAACACGAATCTCCGGTCTTCCCTTCTCCTCAGCAAATCGAACGGCCTTTTCCACCAGCACTTTTCCCTGGCGAAAAGGAAGATGCGAATGCTTCAGAATCGACTCCAGTAGGTGAGTCGCCCCAATGAATCCTTTCCGAGCCTGCGTCTCCATCGCCGACTGATTGATCTCCAAAAGCTCCACGATCTCCCTCACCATGGGGACGGCAGGAGCACATTCTGAAATCATATCCATGATCAGATATTTCGTCCATTGAGAATCCTTGTTGTAACCCACCATAGATGCCTTCCCGATGGAAATGAGGCTCGTCAAAATACCTTGGGCCAGCGACGCCTTGGCCCTGACCACTTCAAGGGGCCCAGGATTTCTCTTCTGGGGCATGATCGAACTTCCGCTGCTGTGAATCTCGTCCAAACGAACCATCCCGAATTCTGCTGTACCCAGGATGATGAAAGTCTCGGCTATGGCACTCAGATGGTTCATCGTCATACTTATGGCGAAGGCCATCTCGGTTTCCGGCTCCCACCGATTCGTGATGGGATCCGTTGAATGGTNNGAGCATGTGACCGAATGTCGTTATCATGGCGTGTTGATAGTGGGTGAAACCCGGCATCACCGTCCTTACGTGCCTCCTGGCCTGGGCGGCCATGGTCGCAAGAAGCCCTGCCAAATGATTGACAAAGATAGCGACCTCATCCCTCAGGTAAAGGCGCATGTCCAGGGCAACCTGATCGTTTCGGCTCCGGCCCGTATGCATTTTTCCGACAGTTTCGATACCGAAACGCTCGATGAGTTCGCTTTCGATGTTGGAGTGCACATCCTCTCGCGATACATCGAGTTTGAAAAGTCCCCGGTCGTGGTGGTCCTCCAATTCTCTTAACCCGCCCAAAATCACGCGGCAGTCCCCTTCCGAAATGATTCCTTGTTTCCAGAGCATGATCGTGTGGGCCCGACTCCCCCAGATATCGTAGGGAATCAACACTTCATCACACGGAGGTACCCCCCGTAAGTCTCGACCGGATAAAAAATCGAGAACTCGCTGGGGTGTGGCCTTGCCAATTCTATCACCCCAGAGTTTCTGAACTTTCATTTCTTATCCTTCCTTCCAGGCCTTCGTCGACCAAAGGTCGAATATCGGTTTCTCAACATCGATCTCGCCCGATTCTTTCCAACTAGACCTTTCCCTCAAGCCATCCGATTCTGCAGTTTGCTCTCGCATCAAATCTGGGAACATAGGGTTTGATGTCGATCAGGGGACTCCCATCCAACACATCGATCTCTCTGATCCTCAAAATATTTCCCTTTCTCTCCAGAAGCCTCACAACCGATAAACCGAGATGGTTGGGTCGCCTCGAATCCTTTGTTGCAAAGACTCCATAGGTTCGGTTACCCAGCACCGGTTTCAACTCGAGACGTGTTTCTCCCACCTGATGAGAATAGAGAAGAATGATATGGGAAAACCCTTCAAGGTCTCTCAATCCTCTCTCGTATTCCTTATCGACCTCGACCCACCCGACCTCATCGGAATGAAACGGCTGAATAGGGACGCCCGTCTTTTCCGTAAAGGGCGAATGGATGATACCGATCGGCTTGAGAAGGATCTCCATTTTTCTCCCCCCTCCGAAACCCAGTTCACGGGGGTCAGGTACAGCAAGCGCTCCGGTTTCCCAAGCTCAAGGACCGGTTGTCTGGGACCCCGCAATCCAGACCCCTCGGTTGTCCTCTCCGTTTCAGGCTGCTAAAAAATTTCACAATGCCAAAGGGATGTCAAGTGCCTTTCGAGTTGGAGTTTCCACAGTTTTGTGGACGCTCATGTCCCTGGGGGACATTTACGAAGGAAGGGTGTCAGTATCCCCCGGGCCGTTGCCCAAATACCTTTAGAACACTCGGGACACGGCTTTACAAGGGTGGTTGCCAGAAAGTGGGAAGGGAAGCTCTGAACCAAAAGTCGGTGCTGGTGGTCCGTCGTCCGTGGTTCGTTGTATAAAGACTGAGATTTGCGAATCCACGGCTATTCGAGTAGCGGACCCAGGGAATTTGATTTCCAATCGAATGACGTGAAGTGATCGTTACAACTGACCACTGACAACCGGCAACTGACAGCGCCCAGAAAAGCTTTCGAGCAGTGAAGAGCGCCCCCTTTTCGCTTTCATCAGACAGAAGTTGAGAAAAGGGAATTGGGCAACAGCCCGTTTCCACCTGACCCGCCAGCGGCGAGAGCAAGGGAGCCAAGGGCTATGAGGGTCCAATCAAAACATTCAAAATCGTCGTGAAACATCAGAAGGTTACAAACTTCTTGCTTTGAAAACT
>WVXP01000207.1 GCA_011773445.1 Pseudomonadota bacterium | reverse complement strand
CGGTAGAAACATGCACCGGATGCGGACTGACGGAAAATCCATAGTTCAGTTAGATATCGTCGGGCAATCGTCTTTAAAGGCGGCCTCATAGAAGAATTCAATAAATCTATCGCGTTTCGCACTATCTCTGCGCCATGGCATCTTTGCTTTTTGCTCCCATGTGCCAAAACGGCATGGGTACATTAGAATGAGATATAGAGCTTTATTGTTGCATAAGCGGTATTTTCATAGTCCCCATCCACTATCTCGTCATCATTGTCTTCGTCTCTAACTTCAAACTCTTGAGCGGTAACCAAGCCGGCGCTCAACCTCAAGTGAGCATTTCCCCACAAGGTAGCATCCAGGAATGGCCCTATCCGAACCTCCCGGTAGTTCAGCACGCTTTCGTCCCACGGGCGGTCCTCTGTAAGCCGATACTGATAGCCCTGCAGCTTCCCTTCAACCCCTGCGCTGATCGACTGTGAAATCTTGTAACCCACGTCAACGTTAAGCGGCAGCAGCGCTTCCACATACCACTTCTCTGTGGGGTACCAGTCAAGCAGCCCCAGCGGAAAGACCTCCGGTTCGCCAAAAGAGTCGGAATAGGTGATACCCAGACCGAATCTATTTCTCGTGCCAAATTTCCGTTGCGCAAGAACGGTTCCTGTAAACATTAAATCGTCCCCGTCGATGTCCTCGAAGTCACTGTGAATGCCTGGCTTAAACTGGAAAAGCGTACTCCAAGCCTCTGACCAGCTCCACAACAATCCTATGGATACATCCAGTGCATGCAAGTCTTCTGGGAGATCATCTTCAGTAATAAGATTTCCTCCAACAATCGGGGGAAAAAGAACAGGCCTGAAATCGTCGTACTCAACGAGCTGTCCCTTATACTCTACTCCCAGGATTAAATGGTGTCCATTTCCAATAGCTATGGGAGCACTCCCGGATAACCACACCAGTGTTCTTTGAATCTCAGTATCAATCAGGGAATCTTCGTTTTCTGACTCCCCGGTATACGTGAAACCGATATCGAACTTGGCCTTCGGCTGTGAACTCGCATTGACCGAATAGATTACGACCAAAAACAGAGAGATACAGATCGTGGCTAGGATCTTAGACATTTCATTTCTCCTTTCTCTAGTAAATAGGAAGAGCCTCACCCTGTCCTGCATGGGCTTCAGCTCAATCTCCTGTTCGAGGGACTTCGAATAACGGTGCCATTTCGAGTTTGGCATCTCTCGCCTATTTAATTAAAGGCAATTTGGAAGCCATTTGCAGATCAACGAGGAGATTGATCTGATTTTCAAGCTGGAAGAACTTTGCCACGGTTCTTGAGGGCAAAACTTTATCGAATTTCTTAAAATACTTCTTCTTTAACTTCGTTCTCTTTCCCTCCAATTTAAACGATTTCTCAGCCAACTTCTTGGCTTTTTCATCTGTCATCGCCTGGTAGTTCTGAGCATAATCCTTGATCAATGCGATTCTTTCGTCGCCTATTTTGGTTAGGTCCAATTCATATTCTCTGTACAACGGCCAAAAAGCACTCGCTTCCTCTTCAGTGAAACGCATAGCTTGGGTGATAATTGCCACTTTTTTGGTTTTAACGTCTGACCTCAGGAGTTCGATATAGGCATCTTGTGCATACGCAACGGTCGTGGCCAAAACGAAAACGATAACTAATAATAATCTTTTCATGTTTTCCCCTTTCTACGGGCTTTTTCCACCTCGCCGAGAGGCCAATAAGGTGTGGTGCCGTCTTCCTATTTCAGAGACAGCCTCTCTCCGGTCTTTTCCTTTACCCGGAACCCTATAGCCTCGAGATTGCGGCGCGCTAGAGGGCTCACCGTCCTTGCAAGCCACAACTCTACGCAGGTAAAATTTGGCAGCCTGTTTACAGTCTCCACAACGGCGTTGACATTCCATAAAGCTCCCTATTGATTAGGCCCTTTCCGGGAGATGGCCTCGATCGCATCAGCGATCTCGCGGCTGAGATGTCCGAGGGCCCGGCTCTGAGCTGCCACCATCGACTCATAATCCCGAGCAAGTGCGGGGTCGCTAATACGGGACTTTTCCATAAAGAGCATCTTCTTATCACGGCCGCCGAAGATGCTCCAACGAGCGATCAGCGAGGCGTTCTTGCCAAGCTCCCCGTCAAAACGGGCAACGTCCACCACGACCTGGTATTCGACGGGCACGGACTTTCGCCATGGGTAGATGGAAACACGATGTGTGGAGAGGAGGATCGATAGATTTTCCGCGAGAACGCGGGAGAAATCGTCCCCGAGAGACCCCGCCCATCGATCGAACTCGGCAAGCTCAAGTTCATTGCGGCTGGTGCGGGTAACGATCTGGGGCCGGTCCAGGTGCTCCGGAAGTTTGATCGGCCCAACCCCGATGGCGACGCTTCGGTCAACAGCTTCGGCTTCCGGTCCCGGGATGGCCAGGGAGCTCAGGGTATAAAACCGCGCGGATTCTGTGGTGGCACATCCTCCTGCTATTAACAGGCATATAACCAATGCTAGGAATACGAGTCGAAAAAAAGGCGAATTGAGCATCTCATTTCCCTCCTGAACTCCCTTTACCCTTAAGCAGGGCCTCGGGGTGGCGTTTCAGATAATCAGTCAGTAAACGAATGGAGCGTGCTGCGGCACCTACCTCCCTCAAGGCATTGTCGAGTTCGACAAGCAGCGGCGAATCCTCTCCGAGGTTGCTTTCCGCCACAGCCAAGGTCCCCTTACTCTGTTCCAGGGCACCGCGAGTTGTTTCCAGGGTTTTCTCTATGCTGGAAACAAGCGGCGGGACCTGGCCATGCACGTCCCGGGCAAGCTTCCCGTAGTCTCCCACGGTCTCCTTGATGCTGGAAGACAACGGTGCAACCTGGTTGTTAACATTTTGCACGAGCTTCCGGGTATCTCCCAAGGTCTTCTCGATACCGGATGCCAACGGCCCGACCTGGTGATCGACATTCCGTATCAGCTTTTGGATGTCCTCCAGGGTCTGGTTCAGGGAGCCAATGGTTTTCTCCACTTCAGGAGAATTCACAACCTTTTCGATCCCATCAACAGCGGCCAACACCTTGTTGAGGATCTCCTCGATGGGAAGCTTCTCGATCCTCTCGGCCATCTCTTGCATGGCGGTTTGAATCGTCGGAATCTCTAGATACTTCTTTTCGAAGCCCTTCAATTTGACCGGTGCTTCTGGCCGGAAGAGGAAGGCCACGAAGAGCTTTCCCGTAACCAGGCTCTGCATCTGCAGCTGGGCCCTCAAACCTCGTTCCACGAACTTGGCCACCCTCTCCTTGGGCCTGAGTCTTTCAATCAAGTCTCGCATTCTACTAACATGAACATCCTCGCCTAAAGTTGCAATCCTTCGCGGCTCGATCTCAATGTAAACCGGCGTCCACATGGACAGGTCTTTAGGATCTAAAGTCACTTTGATATCTGTCACCGAGCCAATCTTAACGCCCTGGAACATCACGGGGGCTCCAATGTTCAGGCCTTTTATGGAGTCGTCGAAGAAGAGGACGTACTCTTGTTTTTTCGTGAAGAACTTTCCGCTGCCGAAGATCACGACTCCGACGATGGCCAGAACCACCGCACCCACGACAAATCCACCGATTAACGTCTTGCTTGTTGGTTTGCTCATGATTTATCCATCCCAATATCTGTTGATGTCTGAGTGATTTCTATCTTCTTTGTTCAATGCGTTGTCAGCCCCAGAGAGAAAGTGGAGTAATGGAATATTGGATCATTTACTCCCATATATCTCATCACTCCACTACTTTACTAACCCAACACTCCAGGAGAGGTTATTCACTTGCTTCTCCTCGCCTGAGAAAGTTGCGAATCTTCGGATCTCGAGACTCCTCGAGCAGTTTATGCGGGTCCCCGCTGGCGATTATCGTCCTCGTTTCTGGATCGAGAAAGACCGAGTTGTTCCCCACGGCGAAGATGCTCGCCAGCTCGTGCGTTACCACCACGATCGTGGCTCCGAGACTTTCCCGGAGCTCGAGGATTAATTCATCCAGCAGGTGCGCGCTGACCGGATCAAGACCGGCGGAGGGCTCATCGAAAAAGAGGATCTCGGGATCCAGCGCCATGGCACGTGCCAGGCCGGCCCGCTT
>WVXP01000041.1:2829-10773 GCA_011773445.1 Pseudomonadota bacterium | reverse complement strand
ACAGAGGCGATAAATGTATAGACGAAGAAGAAGATACTGTTATCTAAAAGAAGTCCCGCCAGATAGCTAACGATCACCGAGAAGACGAGAGCCATCTCGGAATTTAGGACAATGCGGACTAACATCGCACCTGCGGCAACGGGGAAGAGGTAGAAATACCATGTGGCGGGGATGTTGTGGAAACCGTTTTCGAGAGACCCTGTGACAGAGATCGATACCCTGAGGAGAAGGCCAGTCCCAACGATGAGGAGAGCCACAAAGAGAAGATCGTTATTGGTTGGAGCTATTTTGCGGACGTTTTTTGTGGCGAAGTCATATAAAACGAGCAGTACCAGGGCAACAATGAGTACCCATCCCGTCACGGTCATCGGCGTACTAACGCGTGTCTGAAGGGCCTCAAGCGCTCGAAGCTTAATCAGGTCGTCAGCCTGGATCGGGTCTCCCTCTCGAACCAACATCTCGCCTTTCTTGATACTGAAGTAAACAGGTTCCACTGACTCAAGAGCTGCGGTTTTCCTGTCTTCAGTCTCCAGGCGATTGAATGTGAGGTTGGGTCGGATCATGGAGCCGGCGGCCTCGTTGACCAGATAGAAGATCGTTCTTCCTCGCGTCTTGATGAGTCCCTCAGAACTCCTCTTGATCGACCGTCGGGCAATATCGACGTCCGCGACGGTTAAGACGATATCCTCTTTCCGCTCCTCGTGAGTCACAATATCCCTGATCGTTATTCCTTTCTTTTGGTCCTGATCGAGGAATCTCCGGTCGCTAACGACCCCCTTTTTGAGCAAAGGTCTGACAAGGCTCAAAATCTCCTCTGATAAGGAGGAATCGAATTGTTTCCCAAGGATCTCCCACTGGGTGGGGCGAAGTTTGATCCCAAGTTTCTCCTCGATCCTCTGTCTCTTGTCCTCTGTGGATTCAGAGGGCTCAGCGTTGGTGGCAAACAAATTCTCGAAGAGGGCAAAAGCTTCGACCACCGTCTTTTCCGCGTCCTCCAAAACGCTGGGATCGTAATCGTAGACCGAACGTACCGTATCGATGGCATCTCGACGCCTTTTCTCAGTGGATGCCTCGTCCTCGACGAGTAAGTCTCGGGTTGATCTGATGTCTTTGAGCGCAATGTCCCCGACGACATATTCCTTAGGAGAAACCTTGAAGGTGGGGGAGAGAATCAAGGCCAAGATGACTGCACATGCGATGATAATGACCGATCGTTGAAGGGTCTGATTGGCAAGGAAATGGCCGATGAGCTGAATCCGGCCTATCCAGCTCTTTTTCATACGCGTCAACGAGCCGAGGAGTTGCTTCCGTTCATTTCCCTCCGGTTTCTTGACACTCTTCTCTTTTCTGAGGCGAATGGAGCTATTGGCAGATGACACAGAGAACCTCACGCATCCATTTCATCTTGATTTGACCAGGCGGATATTCTTCTCAGCTCTCTCGTAGGCCTTGATGATTTCCTGGACCAAGGGGTGACGAACCACATCTCTTTCCGTGAAGTAGACAAATTCAATACCCTTGACACCTTTCAAGACAGTCTGGGCTTGGATCAGGCCGGACTCTTTCTCCTCGGGAAGGTCCACCTGGGTAATGTCTCCTGTGATGACAGCTTTGGAATGATAACCTAGCCTGGTCAAGAACATTTTCATTTGCTCAGGTGCGGTGTTTTGAGCCTCGTCCAAAATAACAAAGGAATCGTTGAGCGTCCGGCCACGCATGAAAGCCAGGGGAGCCACTTCGATGGTCCCACGCTCGACGAGTTTGGAAGCTTTGTCGAAATCCATCATGTCGTGCAGAGCATCGTAGAGGGGTCTCAGGTACGGGTTCACCTTTTCGAAGATATCGCCGGGAAGGAATCCCAACTTTTCTCCAGCTTCTATAGCCGGCCTGGTCAAAACAATGCGATCAACTTCCTGTTTGGTGAGGGCCGCCACGGCCATGGCCATGGCAAGGTAAGTCTTGCCAGTTCCTGCAGGTCCAATTCCGATCACAATATCGTAATCTCGAATCGCATCGATGTATCGCTTCTGGTTCAGACTCTTCGGTGTGATAACCCGTTTTCTCGATGAGATGTAGACCGTATCAAGAAAAATATCCTCGAGTCGAGCCGATCTGTTGGACGAGAGTATTCTCATGGCGAAATCGATATCGCCTGGATAAAGAGGATACCCCTTTTTGAGAAGGGCATAGAGCTCTTCCAAGACACGCTTGGCCAGAGGCACTCCGAACTCGTCACCTTGAATGGACAGGGCGCTGCCTTTTGCATGGATCTTGGTTCTTGTTTTTTGGGCAATCTGTCTGATATTTGAACTCTGAACCCCGAAGAGGGTATTAGCCAGACGGATGTCACCGAACTCGATTCTATCTTCTTCCTTCCTTCCCACGCTTCGCCCTCAAAACTGAAACCACAGACCTCCTGCTCTTCCGAACCGAACAGATGCCTGTGGTTCTCTTTTCCTACTCACCCATAATCTGGATAACTACCTTGCGTTCTCTTGGGCGGTTATCAAAATCCAGGACAACAATTTGTTGCCATGTCCCCAAGAGCAGTCTTTTACGCCGGATGGGAACGGCCAGAGAAGGACCCACGATAGCGGCTCTAACGTGAGCATAGCCGTTACCGTCCCCCCATCTAAGATCATGCTCGTACGTGATTTCTCTAGGGCAGGCTCTTTGAATTGCCTTTCGGAGGTCGTTGACCACTCCCGATTCATACTCAATCGTTGTCACCGCGCCTGTCGACCCGCCTACAAATACTAGCATACTACCATCGTCGATACCAGACTGCAATACCTTCTCATGTGCTTGCTGAGTGATGTCGAGAATGTCAGTCTCTTCGGTGGTTTTCAGCGAAATCTCAAAAAATCGGATCATGACGTTCTTTCCTGCCTCAAATGGGACCCAGGATTCTATCGGTCCAGCAATTTTTTGAAGGTTTCCACGACCTGCGGAACGATTTCTCCGCACATTCCCTGGATCATGTAGTCGGAGATCCGTTGAGTGAGCGGCGTTGGTTCCAGATTGATTTCGATGATCTTTGCTCCCGACTCCTTGGCCGTAATGGGTATGTCGGCCGCTGGATAGACCACACCAGATGTGCCAACAACCAGGACAAGGTCGCATCCTCTGGCTGCCTCCATGGCACTCACGTAAGCATCCCAAGGGATTGGTTCCCCAAAAAAGACCACATCGGGTTTCATGAGGGTGTTGCACTGTGAACAGGTCGGTGGCAGGTCCTCCAGAGAGAGCTTCTCTGCGCTAATCGTAGACTTACACGAGAGACAGGAGAGGGTCGCGCCAGACCCGTGGAACTCGATCACGTTTTGGCTGCCGGCAGCTTGGTGGAGTCCATCGACATTTTGGGTAATGATGGTCCGAACTTTACCGATTTTCTCCAATTCGGCAAGCCCGACATGGGCCGGATTGGGTTTTGCTTCGATCAAGAGGCTGGTCATTTCCTTGAGCATTTTCCATACCTTTTCGGGATCGGCGTGGAATGCTTCAATGGTTGCGTATTCCTCAGGATTGTATTTTGACCAAAGGCCGGTGGCGCCTCTGAAATCAGGAATTCCACTTTCGACCGAAATACCAGCACCCGTGAAGGCAATGGCTTCACTCGACCTGAATAAGTCCTCGGCTGCTCTTTGGATTCCCTCTTGATCCATATAGCGAATGGCCCCTTCTTTTTGCCGCAGATCCATGGGCGTGCTTCCCTCAAGTAGCTGTAAGACGACACCCAGGAGGGAGCGAGATCCTGTTCTAAAGGCTGGGTCGAAACCATGTATGTGGTATCAGAACAGATACGACTTGTCAAATTCTGAGGGGTTTCCTCAGTTTTGTGGACGCTCATGTCCCTGAGGGAAGTTTGCGCTGGAAGGGTGTCAGCATCCCCCGGGCGGTTCCGAAATCCCTCTTCTCGGCTTTTCCTGATGAAGGTGGAAAAGGAGCGCTCTTCGCTGCTCAGAAAGCTTTTTCTGGGTGCCGTCAGTTGTCGGTTGTCAGTGGTCGGTTGCAACGATCAGTTCACGTCATTCGATTGAAAATCAAATTCCCTGGACCGGTTACTCGAATGGCCGTGGATGCGCAAATCTTAGCCTTTATGCAACGAACCACGGACGACGGACCACGAGCACCGACTTTTGGCTCAGAGCTTCCTTTCCCACTTTCTGGTGAAATACTCTGGAAATGACTTCGACACAAGTCGTCTAAAGGAAATTGGGCAACAGCCCGTCCCCACCTGTCCCGCCAAGGGCGAGAAGGGGGGCCATGCGAGAATGAGGCAGCGAGGGGATATGAGGGTCCAATCAAAAGAATCAAAATTGTCATAACACATCAGAAGGTTAGAAATTGCTTGCCTTGAAAGCTCAGGAAACTCCAGGCAAATTCTGACAAATTTTCCCAACGTATATGCTACCTCGATTCCCGATTGGGGCTTAACCCCTCTCTCTTTTGAGCTATGCAAGCCCGAGGCCAAGGTTTTGTTGTCTGGAGGGGATTGGCCCGTGTTTCTGCCAGATCATCGGTGATCTCAAGGGCCTCAGGAAATGCTGGCGTGTAGATTTGATCTATACAAGGCTGAGGATTTTCTATAAACTAGGTGATCACCGGATAGAAGGGCCTTTTTCGACCCTGAAAGGAACCGCCAGCTTATTTTGATGCTGGGTCGTTTGGTGATGACACTCAACTCCGGTTAAGAGTGGCGAGGAGCGCGCGCGCATGACGATCTTTCCAGAGGACTTAATCCGATCGGTTACTGTCGAGACTTCGTCTAAGATTCTGCTGGTGGTCATCGACGGGCTTGGGGGTTTGCCGGTGGATGGGAGAACAGAACTCGAGGTAGGGAGCCTCCCAAATCTGGACAGGCTTGCCTCTCAGTCGATCTGTGGCCTCATAGACCCCATTGCGCCTGGTATCACACCGGGGAGTGGCCCGTCTCACCTTGCCCTCTTTGGTTATGATCCGGTCCGGTACCAGATCGGCCGCGGAGTGTTGGAAGCCGTCGGTGTCGGGATGGACCTTGAAAAGGGAGATCTGGCAGCAAGAGGGAATTTCGCGACCGTAGACAGTAAAGGAACCGTCGTTGACAGGAGGGCTGGAAGGATTTCAACCGAAAGAAATCAGCAACTCTGCCGGGCTCTTCAGAAACAGATCGAAACCATCGAGGGGGTTCGAGTCATTATAGAATCGGGACGAGAGCATCGATTTGTCGTGGTTTTTCGAGGCGACGACCTAAATGAGGGTCTTACCGATGCGGACCCACAGAAGGAAGGCAAGAAAGCCGCCCTATCCGTTGCCCTCCATGAGGGGGCTCGCCGCTCCGCTTCCGTTGTCAATGGTTTCATTAAACGGGCGACCGAGCTGCTACAGGGACACCCCCCTTCCAACACGGTCCTGCTGCGAGGGTTCTCCCAGGTGCCGGACATACCGAACATGAGAGATTTATTTAAAATAAGGGCGGGTGCGATCGCTTCCTATCCGATGTATCGAGGGCTGGCTAGATTGGTGGGAATGGAGATCCTGGAGACTGGAGAGACCGTTGAGGACGAGATTAATACGATTATGAATCATTTCGAGGACTTTGAGTTCTTCTTCTTCCACATCAAGGAACCGGACATCAAGGGAGAGGACGGGGATTTTCAAGGGAAGGTCGCTGCATTGGAGAAAATCGACACTCTCATTCCCGAAATCGTCAAGTTAGAACCCGATGTACTCGCCATCACGGGTGATCACTCGACGCCGTCGATTCTCGGGTCACACAGTTGGCATCCAAATCCGGTTATCATCTTTTCGAAATATGTGCGAACAGATTCAGTGGTGCGGTTTACGGAGAGGGAGTGTGCCATAGGCGGCCTGGGGAGGATACCAGCTGTGAATCTCATACCTATTCTGCTGGCCAATGCGCTGAAAATGAAAAAATTCGGAGCATAACTTCCGGTTTGAGCAATTCAGACGCTGTTACGCAGATTCCTTCTTTTATCTCACCACAGAGGCACGGAGGACGCTGAGGGTTTACATTTTCTCCAATCGGGAGATGCCGATTGGAGAAAATGGCTCATCCGCCCTTGGCGGACAC
Source organism: Pseudomonadota bacterium (assembly GCA_011773445.1). Lineage (GTDB taxonomy): Bacteria > Desulfobacterota > BSN033 > WVXP01 > WVXP01 > WVXP01. The sequence continues at coordinate 4,700 of WVXP01000041.1, read as the reverse complement.
GTGAGGTGCTCGGGTGGGGGGCTTCCCGGCAGCCGGAACTTTTGATTTGCCGGTCTCTTCCGGCAAATCAAAAGTTACATTTCTCGGTGTCTCGAGCGAGCGAAGCGAGCGGGTGGTGAAATGAAACTGACGGCTAACCTTCTGGGAACGGATCAGGGTCTGACAAACTCGTAGCTAATTCTGTCACAGGGCAGCTTCACGGGAGAAACCAGCAGGTCCATGCCTAAAGCGATATCTTCGGACTTGATCGCTTTACTCAGACGGCCAAAGACCTGAATGTCATCGTTGAACCGAACGAGCGCGGCCGTGTAAGGCAGGTCTTCTTCAAAGCCTGTGGGAGCATAGCTGAGGGTTGAATAGGAGATGAGCCTTCCAGTCCCCACCACGTCAAACCAATCCATATCGCTTGACAGACATCCACAGCAGTCAGCCCGAGGTGGGAAATAAGCGGCATCACATTTCTTACATTTCGTGCCTGAAACTTTTCCCTGGGAGAGTCGTTCGACAAATTCGTCAACTTTGGTCTGAGACGTAAAACTCACCGTACCGAATTTTTCGAAGCCCATTGGCTTATCCCCCCAAGATCGTGATGTTAGCATACAGACCTACGCCGCCAATATTGTGAATCAAACCGATTCTCGGATTTTTCACTTGCATTTTTCCAGCTTCACCTCGGAGCTGTAAAACGACTGTCCGGAGTTGCGATCCACCCGTTGCACCGATAGGATGGCCCTTTGAGAGGAGTCCGCCATCCACGTTGATGGGGATTTTCCCATCCTTGTAGGTTTCTTTATCTCTGATCAGGTATTTCCCCTCTCCAGGTTTTGCGAACCCAAGGTCCTCGTATGCCATCATCTCAGCGATGGTAAAACAGTCGTGGACCTCTGCCACATCCACGTCCTGGGCTCCCATTCGGGCCATTTCAAACGCTTCTTTTGCAGCCTCTCTCGCACATTTCAGTCCAGTCAATGAATCTCGTCCTGCCATGTTGACCGGTGCCGAGGCTGCACCAAGGCCGAGTATCCATATGGGTTTCTTGGTAAGATCACGAGCCCGGTCCTGGCGAGCCAGGATGAGACACGAAGACCCATCGGCGTTGGCGCAGCAGTCGAATCTTTTTAAGGGCGTGGAAACGACATCCGAGGACAATACCTGGTCCAGCGCCACTTCCTTACGATAAACAGCCTTTTCGTTGATCTGACCATAGGTGGCCGCCTTTACCCGAATCAGGGCGAGATCCTCCTCGGTTGTTCCATATTTGTCGAAGTGGGCTCGCGCGTGCATGGCATAGTATGCGGGCATCATGGTGCCAAAGGGTGATTCCCAGATGATATCTGCGCCTCGTCCCATTCTTTCTTGGGATTCCGCCGACGTAATCTCAGACATCTTCTGGAATCCGAGGATAAGGACCACATCGTGGAGGCCAGACTTGATCAATGAATATCCGACCTTGACCCCCATACTGCTTGATGAGCAGACGCTCTCGAGATAGAAAGTCGGTTGGGGTATAAGCCCCAGATATTCGGCGAGGACACCGGCAGGAGTCCTCTGCTTGTCATACTCGGGTGCCGAGCAAATGATTGATGCGCCGATGTCCTTCGGTTTCAACTGTGTCTCCGTCATTGCCTCCCGATAGGCCTCAAAGGCCAGTTCCCGGATGGATCCTCCGTAACCACGGACAAAAGCACTTTGCCCAACACCAACAATGGCAACATCACTCATTAAGTAACTCCTCCTAAAGGCTTTCGAGATTCAGGATTCCGGCATGTGTACCATAGATCACAAGTCCCAGAGTGTCAAGAAAAAACCAACTGGAGTTTCCTGAGTTTTCTGATCTATTCGAGAGGCAAGTGGTCCAGACCCCTTTGAGC
>WVXP01000041.1:1171-2769 GCA_011773445.1 Pseudomonadota bacterium | reverse complement strand
AAACAGAATTAAGTTCCGACTACTTGCATAGCTACATAGCTGGTTTTTGAGGAAACTCCAGAAAACCAATGGCAAGAGAAGTCAGAATTCAGAATGAATCTGGAATCCGTGGGGGACGGCCTGGTTGACTGGCCTAATTGGCATTTTACGTGCTCTGTCTAACTTTTTGGGAGGATCTTCCTTGAAACGGGAAAAAGAGAAACCGAAGGGATGGACTTTCCGGAAGATAAGTGCTTCCTGGTGTTCTTGCGCTTATTCTGATCCCTGACTTGTGACTCCTGACCCCTGGTCTGAGGCCGACTTCTGACTTTGAGTTCTCCTTTTCCGACGTTGATACCTGTCTACGGCTGCATTGTGTGCCTCCAATGTAGAGGAGAAATGGTGGGTTCCGTCATTCTTTGATACGAAATAGAGATAGTCCACAGGTGCGGGAGACAGAGCGGCCATAATGGAGCTTATCCCCGGGTTGGCGATAGGACCCGGGGGGAGGCCCGGTATGAGATAAGTATTGTACGAGCTGTACCTCCTGAGGTCCTCTCTCCTAAGATTTCCGTCAAAATCTGGGATCCCATAGATGACGGTTGGGTCGCTCTGGAGGGGAATTCCCTTTTTGAGTCGATTATGGATCACAGCAGAAACCAGGGGTCTCTCTTCATCATCTGAGGTCTCCTTTTCGACAATGGAAGCGATGGTGAGAACCTCCCGTTCGGAGAGGCCCATCTCGACAGCACGTTTAGCCATTTTTGGAGTGTAAACCTGCCTGAACCGTTCTAAGAAAAATCGGATGACCCCCGCCGGGTCCATCCCCTTCGACCAAGTGTATGTGTCTGGGAAGAGATATCCTTCCAGGCTCGGACCCTCTATTTGGTGCTGGGAGAGAACTTCGGGTAGAGATGACGCTGTGAGAAATGCCTCCTTGGACACAATGCCAGCCCTTTCGAGAAGACCTGCGATCTGCTCCAGGGTATAGCCCTCTGGGATCGTGATCCGATAGGTCTTGACCTGTCCCTCGCTTATCTTCCTGAGAACGCTCCACTGGGAGGCAGGCATTTCAAAGTAATACTCGCCAGCCTTGATCTTCGGTTCTGCATTGATGAGGCGGCCCAATAAGATAAATCGATTGACGCCATGAATAATTCCCTCTTTTTCGAGGATCTGAGCGATTTGCTTGANNGCGATTTGCTTGAAAGTTAATCCTCTATGGAGAGTGATGGTTTTTGCGGACTCCTCTTTTGAAGCAGGTGTCAGGGCGTAGATTAATCCGTAAATGACGACGCTCATCGCCAGTATTCCGAGGCCTGTCGAGATAAATAATGCCCACCTTTTCATGAGATCTCCGGCGTTTGCTCCGCGTCCAGGTAGCTCTGCAGAATCAGAGTTGCCGCAAGCTTATCGATGACCCCCTTTCTCTTTTTTCGCGATAGGTCTGCCTCGAGAAGTGCCCGACCGGCCTGAACGGTGGAGAGCCTCTCATCCCATGTGGTGATTGGAATGGACAAAACCCGTCTCATCTCCTCAACAAATTCAAGGACTTTCCTGGCCTCCACACCCAGATCCCCGCTCATCGTTAAAGGAAGTCCCACCACGATCTTGGAAAC
>WVXP01000041.1:0-1153 GCA_011773445.1 Pseudomonadota bacterium | reverse complement strand
CCCAGTTCATCGCTCAGGGCGACACCGATGGTCTTGCTCCCCATGTCAAGTGCCATGATTCTCAATGACGCACCTCCGCCGGCGCCCGCCACATGAGGGCCAAATCGAGCATCGCGAGTTTGTCAAGGTCTCTTGTTGTTGAAATTTGCCACCGCGCCTGCCAAATCGCCCATGCCGGATCTCCCCAAAAAGGAGGAGGACGAAACATCGGCGTAATAAGAGAAGCTTCCCCACACTTACCACAAATGACCGACAGCGACAAGAGGACTTCGGGAGAGGAGTTACTCCGTTTTTCAATGTATCGTTGCCCGATGGTTTTGATTTTGTTGTAAAGCTCCGATTTGCGAAGTGGATTCTCTCATCCCTTCGCTCCCACGTTCTCGCGGTGACTCTTTCGGGCTCGCAGGTGGGGAAAGCCTGCCCCTTCCCCGCTCTAAAGGCGGGGCCTTCCCCTTCCTGCTCGCCTTCGATGGGTACCCCCCGCTTCCGCTCACGTCGCTCAGGAATAAGAGAATCCCCCAGAACTGAGCAAGGTGCTCCTATACTTGTTGGTTGACCTCCGAGTTTTTGGGGGAGCTCCTCGATTCGGGAGTTTAAAGGAGTCTTGAGTTTCTCAGTCCCAGGGTGGCCTTGGGGCAATTGGAGAAAAAGCTTGACAAGGGGAGGGCCTTTTGTTAAAAAATGTACAAAGTCTTTCAGACCTTAAGCTGAGGCTTTTGAACAGATCCTTTTACGCTTTTTCATACGGTTTTTTTGACTGATCTAAGACATAATTCAGCCCTGCAATGAGCCGGGCAGACGAGCCACCTCGTGTCGGAATTCGCCCTTTTTGTTCGAATCTCGCTGCGGGCGAGGTTGGTTTTCCCCTTCGCTTTGAACCTCTGAGCATAAAGAAATAAGATTAAAAGGACCGCTCAAAGGGCGTGCAATTTGGGCCACTGTAGCGTTCAGAGAATCGATATATAACGACACTGAGGTATTCGGCAAACGATCCCTTTTGAGAGGAGGAGAGGGGAATGGAGTTCGGATTCACGGCTGAACAAGAAGAGATGCGGAAAATGGCGCGCAATTTTGCTGAGAAGCGGATTGCTCCAACCATGGAGGAAGACGAGAAGGAACACCGATTTCGCAAAGAACTGGTGAAGGAAATGGC
>WVXP01000031.1:20526-30681 GCA_011773445.1 Pseudomonadota bacterium | reverse complement strand
CGACATTAAGGGTAACCTATGTTCTGACACATCCGGGTAACCTATGTTTTGACACTTGGCAGTTAGTTTCTAAAGGGAGTGAGTACCCATGAATGAAGGTAGAAAGTCACCAGCCATTCGCTACCTAAAATATGGCATTTTGATTGTAATCGCCCTAGCGGTCGGGCTCTTCTTCCTCTTTCAATACGGACTTAGGGAGAAACCCGATATCGAGGGGATCGAACGAGAAGCGGTGAAGCGGATCGAGGAGCTCAGGGAAGAATCAGAAGAACCCATCGACGTGGAGCAGGCTGACCGTTTTGTGAGCGCCCAAACAGCTCTCTCCAAGAAGGACCAACAGATCGTTACGACAACACCTAAGGCTCTTCTGGAGGATGAGTCTCTTGAAGCAGAATCTGAGATCAAGGTCCTGGTGGAGGAAGAAAAAACGGTCATTACCACTCTCCGTGAACTCCTGAAGGACCCCACAATCGGTCCACATACTCCGATTCGCATCTCGCCCGAGAATGGCAAGGTCGAGGAGACGACCCCCCAACAGCTTCTATCTGACCAATCGATCACACACGACACGCCCATCAAGATCGTCCAGAAACATGAGAGGGTCATTACCACAACGGTTGCAGAGCTCCAGAAGAGCCTTCCAAGCCCTGAGACTCCTGTCAAGATCGTTGTCGAGAGGCCGGCTGTGACGCTGACACTCGGCCAGATTCTGCCAGTCGAGGGGGGCCTTGAGAGAGACACATTCTACATCCATTCTGTTACCAAAGAGGACGTTCAGGGGATCTGGGGAATCATTCAACACGGTCTCATAGATCAGTTCCTGCGGGGAATCCCGGTCGGCGGAGAAGATGTCGGGAAACAACGGCTGCTAACCCTTGAGATACCGGAGGATGCCGATGAACTTCGCGGGGATGGATACAGTTCCTACCTTGGGAAGGTACTCGCCCAAAAAACGAGGGAAGCCTATGTTTATAATTACGCCAAAGGCCACATGGGTAGGAATCCAGACTACATCTCCCCAGGCCAAGAGCTCGTGATTAGCCGGTTCTCCGAAAAAGAACTGGTGGACATTTACAGGCACTTTCACGAAAACCCCTGAATCTCTTTCTCACGAAGTTGGACATGGACGGACAGATGAGGCTTGGCCGCTCTCTTTTTTCCTTTCTCATGATCATCGCTCTTTTCCTCCCATCTTCTCTGAATGGAGAAGAAAAGGCCAGCTTTTACGTTAACCTGGGTCTCAGCTATTACAAAATGGGCCAGTATGAGAAGGCTATTGAAAAATTCCAAAATGCCATGGATTTGGACCCCGACTTTCCAGAGATTAATGGCCTCCTCGGATCGGCCCGCCTTCAGATGGGCGATATCGACGGGGCTATTGAAGCCTACGAAAGGCAACTCGCCGAAACACCAGGCGTCGCCCGCTTCCATTTTAATCTTGGTTTGGCCTACCAGCGAAAAGGGCTCCCAAGGCGCTCTATCCAGCAGTTCGAGAAGGCAGCCGAATTGGACGAGCGCCTTGTCGAGGCCCATCGGGCATTGGGATTGATCTATCTGGAGCAGGGGCAATTGTCCCTTTCTCTCTCTGCCTTTGAACAGGCGGTTGGTCTCGCCCCCCCGTCATGGGAGGACCATTACAATCTGGGTGTTGTCCTTTATCGTCTGAATCGATTTGAAGATGCCGCCTCCTCTTATGAGCAGGCGGCCCGTATCAACCCTGGGGGGGCCGATATCCATGTAGGATTGGGAAAGACTTACGTCATGCTCAGAAAATTCGATCTCGCTCTGGAACATTATCGAAAAGCTCTCGACCAGCGACCTCTCGACCCACAGATTCATTACGACCTTGGGCTCCTCTACCAATCCCGAGGAGAGAACGATATGGCGATGGCTGAGTTCAAAATGGTTGTCAGACAAGATCCAAACCATTTCGATGCCGAGACGAAACTCGCCGATGTCATGGTTCAAGTTGGACAGTTGGAGGGCGCCATAGAGACCTATCATCGGGTTCTTAAAGCCCGGCCCCAGGCTGTCAATGCCCGGTTGGGACTGGGGATCGCCTTGAGAGAAAAGGGAAGTTATCTTGAGGCGGTCAACCAGCTCGTCACCGCAAAGTCACTCGATCCGGACCGGGAAGATATCCGATTTCACCTGGCCCTCTGCTATGACCTCCTCGGTGATCAAGAAAGCGCCGTTACGGAGTATGAGGCGGCCTTGAGAAGGAACCCTAATAATGCTGCAGCCCATTTCAATCTTGGGGTGATTTATGAACGCCTCGGACAGAAAAGGATGGCAGAAATTTACTATCAGAAGGCTATCGACGTGAAGCCTGATTTTGCCGAAGCTCACAATAATCTCGGAACCATTTATAGCGAAAGGGGCTTGATACAGGAGGCACTTCAGTTCTACGATAAGGCTATAGTGCTGAAACCCGATTTTATTCAGGCCATGAATAACATGGCGGTGATCTACCAACAAATGAATTCCTACGCCAAGGCCCTTGAGCTCTTTCAAAGGGTTGTTCGTTTGGACCCGCGGTTTTTCAGGGGATACTACAACATGGCGATCGTTTTAGAGGCAATGGGGCAAAATTCGCAAGCGGCTGATGCTTACCGGAAGGCCATCGAAATCGAACCGAATCATAGCGACGCCTATTATGGCTTGGCCACGGTCTTACAGAGAGGGGGGGACGTGGAGGGAGCCATAGCCATTTACCGGAAAACCGTGACAACAAAGCCCAATGATATCCAAGGACGGTTCCGACTCGCCGAACTTCTAGCATCCCAGAATCGAGAAGCCGAGGCGATTCGAGAGTATCAGGCCATTCTCGATATCGACCCTCAGCACGTCGAGACGCTGAACAACCTGGGCGTCCTCTACTTTAGGAAGAAATCCTATGAAGAGGCACTTCGCCATTTACTCCGGGCGGTAGATATCGATCCGAATCGGGACTATACGCACAATAATCTTGGAATGGTTTACGACGAGATGGGGATGCACGAGAAAGCCAAAAGTGAATACGAGAAGGCGATCGCTCTCTCAGAAGGTAAGCCATCATCACCGTAACGGCGGTCGGTTGGATCTGTGAAAAAAAGAAGGCGGGTCACGTTTTTCCTATTCTCTTTTCTCCTCCATCTCGGCATTTTGTCGGGAGTAGATGTCGTGCTGATTCCCGCCCCAGTCACACCGGAGCAATCCCCGATCATTCCCGTCCAGACGGTTCTTATTGAAGAGGAGCAGGAAGAGCGGCTGATTCCCACCGAGCCGACCCTCACAGAAACCGGGCTTTCCAAAGATGTCCTCGTCGCAAAGGCTGAGATCGCAATGGGGACTCCGGGACCTTCTCAACTCGAAGATTTCCCAGGTCCAATTCCTAAGGAGGGTAGTTTTGAGCCGAGCCTGGACGTGGAAAAGACCCCTGCGCCTGGTGTTCTTCCGGCAGGGCAGAGGGGGAAAGAGACGGAAAGCAGAAGGGTAGTGTCCCCCTCGGTGAGTCCGCCCCTGCAACTTCCGGTGGTGCCACCGATGGTTTCGCCTCAATCTCCCCTGCTTGAGCTGGAAGAACCGAAAATTTTGACTCAGGCCGAAGCGGGGGGAACTCCGATCTATTCGATGACATTAGAAAAGACTTCTGCTCCACTGGGAAGGAACCGTCCGCACCTCGAGTCTATCGCCGATCTCCCTCCGATTCCAACGGTAAGATCGCCCGTTCTTCCCGAGCAGCGAGAGATGACCCTCGCGCAGCCGGGAACTCCTGAAGTCGAGGCGAGCATGTCAGCCCCATTAACATCTCTAGGGCAGTCGGAAGAATCAGGAAAGAGCCTTGGAGAGAGGACAAGGATCCAACCCTTTTCTGATCGAATAGCGACCCTCGAACCCCTCATCGGCGAGGTCGAGCAACATGGTGCAACGATCAAAGCCGAGGAATGGTTTTCAGTCCTCCTCGTTCTCGATACCAGTGGGTCGGTCAAGGGAGAGCCCCTTGAGGGCATCAAAAGATCAGCCATCGAGGTCGTGAGCCTTTTAGGAGAAATGGACCGGTGCGGTGTCATGACATTTAACGACGAGGTGAGTCTTGTCGTTTCTTTTACATCAAACACAGATCGCGTGAAAGGTGAGATCAAAAGACTCGAGGTTAAGGGCAGAAACACGGTGCTCTTTGATGCCCTGGATCAGGCCGTGATCCTTCTGAGAAAGGAGGAGGATAAGAAGCGATTTGTCCTGGTTTTCTCGGATGGGAAAGACGAAGGAAGCCAGTCGACCCTCGATAAGGTGATCAACGGAGCCCGCAAGGCACAAATCTCCGTCTTTTCAGTGGGCTACTCGCAGGTCGAAAAAGGATACCTGACAAACCTGGAGAGCATATCTTCGAAGACGGGTGGTATTTTTTCCGAAGCACCCCATTTTCGGGAAATCGTTGAACTCTTCAGAACTGCCAGATCGTCGAAGAAAAAGAAGCAAGTGTGACCTCTATCCCTGCCTATTTGGTCTGGATAAATGATTCACAGGCCCCGCAATCGATCGATATGCTTCATAGTGAGTTTTTGGATCGTAAATCAACACTGTTCCGGCAAACAGGATTCGCGTTACTCTCCTCTATTTTATCCTCTTCAAAGGGATCACACTCGCTTTTCCTCGAATTCGTTTCCTCCCTCTTCCGATCCTCTCTATCCGATAAGGAATCCCTTGGAATGTCCAAGTCTGGCCCAGGAACAGGTGGACGTCCTCGAGAATCCATTGGAACTCACCGAACTGCGATTTTAGGGTGGCGCGATACCACCCCTTCCTGACATCCGGGACAATGGCTCGCACCTGGGCGTAGAACGCGGGCCTTTCCCGAATTCGGATCAGAATAACATCAGAGGGCTGCAGGTTCTGTTTTATCACGAGTCCGATATTCTCCCGTCTGGGTGAGCCCTTCGATCCTTTCCACGATCGGAGGATGAGAATAGTAGAACCAGGCGTACAGAGGATGGGGAGTCAGATTTGCAAGATTGTGCAGGGCGAGCCTTTTGAGAGCCTGACCGAGAGCTGAGGTCGTTCCGGTCAGTTCGAGGACTGCACGGTCCGCCTGCCGTTCAAACCGCCTCGATATCACTGACTCGAGGGGCCGGAAGAAATACCCCCCGACGCTCATCAATATGCCGAGAAGAAAGAGCCCGACAAAGGGAATCGGTGTACCAAAGCCGAAGGTCCGGTAAAGAATGGGCCATTCGAGGAGCTTCCCCATCACCCATAGCCCGGCGAGGGAGACGATTTCCACAACCGCAAGTTGTTTGATGACGTGTCGCTTCTTCCAGTGTCCGACCTCGTGCGACAGGATCGCCAGTATTTCATCTTCGGTGTGAGAATTGAGGAGGGTGTCAAAGAGGACAATCCTTTTGGTCTTTCCAAGACCGGTAAAGTAGGCGTTTGTATGGCGGGTCCTTTTGCCGGCGTCCATCTGGAACACCCCTTTCACAGCGAGACCCGCCTTTTCCATGATCTGCCGAATCCGGCCTTCGAGGCCCTTCGCTCTAAGAGGTTCGAACTTGTTGAACCACGGTGCAATGACCACGGGATAGAGCCATAGGATCAGTCCTTCAAAAATGGCCAGAACAATCCACGCCCAGATCCACCAGGTCTGTGGGAGTTTATGAATCAGGATCAGGAGGAGAGCAAGAACCGTGCCGCCGATTAGGGCCGAAATGAACATTCCCTTGACCAGGTCAAGAATCCAAGTCTTCAAGGTGCTTGCATTGAAACCGTGCCGCTCTTCAATCACAAATGTGTCATAAAGATTGAACGGGATTTGGATCAGGGTGAACATAGCTGAGAGGAGTGCAAAGAAAATCAAACCCCTTCCAATAGGCTTGGAGACCCAAAGAGAGAGCCATTCGACCACTTGAGGCAAGAAACCCGACAAGAGAAGGGCAAGGATGAGTGACTGATTGAACAGGCTGTTAATGAGTCCAAAACGAGCCGAGTCGGCCGTGTAAGAGGAGATCCGAGTCAGTCTATCCTGATCGACAAGACCTTGAAAAACAGTTGGCACCTTGCCGCCGTACCGGTGCAGATGCCGGATATTGAGCCGGTTGAGGATCACCTGAAAAAGGGAACGAACTCCGAAAACAATCAGGAAAGCAATCAGTAAGAGGTTGAATTGGATCATGTCCTATTCTTTACGCAATTTATCGGCAATTTCAACCACTTTGATGAAAGGATTCCCTTTTCCCTTAACGACGTTGCGGAAGCGGTGAGGCCGAACAAAGCGGCCACGGGCCATGTCTTGAATTCTATCGAGGTATCCGCTAGGATAGATTGAAAATCATTACCGCGGCTTAGGAGGTCTTCCGCTCTATGTCTCATTGCCTCTATCACCCGGATCGGGAATCATTTATCACATGCTACAAAATGCAGATCCATTACTGCCAGGAGTGCCTCGACAACTGTGAAGCCTGCACGGATCCCTGTGGCTATTGTAAGCACAGGACCCAATGTATCATCTATGAAATGTGTTGTAAAAGCGAGAAGGCGAAGCGCCTTGGAAGCATTGAAAAAGCTTGAAACGGTTCCAGGGGAGAGTGATATGACACATGAGTATGAAGGCCGGTATCGAACCAAACATGCGCCGCACACCCGGACGGATCCAGACGTCGCAAAAATCGTCCGAGAAAAATCGCGGGATAAGCATCTCACCTGTAAATCTGCATTCGGCATCGTCCACGAGTCCGGTGCGAGCCCCGACGAGGTCGGCCAGGTTGCCGACTTGTTGGAGATAAAAATCACCACCTGTCAGCTCGGCCTCTTCGGATATGGGAGAAAAAAGCGAAACATTGTCGGGCCTGCGGAGAAGGTTTCTGCAGAGCTCGAAGAAGCCCTGAGGAAAGGTTTGGTCAACGGGAAGCTTCCGTGCAAGGGAGCATGGGAAGTTGCCGACCGATTCGGCTTATCAAAAATGGAGATTACTGCGGCTTGTGAGCGTCTGGGGATACGGTTTAGCCGGTGTCAACTCGGAACCTTCTAGCCTCCCTTCTCCCTGGTGGATCAAGTCCATGGCTGAACCCAAATGGAAACAGATTCTCGATCGCGTCTCCGAGGCAGAACGAAGCCTTGCTAAAGAGATTCTCCGCAGAAACCTTGAGAAGAAAGGTCAGAGGATCTCCGAAGGAGCCCTGGAGAAGATGGCAGAGAAAGCCGTGGAAGATGCTCGCGCGATGATTCAGAAAAAGAGTCGAAAGACCCTCCGGGGCCTAAAGGCCGGTATCAAAGCTTTCTGGGAGGAAATGAAAAAGGAAACTAAGGAGTGAGAGAAGTTCGATTTCATTGCGGGATGAGTCTCTCCTCTTTGGCGTTCCCCCGACCCACGATCTTCAAGAATCGGTTTCTGAGGGTCTCGCATATTCTGTCCTCTGTCTCTGCTGCCAACCCCTTGGTAACGATCTGTCCCCCCGCAATCATTCCGTGACCCCCTGCAGTGCCCAAGCCTCTTACGATCCGACGCGCAGTTAAACCGGCATTCTGATGGCGTCGTTTGGTTCGTAGTGAGAAGATAACCCGACCGTTAAACGTTCCCACGACAAAAGTCCATCGAACACCGGAAATCCGCAACAGAAAATCTGCCATGAGCGCTACCATCTCTGGACTAACGAGAAATCCCAGGTCGCTGAGAATCACATCGCCAATGACCACGGCTTCGTGAAGGGCCTGGTCGAAGAGCTTAAAATAGTTTCGACTCAGCTCTGGATACTCTATCTGAGGGAGGACCCTGAGTTGGGCCCTGGGGTAAAGATTGATCATCGCCTGCGCGTCAGCTTCGGTTGCGTCTCTTCCCAAGTCTTGTGTATCAGACTTAATCCCATAATAGAGGGCTGTGGCCATCTTCTGCCTGATCGGCAAGCCCCCCTGAAGCAGGTACTCGGTCAGAATGGTCGAACAACTGCCGTATCGAGGTCTAATGTCAGCGAACTCGACCCTTTGGGACGCTTTCCTCAAGTCGTGATGATCGATGACAATAGCCGGCTCGATCGATGGCGGAAGTGCATTATTACCCGTTCTGGGTTGCGTGTCAACCAAGGCCACCACACTGAAATTGTAAACATTAATCATTTCCAAGGGGTTAAGGCGAATATTCAACAGACGAACCATGGCACGGTTCTCAGCTCTTGTGATGATGCCACCATAGGCGAAGACTGAGGCGACCTTAAATTTGTCTCTGAGTAAATAGCGCAAAGCCCAGCCTGCGGCTATGGCATCTGGATCAGGATTGTTGTGCGTGAGGATCAGGATTTTTTTCTTTCGTTCTAAAATCTGCCTCATTTTCTCGAGTCTTTTCTTGTCCATTAGGGATGAACCTCCGCCATGATCTCTGTTGTATTTAGATGACCAGTCTTGAAACCACCGCTATGAAAGCGTTAAGGTCGTTAAGTTGGTCAACAGCTTTTGGACGCGATATTCTGATCTTCGTGCCCACCGAATCACCTGTTGGACGACCTCATGTCGCTCCAAGATGGCCTGCACCACCTTCTCTCCGATATGGTCAACCGGGGCTATCAGATCGAGGACGGAGACCAGAAAGAGCCATTCCATCAACTCTTCAAATCGCTCCTTGCTAAACCACAAAACTCCATCATACCAGTTGAACTCGAGAAATTGTTGCACTTCCGGCTCAGTTAGTAGAGCCTTGAGATTCGACCGGGTCTCGTCCTTTGTTTGTCCCGACCCGAACCCCTGGCGATGAGAGACAAGGATCTTGACCAGATCAGTTTCGCGCTGGGCTGATGCCTCGTCGCAGCCCAGGACCTGGAAAGTCTGAGAAATGATTCGTCCCAAGAGCCATTCATCCATCCAAGCTGCACTTTGCTGTTCGTATCCGCGATCGGACTTGATCCTGCCCAAATCACAGACGACTAACCATGCCAGGGAGATCCGCCAAAAAGGGCTCCTCAACCCTCTCTCCGTCGGATCTACGGTGCCGAGATCCGAGACTGCCGATTGAAGGTTCGGATACTGATTCCATTCTGCAAAAGTATCGACGCAATTCAAATGAACGATTGCCCTCAGAAAGGCTGGCACGTTTTGGATGACCTCCCGAGGATCCCCCGGTGCGCCGGTACTTTTCTTGATCTGATAGATGAAGTCACTCATGAGCGATTTCAAAAGGTCAACCGACTCTTCGCTCTGAGGGGCATCGAAACCATCTCGACGGACGTCGACGAGCCTTTCCAGCATGAGGGGGCTCATGATCTCTCTAAAGGGGTCGCGGACCGGTGCGAGGAGCATCTCTTTCAGGGCCTCCTCCATGTTTGGTACGCCTCGGCCAGCGAGAAGCGATTCAAGCCGAGCATAGTGTTTCTCCCGATCGTCCTGGATCTCCCGGAATTGGAGGAATGCGTGATACTGATAAGCACCGAGTTCCACGTAAAGCCCCCCATCCTTCAACTCATCAACTCGACGGATATATTCCAGACCTGATTTGAAGTCGCGAAAGACACAAAAATAGGCGTCATCGGAACGAAGGTTCAAACCCTCAGCCAGGCTTTTTCGGACGAGTTTTCTTTTCTCCGATCCGTCATCTCCTACGGCCAAGGGAGTCGACAGCCTTACCCACCCCCGTGTTGTTTGGTACTTATTGTTGTAAATGATGAGGGCCCCTTCATGTCCGGCACGATTGGAGTATGCAAAGACCTCCTCATCCACGGCACCGCCAGGGGTATGGAAGTCATAAAGGATGAAGTTCTCGACGCCATTGAAAAGATGCCGCTTCTTCATCAAGGGAAAGATCTCGGCCTCATGCCTTTGGACGAGGTTCCAATCGACCTCCTCGTTCTCGTAGGCTCTCCTGTACTCCATGCCGTACTTCTCCGTGAATCCCTCTATTTGACCATGGCCAAATAGAGGAAGTCCAGGCATAGTCACCATCATCAAAGCGACTCCGATATATTTGTCTCCTTTCCCAAACTGCGCGATAGCGGTCGCTTCGTCTGGGTTGGTCATGAAATTGACGAAGCGCCTGAGTATTTCAGGGTTGAATTCAAGCACATTCTTCATCACGCTGCGATATTTGGCATTCTCTTCCATTTTGAGCATGTTCATGAAAGCGCTATTGTAGACGCGATGCATGCCCAATGTTCGAACAAAATATCCCTCCATGAGCCAGAAAGCCTCGGCCAAAAG
>WVXP01000031.1:11011-20411 GCA_011773445.1 Pseudomonadota bacterium | reverse complement strand
TGGATGACGGCTTCTCGCACGTCTTCCCTCAGAAAGTTGAGTTGGGCCGTGTCGTTCCACGGAGTGCTCGTTCCATCATTTCCGTGATAAATATACCGGCTGTTTCCGACTTCCTGATCAATCCATTTGAAAATCACGGCGGCATCGGTCTGATCCCAGTACCCGTCTTCAATGTAGATACCGATACGGTCATTCCCGGAGAGGTTGGAACCAGTGAACCGATAGCTGGGAAACGGTGGGTAATCGAGCTGTACAAACCACTCGGGATGCTCCATGACCCACTTCGAGTCGATGCCTGTGTGGTTGGGTACCATATCACTTGCCAGAAGGATTCCTCGCTGTCGGGCTCTATCCTTGAACTGCTGAAAAGCATCCTCTCCCCCGAAATCGGACGCAATCGCGTAGTCGTAGATAGCATAGGCTGAGGCGAGGGCCTCTGGGTTTCCGGTGAGGCGCTTGATTGTCTGTGACGCGGGACTGCGCTCCCAAATGCCGATGAGCCAGAGACCGGTGAAGCCCCACCGGGCCAGTATATCGAGCTCTTCATCCGGGATCTGATCGAGTCGAGTGATCGGCCTGCCGTACTTGCGAGATATCTGGTCGAGCCAAACATAGACGCTTTTGGCAATCAAGACCATCTGAGGCATCCAGCCGCGGTCACTGCTGAATTGCTCTGGCTCATCGTACAAGCCCATAGCCGGCCCGTAATGAGGCACAATCGCCGGCCCGGGTCCGAAAAATCGGAGCTTTTCTTCCTCTCTGATCAAATCCAGGGCGAGAAGAATCCTCCTCATGACGTCTCCAGACAGAAGGGAGGCCCAGCGATCCTTGATATAGATCAGCTGACCGGAAAGAGATGCGGGTGATACGAGAGCAGGAGTCCCGAGCATGTGGATCAGAGACTGATTCTCGGGACCAAAAACTGGCTGGTTATCAAAAAAACCGTCGAGGGACTTCATGATCTTTAGATAGGCTGTCTCCCTCCTCAGGGATCGATCGTCAAAAAGTTCCGCGAATGGTGCGAAAGCGGGATTTTTGTTGGCGAGATAGTGGAGGATCATCTCTTCCAAAGCGACAACCACATTGGGTGTTCCCTCCGTTTCATCTGCCAAGAATTCTTCCACCGACTGCATGCCACGATAGACCCCCAGTGGCGGGAAGGATTCCGAAAATCGACGGAGCGCCTGCTCGATCGATTCAGTTCCGAGTTTCGTGGTGACCCACTCCAGGGCCGACGGGAAAACCTCGGGCTTTACTTCTTTTTGATACAGGTCTGAAATATGGCGGAAAATTTGATCGATCAGTCCCAAGGCGTTGAGGTCTCCCGCTTTGACAATCTTTTCGGGATGGGCACCCGTCTCTCTCATCTCATTCATCTGCCTGACAATGAGTCGCACCGTGCGAAAATCAGCGATCTCTCCATCACCGTTGAGGCTCGATAGCAAATCGTCGAGGCGATAGCGGTCTCGACATTTTCTTGAAACATGAAATTCAAAGAATTTACTCATTTTGATATCCTGTCTGCGTCAGAATGTGTCCCCGAAATCGATGCCACCGTGTCATACCGATCCATGCGAAACCGTTGTAGTATCCTGTGAAAGTCCGCCCGATGAGATGGATCATCGATAAAACCGAACAGATGTGTTCCGCAGAGGCAGTCTGTCGAGCCGAAATCCGGGATCTTCCATTCTCCAATCTGTGAAAGGGCTCTTGCGATCTCACACTCAAGGCGATCGGAAGATCGTATTGGGAATGCCGAGTGAAATTCTGAAACAGCCCTGAGGGCATCGATATGCCAGTGAGGACGTTTTCTTACCCGCCGATGTCTTTCGATCCGTTTCTCCAGCCCATTCATGGCTGAACCCACATATACGTAAAACCCCCGGGGAAAGTTGATTCTCCCTAGTCGGCCGATTGAGAGGCACCTTCTTCTTCGAAGAGAGAGGACAAGAAGATACATGCCCCTATCCCTCGACTCCCTTTCAATGTAGCTCCATGGAATTCTAAGGGGTCGAGGATCACCATCCAGGGTCAGATCCGATCGCCAGTGCACAGAAAGCGGGATAATCTGAACTTTGTCACGGACATTCAGGAGGGTCTCGGAAAAAGCAGGATCCGTATGATAATCTGGCAGAAAGATGCGGGCGTGAGGCCAGTGCACTATAAAAAGAACCGCTGCATGAGTGCCTTCGGTAACGAGAGACGCCAATTCTTGGAGATGGCGAGCCCCTCTTTCTGTAACTGCATCGGGGAACATGGCCACCTGATTTCCAAAAAGGGTACAGGATTTTACCTCGAGAAATATCTTTTTTCGCCCCTGCTCCAACAGGAAGTCAAAACGACTGCGTCCGACTCTGACTTCCGAGGACTTGACGCGAGCCCCCTCGAGACCCGGGACCTTCCCACGGTCCAAAAGATAGTGGGCCACATGGTTTGTCCGATGGGTATGGAGCATGACGGGGAGCCCCTCTCTTTCCACGGCCACGGCCGTGTACCGGGTTTTTCGGGGTTTGACTCCTCTCTCCTCGACGAGATACATGCGACGTCCTGGAAGGAGGAGCTCGATCAGTCGACCTGGATTCGGAAGGAAGGCCCGGGTAATGCGTCCCCCACTCTCGCATCGAATCAGGAATCGATTTGGACGGTTGATAAAATATGCGATCTGAGTTCGTTCATAAAGCCTGAATTCACGACCGAATTCTTTGTGACTTCTCCTTGACAAGGTCCACCTTCATTCATCTTTTCCGCCTTGGGAGGTTATCCTATTCCCGCTTTTTTGTGAAGGGCACTTTCGTTCCTCAGGGATGACAAACAGCTTTACATGAAAACCTGCTTGTTGGATACTGTTAATTCCGAGCCATGACAGAGAGATCGCGATCAGCTTGGAAAGGGAAGCTATCAGCGCGATCAGGAATTTTGCGTATTGGTTCTCAGCGAGGAGTTCCTCCAATAATCCGGAGGTCAACCGGTAAGTAGAGGAGCACCTTCCTCAGTTGTGGGGGATTCTCTCATTCCTGAGCGATCCCGCCTGCGACGGGGTGGGGTGCCCATCGAGGGTGAGCAGGAAGGGGAAGACCCCGCCTTTAGAGCGAGGAAGGGGCAAAAATTCCCCACCTGTCCCGCCAAAGGGGGGAATAGGGTCACCGCGAGAGAGTGAGAGCGAAGGGATGAGAGAATCCACTTCGCAAATCGGAGTTTTTCAACAAAATCCAAATTATAGGGGAGCGTTGGATTGAAAGACGGGGTAACTCCTCAAAGGCTCAGCGCATTGCATTGAAAATGTGATGATTTAAATACTCCCCAAAACTGACCATTCACAACCGGGAACTGAGATCACAATAAGAGACTTCTGAGGAACGATGGGTAAAGAAGTATCCCAACCGGATCACGAATGGCTTACGACCATTCGAAGAGACCTTCACAAATATCCCGAACTCTCCTATCGGGAGAGCAGAACATCAGAAAAAGTGGCCGATATTCTGGTGGATTTGGGTTTCAGGGTCCATCGGGGCATTGCCAAAACAGGTGTCGTGGCAACCCTTGGGAATTCAGGGGTACCCTATTTGGGATTTCGAGCCGATATGGATGCCCTCCCGATCCAGGAAGCAGAAACCCCTCTAAACGGGTCTTATCGATCAGTCCACAAAGGCGTGATGCATGCCTGCGGCCACGACGCAAACACGACGATTATGCTGGGAGTGGCCAAAGTCCTGGCCGAGAATCCCGACATCCTGTCTGCAGCTGGGATCTGCGTCAAGTTTCTCTTCCAGCCAGCTGAAGAGATTGGTGCTGGCGCCAAGCAAATGATTGAAGAAGGTGCCCTTGAGTGTCCGAGGCCCACGGCAATCATCTCGGTGCACATGTTTCCAGATCTCGAGGTGGGATGGGCTGGACTTTCCGAATCGCTAAGCCATGCAGCAGCTGATACCTTTCGCGTGAAGGTCGTGGGCAAGGGGGGACATGCGGCACGGCCACATCAGTCGCGTGATCCAATCGTGGCGGCAAGCCATCTCGTCGTCCAACTTCAGACAATTGTCAGCCGATGGATCGATCCTCTCGATTCAGCCGTCCTCACGATAGGGCGAATCGCTGGAGGAAGTGCCTCTAACGTGATACCCACCCAAGTGGAGATGGAAGGCACCATCCGATCGATTAATATTGAAACCAGGCAACTCATATGGGATCGAATCCAGGCTATGACCAAGGCGTGTGAGTTGGGCTTTTATGTGACGTGTTTAGCCGAGCGAGAGGAAGGATATCCTCCATGTGTCAATGACGTGAGAATGACAGAGTTTCTAAAAAAGGTCTGTTCTGACCTCCTTGGCAAAAGCCGGGTGCAGATCGTCCCGCCCTCTATGGGTGCTGAGGATTTCTCGTACTATGCCTCGATGGTCCCTGGCGCCATCTTACGTCTCGGATGTGCAAATCTTTCAAAGGGAATCTGTCGGGATACCGAAAACCATTCGGTCATCGGCCTCCATAACGCGAATTTCGACATCGATGAGACGGTACTGGGCATTGGCGTGAAGATTTTCATTCAGGCGGTTTTACGAGCAAATCGTCTGAGCTTCATCCAGGGCTAGTCACGCCGTACGGACTGCATGCGCCGGATCCAGCTTGATGCCCTTCCCCACTTCCTCAGTAACTTGATGTTTGCCAGAGGGATGGGTAAAGCTAAACTCGAATCTAGTCCCACTTTCTTTGGCACGATGATATGCCAGTCGGGCTGTCACCAGGTCCTCGAGAGCAAATCCCACAGACTCGAATAGCGTGATTTCATCCTCTTCCGTACTACAGGGTTTTTTGCCGAGAACAATTTCGCCGAGATCGGCATGAATGCTTTCTTTGGAAATACGCCCCGCCTTCATCGGGATGAGCAGGTCCCCCGCTTCGGCCAAGCATCCCTCATAGGTGTCAACGACGATTCGCGCCCTCCTCACGGTCACATCGTCCAATTCTCTCATTTCTGGTGTGTACGCTCCGACTGCATTGATGTGGGTCCCTGGTTTCAGATCGTGGCCATCGAAAACAGGTTGGATGGAAGTTGTCACGGTGACCAAGATATCTGATTTTACAACCACCTCATGCGTTGATCTCATCACTTCGATGGGAACTCGCAGCCTCGGAGAGTTGGTTTTGGAGAACTTCTTGGCAATCTCATCGACCCTGTCAAAGATCAATATCGTCTTGATGGGCCGAACCGCGCACACCCCTTCAGCCTGAAAGGGTGCCTGAGCCCCTGTCCCGATCATTCCCAAAACCTCTGAATTCTCTCGAGCGAGGTATTTCGTTGCCACAGCGGAAGCTGCACCTGTTCGAATGGCAGTGAGAAAGATCCCGTCCATTAGAGCAAGAAGTTCCCCTGGCATAGGATCGTTCAGGAGATAAACCGACTGGAGCGTGGAAATCCCCTTTTTCAGGTTTTCGGGGAAGACTGAAATCATTTTCGTCCCAAAGGAGTCCTCCTTTTTGAGATAGGCAGGCATGAAAAGGAAAATACCATTTGCCTTTTCAATCCTTACTGGCATCCGCACAGGGACGAAACAATGGCCTCTGCTATATTCTCGGAAGCCGTCCTCTAATGCTTGAATCGCCTCAGTCATTGCGAGGATTCGACATAGATGTTCACGGGATAAGATGATTGGCATTCTCTTTACCCCTGATTCGGGAGGGGCAATGGGGTTCTTTTATAAACAACATTAAAGGCGATATGGTCAACAGACTCCAGGAGACGGTTTTCCTCAGTTTTGTGGACGCTCATGTCCCTGAGGGACGTTTGCGGAAGCGTCACTCTGGAATACTCTACCCAAAAATAGGGAACCCACAGAACAGATATTCGAGCTAAACGACTTCTTCCTCAACGACGAGCTTTCCGGTCAAAACCCGTTCGTAGCTAAGGGGACTTAGATCCAGAGCTTCGTAATGACCGAGACGGATCAGTTCAGACATGCCCTTCCCAACCGCAGGCGCCTGTTGAAATCCATGGCCACTGAAGCCGATGGCCATGTAAAACCCTTCGAGATCCGGATGTTCTCCAATTAGGGCATTGCTGTCCAGCCGGTTTATGGCATAAAGCCCGGCCCATCCTCGGATCAGTTTGAGTCGATCAAAAACCGGTATTCGGTTGGCCAATATTGGCCACATCGTGTCATGAAAGAAAGCCTTATCCACGGCAAAATTAATCCCTGAGGGCTCCTCCGAAATCGATTTCCCTGTCATGATGATGCGCCCTGTTTCATGACGAAAGTAGAGCCCTGTCACGTCGATGACGAGAGGAAGATCATAATCAAAGATTTCAGCGGGTTGAAACACGTAGGCCATTCTTCGAACTGGATCGACTGGGAGATCCACTCCGGCCATACGGCCTACATCGGCAGCCCAGGGGCCAGCGCAATTGACCACAATACTTGAATTGTAAGTGTCTCCTTTGTCTGTCACCAGCCCAGTGATTCGGTTTTTGTCCCTTAGAATTTTGGTCACCTCATCGGTCACGTAGGTCACCCCGAGACACCTCGCCTTTTTGGCATACCCTTGCAGGGTTCCATAGGGATCAAGGTAACCATCGCCAGCACTGAATGAAGCGCCAACGAGATCCTCCGTGTTCAAGTGAGGAATAATCTTCAAGGTTTCCTCTGATGAGAGAAGGTCCACTTTCACCCCGAGACTGGTCTGGAACTCGTGGTGCTGCTCCATGAGAGGCCAGTTCTTTTCGTTGGCCAAGAATAGATACCCCCTTTGGTGAAACTCGCCATGAGCCCTCTCCCCATCCACGGACATGGCCTCATCAAATTGTTCGTAGAACTGAACCCCATATTGAGAGATTCGAATATTTACCTCCGTGCTGAACTGCCGTCGAATGCCACCAGCGCTCAGTGTCGTCGATGAGAATTCATAGGTCGGATCTTTTTCGAAAACCGCAACTGTGCCAGAGAATTCGTCATTCATAAGGTTGTATGCGATGCTGGACCCGATGATTCCGCCGCCGACAATCAGAACATCATAGTTGGAATGCATGGCTCACCTTTTTTCAGACCACAAGAGAATAGTCACAAATAGCTGATGATTTAACATGATTTAGAAAGCCAGTTATCGTAATATATGTAGGGGAGGAACGATCGCCATGTCAAGGACAAAACAGCAAGGAGTTCCCCCAATTCCGAAGCGATATGTCTCACAAGTTATGGATTTCTTTGAGTATATATAAGTTCTTAACCGGGAGCGTGCTGTCCCTTGGCTCCCAAGTTCACGCGGTGGCCCTTATCGGGATTCGCCGGTTACTCGAAAGAAGGATAAAGGTCAAAAGAAAAAGGAAAGAATACCAAGAAGTGCAAAGCGATTATCCTTTAACCTGGTGTTCGTGACGTTGAAGCACTCGTGCGCCACAAAGACAGCCTGAGAACGCCGGAGCTTATTAGCATAACCGCTTCCGCAACGTCGCTCAGAGACAGTTGGCTTCCTCTAATATTTGGATGACGCTTGCCCGTGTATGAGTTCGGCACAGGAGTGACGTCAGCGGTAGATCTACAAACATAGGTATAATCCCATAAGAGGGCTGACATCTTACGAAAACGCATTACATGTGAGGCAAAGCTGAAAAGGCTGGGCGTAATCTCTGATACCCATTTAAAGTCACCAAATGCTCTACTGGAGCGAATCGTGAGGGAATACTTTTCCGATGTGGACATGATTCTCCATCTGGGTGACTATGTCGATTACAGCGTTGCCGCCTATCTGATGGAGCACAACAGGCTTATTGGCGTTGCAGGTAATATGGACCCTCCCGAGGTCCGGAATCGATTTCCAATCAAGCAGGTTTTGGAACTTGAAAAACTCAAGATCGGAATCATCCACGGTTCGGGTCCGCCTTTCGGGTTGGAATCGAAAATTCGCAAGGAATTCGACGACGTCGATGCCATTGTTTACGGTCATACGCATAGACCTGTCAATCACCGAAAAGACGGTCTTCTTTTCTTTAATCCCGGATCACCACGTCGATCTTTTTTCAGCGATCCCACCGTTGGAATCCTCTCTGCAACCGACACAATCCAGGGCGAGGTTCTCCCTCTCTAGAATTCAAAAACGGAACGGCTCATTCAAAGGGGTCTCCCTCCGAGCATCACCAGGCCATCTTTTTGATTCATAAGCCTCATGATTCTATATACTTAGAGATCATTTCAAGAAAGGATTATAGATCTTATTCAGTGTCGGTAAGTTATTGTTGAGATTTAACGTATTTTCATATGGAATTTAGTCTAAGTTAATAATGTTAAGAGATAAAACGTGGTTTGTATTTTCAGAGGATCGAGTCAATAAAGCGATGCCAACTCTTCCGATCTTTGTCGTTGATCTCGGTGAAGAAGACCCCTGCCGAGAATGGTTTTGATGAGAACCAACGGGACGTTTCGTCATGCCAAATCACCCGGCCAATGGCGTTAATCAGCTCGTTTCGTATCGGAAGCTTGATTTGGAGTGAGAGGTTCATGTCAGGGTCCATCGCCTTGGAAAAAACATTGAGACCATCCACGATCAGCAAGTGCGACTGCAGACAGATTCCCTGCCTGGAAATATCTCGGGTTTCTCCCTGGATAAGGCGAGAGATTTCGCGACCTTTGGAATCTCTTAACTGGAAGAATACGGGTACAGTTCCCTTGACTCGAAAGAATCGCCTTCGTTCAATGTCCCGG
Source organism: Pseudomonadota bacterium (assembly GCA_011773445.1). Taxonomy (GTDB): domain Bacteria; phylum Desulfobacterota; class BSN033; order WVXP01; family WVXP01; genus WVXP01. The sequence goes on along the minus strand of WVXP01000031.1, from coordinate 11,727 downwards.
AGCGACTGACGCGTCATCGTCGAATTCATTACTTCCCTCAAAACCTCTAATTCCTGGCCCCTTGGTCATCGGGTTTGCCGTTATCAGGATTTTCCCAGTCCCTTGACGAGATCGATTACCCTTTTATCTTTCGGGTCTAGCCTCAAGGTGTTTTGGAAGGCCCTGAGGGCTTTTTTCTTCTCCCCCGATCTCAGGTAGCTGAGTCCCAAATTGAAGTAAGCGTCTTTCAGATAAGGGGGGTTCAATTTCACAACGGTTTCGAATTCTTCTGCTGCTAAGACGTAAGCTTTCTTCCTGAAGTAGAGATACCCGAGGTTGAAATGGGCATCTGGGAAATCAGGATTGTTTTCAATCGCCTTCTGGTAGCTCAATATGGCCTCTCGATATTTTTCGATTGTTGTCAGGAGCCGTCCCATCTCAAAGTGGGTCTCGAAATTCTTTGGGTTCATCTGACAGGCTCTCTTGAAGTCGTCCAACGCTGAATCGGGCGAACTGTCCTTGTTTTCGCTGGCCCTGAGGAAGAAGGCTTCCGCGAATGGTACATCATATTGCGCGGCGAATTGAGGATCTGCCGAGTGGACTTCTTCAAACAAGGTGATGGCTCCCTCAAAGTCCCCTTGAGTGAGAAGGAGAGACGCATTGCTGATCTTGTTCTGAAGAGAAGCGTTCTCTTTTTCTCGGTTCAATAAGGCAGGAGTGGCCTCTCGGTTTTCTCT
>WVXP01000031.1:9654-11006 GCA_011773445.1 Pseudomonadota bacterium | reverse complement strand
GCCAGCAAGAGAATTCCAAGGCTACCAAGTCTGAGCAGGTTCTTCCTCAATCCGGGTACGCGTTGTTTGGAGCCCTCTTCTTGCGAGGATTCCTGCGATCGAGACGCCTGAATCTCTCCTCTTACCCGATGCTTTTCATGTTGCCGGACCTGAGCAGCCTCTCTCTGGATCTCCTTTTCCTCCAGTTTAATCGCCTGTTTGAAATGCTCCTGCATATGATTTCTCAGATTATACGGCCCGAGATACGCCCGCTGATCATCGAGATACCCTATGATTTCGTCATATAGTTCCTCTGCCCTCTGGTATCGTCTCTCTGGATCCTTCTCGAGGATCTTCAACACAATCGTGTCTACCTTCTTGGGAATCTCAGTGGCGTGCTGAGAGGGTGGAGTGATCTCGCAAGATTTGACCTTTTCGATGATTTCAAACTCTGACTCTCCCTGAAACAACCTCTGACCCGTTAGGAGCTCGTACAACACAATACCCAGTGAGAAGATGTCTGAGCGCTGGTCGACAGTCACACCCATCACCTGCTCCGGTGACATGTATGGGATCTTACCTTTGAATACTCCAGATTTTGTCTCTGAGCTCTGAAAGGCCGCCTTTGCGATACCGAAGTCAACAAGCTTCACCTCTCCCTCATAAGAGACGAGGATATTCTGGGGACTAATGTCCCGATGGACAATGCTAAGCGTTTCGTCACCCACGCCTTTCTTACGGTGAGCGTAATCGAGCCCCATGCTCGCCCTACTGATCGCATACAGTGCGAGATTAACCGAAAATCTCTGCCCCGTACCCGTGAACTGAATGGTCTTCAGGCTCTTACCCCACACATACTCCATGGCAAGGTAGTATGATTCGTCAGATTTTCCAAAATCGAAGATTTGGACAATGTTTTCATGAGCTAACTGGGCGGCGATCTTAGCTTCATCGATGAACATGGAGATAAAGTCTCGATCCTTCGAAAGGTGTGGCAGGATTCTTTTGATGGCGAGTATCTTTTCAAATCCCTCAACCCCCACCCGTCGCCTGGCTCGAAAAAGCTCGGCCATTCCTCCGCAGGCGATTTTCTTTGTCAGATAGTACTCGCCGTATTCTTGAACGGTCGGCGAATCAGAATCCTGCGCGGCCATCAATCGAATCCTTTCCAACCTCTCAAACGAGCTTTCAACCTCTTTGGATCGATCGGGTCTCTATTTGGGTCCAACAGGCTCGAGATGAATGGGCTTTGCTTTCTTCTTGGTGGAACGACGGGCCTTCATGGGTGGTCTTGTTTTTTCGAGCACCCGCTCAATGTCTGACATCAGAACTGGGACAATCTCTTCGAGGGCCTTCCCAATCTGTTCGACCAT
>WVXP01000031.1:8436-9573 GCA_011773445.1 Pseudomonadota bacterium | reverse complement strand
TATCAGCCCTCTCTACCTTCCGAAAGAGAAAAGAAAGGGCAAACTCCCGCATGAGGATTCGTTCAAGCATTTCTGAGACGGGCTCCATCCAGAAGGTCTCGTCTGTCTCCAGTAACGGCTTTCTCTGAGACGCATGCTCATGCTTCCCCTTGCGCTCATCGATCACTTTGATCTGGAGGATAGTGTTATGCTGGCGCGCTGCCCGATACTCCGAGTAGGTGTACAAACGGTAATCGTCCACGAGGGTGTAGGAGGTCTCAGCCTGGATCTCTGAAGGGAGAAACGGGCCCGCTGCAGCCATGAAAACAATTAGTATGCTGGTGTTCCGATACCATTTGATCATCGCTAAGCCAATCGGTGAGAAGTGTGGCGAGCTGAGCGTCAAAAATCTGGGCCGATCTGAGGATATAGGAACCCCTCAACCTCGCCCGCCCTTGTCCTCGACGAGATCCGAGGATTTTAGGGTGACCTAAAAAAAAGAAAAGATCAAGCCAATCCTCGGTTCCGTCTCCGGAATCTTGTGTCAAGCCTCATCAAGAACTCTTCTATCCGTTCTTCTCTCTTTGATAGCCGCCTGGACCGCCTGAATTGACCATCTTGCTCTCGGCCAGGGCCGGTAAAAGCACGCCTTCTACGAATGAGATTGGAAAGTCTCATAACGTCTCATCCCAAACGCTTGCAGCTTTCATACCAAATCTCCTTGATCGCCCCTTGAACTTAAGTGCCCGAGAAGAGAGAGGGGCCTTAGGCTGGGTGCTCTTCACCAACACTTGGGGCAGACGAGAGGACACGGAGAAGGGGATTCTGCCTGGAAATCCCATGGAGTCAGAGAGACTTTATGTGCCAACACCCTGGTCTTGCCTCGGCCTAGGAATTGCTATGTGGATTCTCATCGAATTCCAAGAGGCGGCGCTAGAAGTGAAACCCGCAGGAGAAAGAAAAAGGCTTTCGTAGAAAGGATGGGGACGGTCACCATCAACATGGATGAGTATGAGCAGGCTGGTGTGGACATGTCCGTCTTACAGATAGTGATCCGTAAGATTGAAGATCTGCCACCCCTTCCCCTCATTGTTCAAAAGGTACTCAGCCTGACACAAAGTGAAAATGCAAATACCAATGAACTGGCAAAGTTCATTT
>WVXP01000031.1:5837-8418 GCA_011773445.1 Pseudomonadota bacterium | reverse complement strand
CCGTGGTCCTTCTCGGATTTCGTGGCATCAGGGATTTGGCTCCGGACTCTCAACCGTCGAGATGTTTGATGAGTCTCAGAAAAACCAGTCGCTGTCAAGGTAGGACGACCCGTTTTCCAGCGAAAAGAAGGGGATATCCATAGGCTCGCCTACTATCCAAACGACGATTTGGGGTCTTTTGGCTCCGAGAATCACACTTCAACGGTTTTTCGAGGTGAAATCCTTTCCCCTTGGCGGAGATATCAGGAGAAGCCTTGAACAGACGAAACCACACGCCATATTTGTTGATTTGTCCTCTGAGCAAAGGACTGAGATGATCTCTGAGAGTCTGAAAGCCTAAAGCAGTATCACCAGTAATTCGTTAAGCCTTCAGCTATCCAGGGATGTCTCGAAGGAGACGAAAGGAAAGTCCACAAAGATTGGCGTATTCTTTCTCACTACCCCATACTGTCCGGAGGAACTCGTCAATTCCCTCGCGCAGTTAGATCTTGCGGCTTAGCCGCTTGATACCCCATTACTCTCTCAGATGTCCCTCAGAGGTACGAAGCCTGCCGAAACCGAACCACATCCTCACACCAACTCCTTGACTCCGCCGATACCTCTTGAAATAAAGAGGAGTTTCCCCATTTTTGAGGGAGCCTGCTGTCTCTGAGCGACGTTGCGGAAGCGGTGGGGACCCCTCGAGGATGAGCGGGAAGGGGAAAACCGCGCCTTTAGAGTGCGGAAGGGGCAGGAATTCCCCGCCGGCGAATCCCGCTGGGGTCACCGCGTGAGCTTAGGAGTGAAGGGACAGGAGGCCTCCACTTGAGAACTCGGAAATATCCAAAGAAATCTGTAACTTGTGATACGTATTCCTTAGAAAAAGGGGGAACTCCTCTTGAAATAAAGGCTTGAAAACTCGGTGGTTAGGGGGCTAGTATAGTAATTCTCTCAAATCGTGGGGGGTTCCATTCTTCACCTACACGCGATTTCAACAGAAGAGGGGCAGACTGGGTTATTCTTTCCGATAAGAACGGAATTGTGAAAAGCCACAAATTCTAGGAAGCGACCCAGGAATTGGCTCCGTATTCGATCCCATAAAGGCCCACAGAAGTCGGTTTCATCCGTTTCAAAAGTGGCCCACGTTTCATCAAATGGAACTTTCCCCTCCCTGGAAGTAGGATCATTACTGAGAGATCGTTCGATTCTGATAGGTCTAAAAACGTGGGATCCTTACACAACAGACGCAAAAAATACGACGTGATTGTTGTGGGCGCCGGGCCTGCGGGTTGCAGTGCTACGACATTTCTAGCGAGGCGGGGTTACGAGGTTCTACTCGTCGATCGGGCAGAATTTCCTCGAGATAAGACGTGCGGTGATGGGCTGAGCCCCCGAGCGATGGAGGTTCTGGACCGCATGGGGGTCGCTGAAAAAATCGAGAACTCCAGGCCTTGGAGAATCGATGGCGTCGCGTTTTTGTCTCCAGCAGGCCAGATGTTGCGAACAGAATTTCACCACGTTGAGGGGATATGGAACCATGGTTATGTTTTTCCGAGAAGGGATCTTGATCTTCTGCTCCTTCAACATGTCCGAGAATGTTCGGGTGCCGTGGTTTTGGAAAACTGCAAAGTTGGCGATCTCGTTTATGAAGGAGATATGATTTCCGGGATTAGGATCGATTCCGAGAAAGGACCCGGGGAGTTCATTGGTAGAGTCATTGTCGGAGCTGACGGGGTCCACTCCCTCATTGCTCGGAAGTGTTTTTCCATAGATGCTCACCCCAACCATACGGTCCTGGCGGTGAGGGCATATTTCGATCATGTCCGTGGGTTGGACCATTACATTGAGGTTCACTGTGAAAAGTCTATTCTACCCGGTTATGGCTGGGTTTTCCCGATAGGCGAGGGCTCTGCTAACGTTGGCGTAGGAACTTCTTACCGTTTTGGTACGAGGAAAAAGGACATCAAAAAACTGTTCGATACTTTTTTGGAACAAAACGGATTTATGCGAGAAAGATTCAAGCACAGTCAGGTGATAGGAAATTCCACGAAAACCTGGCTGATTCCACTAGGGTCCCGTCCGTCCAAGCGGGGGCACAAGAATGTGCTCCTTATTGGTGATGCGGGGAGTTTCGCTGACCCATTAACTGGCGAAGGGATTTATCAGGCCTTGCAGAGCGGTGAATATGCGGCTCAGGCGATCGCTGAAGGATTCGAAGAGGATATCAGCAAAGTCGGTGATATTTTTGAAAGTCTGTGGAAAAAAGAATTCAAGCGAAGGGAATACATGCTCGGATATCTGATTCAGAGATTTGTGTTCGGCGAGTTTTTCCTGAACTTCAACATCAAAAGGGCCCTTAAAAATCGCAAAATGGCTGACACATTGGTTGCNNNTGCTCAATCCACGTCCGGTTTGTTCCTCCCAGTGACGTCAGAAAAAGGCGGAAACACGACTGCTTCGTTTTGCACCGCCTTAACGATTTCTTTGGTCAGATTTCGATGCTCACAGCGTAACCCGCGACCGGTGGGTGTGAAAAAGTGCACTGCCCCAGGGATCAAAACGCACCATGAGTGTGCCCGCGTGGCAGCTGTGCTGGGGATAT
>WVXP01000031.1:5537-5750 GCA_011773445.1 Pseudomonadota bacterium | reverse complement strand
GCGTACCATTCAGTTATTTCGCCAGCCGACCCGGGTCGATACCAAACCGAATCTCGGGTGCGTCTTGTATAAAAAGAATCGCTACAATAATGGACTGGTTGCAGCAGGACTTCATCCACGATGCCCTTGCATTTCTCATGGTAGCGTCTGACCTCATCAATATTGCCGTCAGAGATGGTCATTCTCACCCGGACAAGGGGCCTGGACCTCCGA
>WVXP01000031.1:0-5529 GCA_011773445.1 Pseudomonadota bacterium | reverse complement strand
CCCCTCTGACCGAGTCGTGAGGGCGGAAGGTCGCCCCATCAAGACATACGGTGACACATGGGACACCGGCACGGAACTACTTATCCGCACTCGATTCGAGCAACAAGCAGTTTGCGCAGCGATTGACAGACATGCCATACCTGGCAAAGCTTTTCAGGATTGGAAAAATGTCCTCTCCCAAAAGAGGTTCCCCTCCCGCAATACTGATTACGTTTAGGTTTGTTGAGCAAGATGACGCCTCGAGATCCTCAAAGTATTCGTAATCACTGTGAGACTGCTAGCGAACATGGCCAGGACAGCTACCAGCGGGTTTAATGCCCCGGCCACCGCCAAAGGAATGCCAAGAGCATTGTAGAAGAGGGCGAAGAAGAGGTTTTGACGGATGATTCGCATGGTTAAAGCGGAGAGATTGAGGACTTCTATGACCTTGATCGGGTCGTCTGTCAAAATATTGATATCGGAAGCACCTTGAGCGATATTCGACTTCGTACCGAGGGCGAAGCTCACATCGGCCTGGGCAAGGGCCGCTGCGTCATTCATCCCATCCCCAACCATGCCGACACGAAATCCCCTCTCCTGGAGATCTTTGATGAATTCCACCTTGTCTTCGGGGATAGCCTGACCAAAAAACTTGTCCACATCCAACTCGGCAGCGACAGCACGCGTCGTCTCCTCCGCATCCCCTGAGACCAGGCAGGTCATGATACCTTTTGATCGTAAGACACCCATGAACTCTTGGACATTCTCCCTAATGGAATCCCCAAAGGCGAGGAAGCCTTGGACGACCCTCTGCCACCCGAAAAAAACCACGGTTGCCCCGTTGAGCTCTCGAGACTCGGCGATCTCTTCAAGGGAAGGTGCCAGAACGATCCCCTCCTTATCCATAAAGCGCCTGTTCCCGACAAATACTTCTTCTTTTCCGATCACACCTTTTACCCCGAGCCCTTTGGACACCTCGAAACCCGTCGTTGGTTGCAATTCCAGAGAGGCCTCTCGTGCCGCCCAAAGGATTCTCCTCGCCAGCAGATGCTCCGAATGGACCTCGACTGAGGCAACGCGGCCGAGTGCCTCCTTCTCATCGATCCCGAGTGTGAATACTTCAAGGAGGGAGAAATCCCCTTTTGTCACCGTTCCGGTTTTATCCAATACAAGGGTATTAATGTCCTTTGCCCGCTCGATCCCGCCAGGATCTCGAATGAGGATCCCCCTTGTCCGGACGGCTGCGATAGAGCCGACCTTGGCCAAAGGCGTTGCGATGCCCAAGGCACACGGGCAAGTGATGACCAAAACCGTTATTGCCCGAAGCATGGTTTCATCCACGGAGACGCCTTTTGATCGAAGGTATACGATGGTACATCCAGCAAGAGCAAGAATGGCAGGTACCAGCCAACGAATGAGTTGATCCGCGAGGTCCTCCGTCGGATTTTTCTTGCTGAGTGCTTCCTGCATCAGTTGGATCATCTGTCCAAGAACACTCTCACAGCCTACCCGGGTGACCCGGAGGCGCAATTTACCCTCCAAGAGGTGGGCTCCCCCGATGACCTCATCACCCAATCCTTTTCTTAGGGGTCTAGATTCGCCTGTCAGAACCGATTCGTCGACTTCACCTTGGCCCTCGATGACCTGACCGTCCAGGGGAATTCTCTCGTCTGACAAGGCGAGAAATTCGTCTCTAGGTTGAACGGCATCCGGAGTGACCCATCGTTCTTTTCCATCGCTTAAGAGTCGGACTTTCTGGCTCGCTAACCGGTAGAGTTCGGTGATTCCCCTCGATACCTTTCCCTTCGCCTGGGTCTCAATATATCTCCCCAGCAGCATCAAAGTCACGAGCATGGAAGCTGTGTCAAAGTAGAGATGGAGACTCCCCCTGGCCATCTGAATGATGCTGTAACCGTAGGCCGAAAGTATCCCTATGGAGATCAGGGTGTCCATGGAAATCCTGAGGCAGCGGAGTCCAAAGATCGCCCTCTTCAGAATGGAAAAGCCACCATAGAAGACGACCGGGGTTGAGAGTAGCCATATTGGATAGGACAGATAACCAATTGCCTCTTGAGAAAGCTCTTGGAAGAAACCGAAATAGAGGGCAAAGGAGATCATCATGACATTGGCCGTGAGAAAGCCAGAGATGCCCAATCGCAACAGCAGGTCCCGTCTCTCCTTCGAGCGCTCTGCTGAATCTCGGAAAAGAGATGCACGGTAACCCAGGGGTGATATCCTTCCAAAGATGTCCTGAAGGCTCAAAAACCCTGGAAGGTATTTAATCTGAGCCATATCCGACAGGAAATAGACCTGGGCTTCCAAAATCCCTTCTGTTTTTCTTAATACCTCTTCAATCAGCCGTGCGCATGCGGCACACCACATTCCTTCGACCCTGAAGGTCAAATCCTGAGCATGGGCCAACTCCGATCCTTCGCGAGGGGCTACCCCATCCTGGTCATGGACATCGGTCTGAGCCTGCTGAGAAAGGAGATCTGCTTCATCTTGCGGGATGATGCCCGCCTCTATACAAGCTTTAAAGAGTTCGGTTTTCCGGAAATCCGTCGGTGCTCCCTCTGGGCGGTTGGATAGAAGCTCAAACACATATTGACACCCCGGACAACAGAAGCATAGCTCGCCTCCTCGGATCGCCTGTTTGGCCTGAGATCGACCGATGGGAAGCCCGCAGAGGTCGCACCGTTCGCGTCGCCCGGCAGTTGCCGGCACGTCCAATCTTCCATGTGATACGAGGCTCCTTGGAGACTGTTCAACCAAGGGCGCGAACCCCCTTAAGAATTAGAATCAACCCCATCAAGATGATGGATAGGGCAGCGACGCGCTCTCCCATCAACCGTACCCTCATGGAGATAATGGAAGTGGATAGCCCTAGGAGAAAGAGGACGGGCACCGTGCCGAGCCCGAAAAGGACCATTGTGAGAAAGCCCCCGACAGGAGTTTGGGTGGTCGCAGCCTTGATCATCATGGCCAGGGAGAGCATGCACGGGAGAAAGCCAACGACAAACCCGAGAGCGATCTTCGATCCAAGTCCTCTGGACTCGAGGAGCCTGTAAAGCCAGCGCCCCAAAAAGGTTACTCGGCTAGGAGAAGGAGGAGCAAGTGCCACGGGAAAAGGCACCACTCTGAGAAGAAACAAACCGACGAGAATCATGAACGAGCCGCCTACTAAGGCCACGATTCCTCGTAAGTTGAGAAAGATCGGGTCCACACGGGTAAGGGTAACGATTCCCCCTGCGAGTGCGCCGAAGACACCATAGGTCGTAAGCCGGCCAGCATGAAAGAACAAATGATGCCAAACGCCCAGGTGCCAGACCGACGGTTCAAAAATTGTCGACGGATTGCTACGGGTCTTGAGTTGAACGGAATAAGCCAGTATGAGCGGGCCACACATCCCCAAACAGTGGAGGCTCCCGACGAAACCGACTACGAAAGGAGCGACAAGATCGAACACCTGCTTAGTTTTCCCCCGACTTCTTGGCAAGGAAACGGATGTAATGGACAATGGCCCAGCGATCTCTACCGGCTGCCGTGTACCCGAGTGGAGGGTGTCTCCCAATGCCAAAAGTAATCGCATAAAAGAGTTCCGCGTCGGACTGTACCTGAACATACTCGCTCTTCAGGTTGGTGGGCAATGGATAGAAGCTTTGCCCAACAGTGCCGTTGCCGTCGGCATTGGGTCCGTGGCACATGATGCAGAAGTAACCATAAGCTCGCTTTCCCTGATCGATCGATGCCCCTTCGTAGGCTAAGGGGTTCTTCAGATCCTCAAGGTCCGTCTCTCTCAACCCCTGAAGGCCACCTTGGATGGGAACCGTCCCCTGGACCATCTCGGGCATCGATGTCTCGTAGGTGCGGATCGACTCCTGCTCCCTCATCCGGGCATAATCACAGCCCCATAGGATAGAAATGCCAACCATGAGGCAGACGGTATTCTGCCAGCGTATTTTCATGGTTCCCCTCTCATGGCGAGGTAACCGGCACCTTCTCTGTCTCGTGATCGCCCGTCGGCTAATCAGAAACGTGTTGGGGGGTCGGTTCCGCGTATTCTGTGGCGTATGGAGATTGACCCGGGATATCCTCGACGACCCCGAAATCCCATTCGGGAGGACCTTTATCGCCAACCGAAAAGAAAACGAAGAACCCCCAGATGAGGAACAAAGCAGCAATAGCCACGACGATGAGCCAGCTTCTTAACATTGCCTTCTTCCTGGATATACGGGTGCCCAGATGACGTACTGTCCTTCAGTTCAACATTTCCCCAATAACCGGAGGGATTTCTTGCCAGCTCCCACCATTTTATGTCTCACTACACGATATCCACATGTCCTAAAAAGCGCTTCTAAAAAGCCTTCCCACGAAGGCCGATCACGATTACATAACCCACAGCCCAGAGGATGAAAGCGATATAGACAAAGATCAGAATTGGGGGAATCCGATTCCGCTCCACCTGAATCCCCTCTGGATAGTCTTCCGTCTCGTCTGGTCTCTTCCGCCTCCCTCTTTCATGACCGTAACCACTGAAAGCAAGGTAGATGACGATGAGTCCGCTGAGGCCGAGAAAAACCAGGAGGACCACGTATTGGAAATCAAGGAGCGTAAAATATCGCATCAGCTTGCCTATCCTCCCAGACTCATCAGTGTCAGAATCACCGTGGTGGCCATCGCGGCGAGTCCGATGGCGATGACAAACAACAGGGCATACACCTCGCCTGTAGCTTTCGACGGATTTTGGGCCTGTGCCATTGGAAAATCGTCTCTCAGTGGCAGGTAACGGGCCCTTCCCTGATCCGAGAACTGTTCCGTCTTCAGCGCCCACAGAAACACAAGGATGCCCACCAGAATTCCCGAAGCAGTAAGAGAAATCCAGCCGATGTAAAACATGGGTTACTCCTCCTTCCTGGGTCCCTCATAAGGGGCGTCGATTCCTCTGGGTTCCTGATCCGCGTCGGTCTCACCAATAAAGTACACCGCCACGTAGTTTCCCACGTCCCAGATCTTCTCCGACTCAAGTTCACGCTTGAAATAGGGCATGGCCGTTCCTGTAATTCCGTTCATAATCTGATAGTAAAGGATACCCCCTGAGACGCCCCTTCCCTTGAGGATCGTGAAATTGATGGGCGGAGGATAGAGATAGGGCTGAGCTGGCCCCATTCCATCGCCGATCGGTCCATGGCATCCGATGCAGAAACCCTGATAGATCCGATGTCCCCGCTCGAGCGATGCCCGCGTCGTGGGATAGGGATTGGGCAATTCTCTCCATGGCTCGGGAACCATACTATGGAGCCAGGCCACATTGGCATCCGGGCCCGCTTCATAAGCCTCGATGCCCTTTTTCTTCCACAAGCCTTGCCGCTGAACCCGAAAATCCGCGTCCTTATACCCCAGACTCTGCATGTAAACGGTCAGCGCTTTGATCTTTTCGATACCGAGAAATTCAAAGGGCGGCATCAAGGATTCCGGTCGGGTGTACCTGGGATTGATGAAATGAGCCATGTGCCAATCGTCCGGGTGTTCGCCCCCTTCTTGCGAGAGATC
>WVXP01000214.1 GCA_011773445.1 Pseudomonadota bacterium | reverse complement strand
GCCCATCGAGGATTATCTTCTCCTGGAGGAGGGAATCGGCCTGGAGGTTCATGAGTTTGGCGTTCACCTTCACTTGATCAGGATTCGTTTGCTTGTGGCCCTGGCAGTAAAGCTTGTCAGGGGTGATGGACTGTATGTCTATCTGGAGTTCGCCGGGAAGGACGTAAACCTTGGTCTGGTTGGTGAGCGTGTAGGTATTCCCGTCCGAAACCCTTATGGTGACATCAATCTTGTTCTCCCCGGTTAGGGCATCACTGGGAGGAGTTATCTTCACGTCGCAGGAGAAATCATAATCTATCTCGCTCTCCACGCACGTCCCCGAGGTGATCCATTTGGTGGGCTGGAGAGAGGCGGAATGCTTGAGGTCGTTCTCGACCGCGTTGTGGACCGTTATCAACAGAGTGGCATCGCTTGTGTTTCCGGGTTCGATCTCTATCTTTCCCGGGATGGTTGAGTGTATCTCGAACCAGGGTTCAATCCCGACCTCCTCGGTGGTGATCTTTATGTTGTAGGGATAGGTTAATGTCGTTCCTTCCACCGCGAATATGACAGAGATATGGTCTCCGGAATAATCCGAGGGGATCGCGAAGGACGTTTGAGAACACCGGTAGTAATCGCGGTTGCTCGTTGAGCTGACCTTCTGGCAGCTCATTGACTCGTCCGCCTTGTCTAGATAGGAGTAAACGAATTTCGGAGTTCCGATTGTTTCGGGATACTGGATATAAAGATTCACAGTGGTCTGCGTGGTCTTTCCCACAGGAAGAACGTCAGGGAAGACCGAATAGACCTGCATGTGGGGCTCAGGGAGGTTTAGATAAACCTTCTGCGAGTTGCTCACGAGTTCCTTTTCCGGGTAGGAAAATTTTAAAACCAGGTCCAGGCTGTTGGTCATGAGCGGGCATAAATCCCCCTTCGGTATGTAACATTCGTAAACACCGCCGGAACCCGAACAGGTCAGGGGTTCGAACGTTTCGCTGTCAAGGGAGTATTCGGTGGTTGGGGTTCCCTGGATGTTCTCGACCTTTGCCTGAACGGTCAGGGAAGAATCCTTCACGCAGTCCAGGGGGGAGGAGGTGGAAATTATTGTTAAGCTTGGTTCCGGAGGGGGGGATTTTATCGTGATCATGTAGTTCGCAAGCAATGATTTCAGCTGGCTTCCCTGGTATCCGTCAAGCCTGAACGTAATCCTGTCCACGCCCTCCCTTCCGGAGGGGATATCCAGTTCGATGGAGCATTTGTAGTAATTCATGTTCGTGAAGGAGTTGTGGAGAGTGCAGGTGGCGGACTGGAAGGAGTTGTCGAGGTATTTGTACTTGAAATCGGTTTCGGTGTAAGAGAGCGAATCGGGATAGTTCACGTGGAGGAGGACTTCTGTTGATGTTATCTGGCCGGATGTGAAGACCTCGGGAGTGACCGTATCTATCCCCAGGCTCGGCGGGGGGAATGTTACCTTAATGTTAACAGGACTCGAGGTAACCTCTGTCTCTGAGTATTCGAACTTGAACGTGATGTCAAGATCCTCCTGGAGTAGGCTGCATATCTCGTTTTCGGGTATCCTGCAGATGAAAGTCCCTCCAGAACCCGAACAGCTCATGGTTTCGAAATTGACTCCGTCAAAGGTGTAGTGTTTGGAAGGGCTTCCGACAGGAGGGTTGGTAACCCTCAGGTTCGCGGTCAGCTCGGTGTCTATACCGCAATCGAATATGCTGGGTATCACAGAATTGACAATCAGACCCGCAGGCGGGGTCTGGAGTGTCACTGGAAACTCCCCGGAAAGGGTAACGGCGTTCTTGTACGTGAAGTGGAGGGAGAGGGTTGATGTTTTCGGGGGGGAACAAACAGGGAATTCATCAACAGGAATCGAACACTGGTATTCGTAAATGCTTTCGAGCGGGTCCGAGATGGAACAGGTTATGGAACCGGGACTTGACTGAACGCCGTCTATCGTGTAGTGATAATCCTGGAAGTAGCAATCCTCCTCACCGCAGTTTATGGCGCTCGCGTTCTCCACGTGCGCGGTAACGCTTATAACCTCCTGGCTCCCGCAGGTAACAGTTTGTGGATTCCAGGTATCAACCTTAAGTTTCGCTTCGCTCACAACAGGCGGTTCGCCTCCGCTGTTGTAGAAGGCAACGGGGTTCGAAATCTTCCCGTCACCGCCGAAAATGAAGGCCCATTCCTTCGAGCTTCCCTCGAAGCTGTTCCCTGTCAGTATGCCTGCATGGAAGGTGGGAGTCCCTGTCACAGAGGGGTCCACCTCGTCCTCATTCCCCGTAAGCTCGTAAAGCTTGCTCACAGGGGATCCTTCAACAAGCGTGAGAACAGAATGGTCAACCCAGTTTGTCGGGACGCTCAGGTAGGATTCGATGTAGTTTTTGACCGTTTCCCCCTGCACGCCTGGTTTGAGGTAAACGTTAAGCTTGTCGAGGTCGTAGTTTTTGGCTGCGAACTGCCTCACGCCCTCCTCTTCTATGATGTCCCAGCTCCCTGTCCAGACCTCCTTCCCTTCCATCTCCATCTTCACGAGGATGAGGAAATTCGCGACATCGTTTCTCTGGACATCACTCCACCTGGTCTCATCATTGAACCAGAGGGTCGCGTTGAAGGGACTCACGGAGATCGCGGGGAGTATCCCGTTCTGAAGGCATTCCACAGGGTTGTAATCCTTACAGCGGTAGAGATAAACCTTCTTTATTGTTTTCCCCGGGTCCTTGCTTGAAAGCGTGATACGTGCGTATTGGATATTCATTCTGTAGGGAAACGAGAATTCCCTTTCTATGAGCTGGTCAAAATCGGGCATGCTCGTTTGGAATTCCTGATCGTCCGTGGTGAACACGCTTATCTGGAAGCCGAAAGCGAAGGGCATAGAAACGATTAGGTAAGAGCCAATTGCTGCAAATATCTGAATCAGGACTATCTCGAGTCTTCTCATGCTATCATACACATGTCGGGTTCTGCGGAGAGGTGCTGACAGGGTTTATGCCGCAGTTTCTCAGAACCGTTCCGAGCTGTTCGGCCTCGCCCTCTCCTATCGATTCGTTTATATCAGTTTCTTCAAATTCATCGTCATCCATCCTAAGAACAACGGGCAGGTAGAGGTAGATGTCCTTGTTTGTTTCTCCCAGCCCGAAACTGGCGTCGACGTAACCCAGCATCATTTCGAAATTCCTTGTCACGAAGGCGGAGACATCGAAGGTGTTCGGGTAGAGGCCTTCCACAATCCTTGTGTTCACCAGGCCGCCCTCGGCGTAGTTGTCGAAAACAAGATCCATATCCTCGGGCACCCAGATGCTTGTGTCTCTCGGTGAGAAGCTCGAGAATGCGGTCAGGCTCCCGAGCTCGAGAATTGGTCTGGGCCTCCTAATCACAGAGTATCTCTGACAGTTCAGCTGGTTGGTTCCGAACCTGTTCACGTTTATGCACTTGAGCGGAACCCCGTTGAAATGCAGGGTTATGTTTTCCTGGACCTCGGTAAGCTCGATTGTCTTGTCCTCTATCTCGCTCGCGGGCAGGAAGTCTCCGTAGCTCTTGTAACCGTTTTTGTAGACGTGGAGTTCGGCCAGCCCGCAGGGGATCGCTCCCTCCGCAACTCCGTTGGCATCCGTCCTTCCCACGCTGCATATGTCATACGTAACATCCGCTCCCTCTATCGGACTTCCCTGCCTGTCCCTGACCGTTATCTTTGCCTGGCAGTTCGCCTGGTTCACGCAGAGCTGCATGTAATCACTCTCTACTTCCTCCAGATCAAGGGAACAGTTTCCGGGCATGGTGTTGGTTATTTCAGAGATGATCGCGAAGTTGAACATCTGGTTCGTAAGGGAATCCTCAACATGAACTATGATGGGATGGCGGACGTTGTAGGAAACGAAAAAGGGAGTTACGCAAATGGGAACGAAAGACATCATGGGTGTGGCAACGAAATTTATGGGATTGGGCGAGAACAAGAAGTTCTGGTTCAGGTCCCAGGAAGGCGGGTATTCGAAGTATACCTCGAGATCGGGATAGGTCTTCCCTCCAACAACATTCACAGGAGTGAAGCAGTTTTTGTCAATTGATCTGAGAGGTTTCTCGTTCCACAGGACCTGGGTGACAGAGAGCGTTATCGCCTTTCTCATGGGAGAAATCAGGTCTGTCTTTGTCTTGTGGATCATCTCCCCGCAGCCTGTCAGAACCCCGAAGGGACGGAGCCAGTCCTCGGAATCCGGGTCTGTCGGGAACTTGGTCATGCATCTTATCAGGGCTCCCTCAAAAATCCTTCCCTGGGTGTTGTCGGTCACGAAGTTCCTGCTGAACTCAAGAATGTCGTAAAGCTTTGTCGGAACCGAAACCTCGTAGGGCTGGGGTATGCTGTACTCCTCGATTTTTGTGGGAAGATCAACCTTGACCCTTATGTTGTCCTTTAAAATGTCAACATCAATATCCATCTTGTTGAAATCGAAAACCACCTTCTTCTTGGCGAATTCCTCCTCGGTTTCCAGGTTGCCCATGATGTACGCCCCTATCCCTGCCTCTATTTCTTTTTCGATGTCCGGTATGCTCACCTGGTCGCATGCCTGCCAGACAGGGACCTTGAACATCCCGAAATCAACGTTCAGCACGCTCTGGGGGGTCAGCATGCCTCCCTGGTTGTATATCAGCTTCATCTGCTCCTTCAGGCCTGTTCTGATCAGGGTGTTCACGGAGTCCTTAACGGTCTTTGCCTCCTGCTCAATGCCTGTCACCGGAGGTGGCTGAACAGCTGTTTGCTGGAGGGCGAGAATTATAACAATCAGGGCGATGAGAATGATGGCGGCTATTGCGACAAATTCGACCTGTCCCTTTCGGAAACTCATATTATTATATTTCATACTATCACTTATAACTTTTATATACAGGTCTCATTGTTGTAGTAAATCCTGTAGCCAACCTGTTGCGTAACCCCCTCCACGGTGTAGCCCAGGGTGAAGGCGTAAAGGCTCGAGGGGTTGTTGTTCGGGTTTGTCCTTAAAATGCTGTCTATGGAATACGGACCGTATTCCCCTTCAAGGCCCGGAAGCAACAACGCGGTTGTGAAAGGTCTCTCGAAATTCTGCATAACCAGGCGGGAGATGAAGTTTTCTGTCAGGTTCAGTTTTTCGAAGTTGTATTTTATCGTGAGCGTATCCCCCCTGCATATCTCCCCGTCGTAATCGAGCGTGCCTGTCCTGTCTGAGATGAAATACAAACTCACCTGGTCGGCCGCGATGTCCGGCCTCAGGATGCCGTGGACCTCGGAGTTAACGCGGGCCATTGCTATCGCCAGGAGCGTGTTCTTCATGTATTCCATGTAATCCGCCAGGATGTTCTGCGCCCTGAGCTGGATGTTGATCTCCTCCCTGGCGACCGCTACCGCCTCCGTGGCGATGTTTATTGCGATGTCCATTATCACAGCGTTCATAAGCAAGAGAGCGAGCGTTACCATTATTTTAAGCGGGCCCGAAAGCGTCGTTATAACTTTGCACAGAAACGTTACAACGCCTGCAGCCGGAGTTTTAGAGAGCAGGAAGGTGGCAACCATGCATAAATAGCCCTTCCATCTCGAGCTTATATTGTTCCAGAAGCTCTCTCCGACACAAGTAACCAGGGATTTAAGGTAATCGAGTATGTTGCCCGGGACGCTCAGCTCCCTGTTTATCGCGCCCCTCTCGAAATCTTCGATGTTCTCTATCTCTATGTCCACAGCCTTCATTGCGGCTTCCCCTATGCACCCTATCACCCCCGGACCCGCGCTCATGAGTATGGAAAGCATCTCGTCCTGAACAATCCTCAGGATTATGAACACCTCATTCCCCACCTTCTCAACAACCTTCAGGAACTGGCCTGTGTTTTCCGCAATCCCCCTGAACGTGTCCCCCAGGAGACCTGGAAGTGTTCTCCCGTACGTCTGGGACATCTGGTTCAACCATTTTATGTCGTTGAGCTGTTTCTCAAGAACAACAAGCTTGCAGCAGAGGCTGATAAAATCAATCCAATACGCTGCCGATTCTAAATCGCCTCTCCACTTTTGCCATTTCTTGAGCTGTTCCTTTTTCTCCTCCAGGGCCTTCTTCGCGCCCAGGAAATCGTGTATCGCCTTCCCCTCCATCTCGACCTCTGCGGATTCGGTGAGGGTCTGGTAATAGTTTATGTGCTTTATCTGCATGGAGAGGTTGAGATCCCTTGATTTTGTGGTGGTCCCGGATCCGGAAGGGAAAGGGAGCGTATCTTTCGTAATGAAAACCATGCATTCGTAGTTGTTGTATCTCTCTCGCCTGCAGTAGGTAGCGGTTTCGTTCTCGTCCCCGAGCTTGTAGGTAAAATCAAAGGCCTCTATGTATTTGGGGACGTTTCCTGTTATCGTAACAGAAACGTTTTGCTGGGGGTTCACGGGTATGCAGAGCCCTTCCTGGTTTATTATCTGGCACTCAATCGTTTCGATGTCATCGATGCTCAGGCCGAGGTTAAGGGTCTGGGAGAAGATGGTGGTTTCGAAGCTGTCCGAAACCACATAATCCCTGTTCCTTGCAAGAATTTCGAGAGGTATCGATCCCCCGCGGCAGCTCGAAAAGAAGGTGCTCGGAACCGTGAGAATGCACATGTAGATGTCGTTCTTCCCTTCCTCTCTGTAATCCCCTTCCAAGGTTAGCTCGCAATCTATCAGTTCTCTCAACTCCTGCGAGTTGTTTATCCTCAGAGACCACTCGGTTTCTCCGTGGAAAACCTCTGTGTGCTCCAGAACGAGGGGAACATCCACTATGCTGCCCGTCAGGCAGTTTATCCTTGGTTTGGGTTGGGGAGGATACGTCACCTGAAAATCTATTCTCAGGTTGGGTTGTATCCCAGGTTTTGTTATCACGATCCTTTTGGAATCCGAAAGCCTGAAACGACCGGTCTCCGTTTGCACATCCAGAAAGAGATCAAGCCTGTTGTCCATCCTCTCCATGGGGCAGGAGGGGATTTTCGAAATCAGTTCCTCGACATCCAGATGGCACGAGATCTCCTCGTTGCTTATCAGGTTTCTCGTGGGGGTGCAGAGCAGCGAGGAACTAACGTTATACCTCCTGTCCGTGTAATAAAGGTCTGTCACGTAGGCCTCGATGACGGTTATGTTGGATCCCGAGGGGAGGTTCTCCATGAACATGTGAAAGCTTATGTAATCAGAGGATTCGCAGTCCACGGGTTTCAGATCATCGATTATGCGGAGGTTCGGTTCGAATATGCTCATCCTCGCTCTCTTCCCGGTTTCGAGCGAACTTCCAACGGCGTAGGAGTAGACAAAGGGGATGGAAATTATAAGATAACATGCGGCGAATATCAGGATTGTTAGAATTTGTTTTTTTGGCATACAGTAATTATTTGTTTTTGATTGTTTTTATTTTAAACCGACGGCCGAAAAGGCAAACCCAAGTCGTCATTTGAAGTTTAACTCTTATAAACCATGCTCACAATATTAAACATATGGCAGGGGCCAAGAAGAAGGCAGCAGGGAAGGAAGAGCCTGAGAAGATCAGGGAGGAGAAGAAGAGGCTTGAGGTAATCAAAAAATTCACCAAGGCTGTCCTGAAAAAATACGGTCCTGTTGTCCGTTCTGTCGTCCTGTTCGGTTCCAGCGCCAGGGGTTCGTGGAAAAAGGAGAGCGATATAGATGTTTTCATAATAATAGATGACACGAAACAAAAAATCACGCCAAGCGTGAAGGAACAGATGGAAGACGATTTTGACGTTATAGCGAAGAAGCTCTCGAAAAAGCTTTCTGTGCAGCAGCCCTACCTCCTCACCGAATTCTGGAACATGGTCAGGATAGGACACCCTATCGTGTTTAACTTCATCCGCGAGGGGGTTCCTGTTTTTGACAAGGATATCTTCCTTCCAATCAAACGTTTGCTGCAGATGGGGGAGATCAAGCCCTCGAAAGAAGCTGTTGAGAAATACATAGACCGCGCCCCGAAGAGGATCAAGAGGGTGGAGAACGCGAAGATGTACATGGTGGCGGAGGATTGTTATTACGCGATGCTGGAAAGTTTACAGGCGGTTCTAATGTTCCTGGGGAAGACTCCTCCGAGACCGTCGGATGCAGCGGATGCTATGAGGAAAACGCTCGTTGAGATGAATCTCGTGAAGCCCGAGTACGCGGACTGGCTGGACGGGGTGATAAACACAAGGAAAAAGATCGAACACAAGAAGATGAAGACCCTCCCCGGAAGCGAGGTTGACCAGTGGATCGAGCGTTCGAAGAAGTTCGTGAAGGAGATGCAAAAGACGCTAGTCAGGGTGGAGGTTTTGAAGAGAGAAAACCTCATCGAGAAATCCTACGTGATCATGACGGAAACGATTCTCACCATCCTGAAGTCCATGAACAAGATTCCGAAGAAGGGAGAATCCGTGGGCAGATACTTCGAGGAGCATGTTGTCAAACCGGGTCTCATCTCGGACAAGTACCTCGAGGTCTTCAATGAACTCGAGAAGATGAAGAAGGTCGTTAAGGAGGGGAAGATCCTGGACCTCCAGAAGCAGGACATCCTCATGCACAGGGAGTACGTCCGCAAATTCATAAGGGAGGCTGGGAAGATCCTTAAAGGGAAGATCAAGACCTGATTTTTTCTGCAATATTTACTATCTTCTCCACAACCTGATTGATTTCGAGGTGAGTGGTGTCTATCACGTGATCGTAATGCGACCCGTCCATGAAATTATCGATCCCATAGTATTTTCTGTATCGCTTTCCATCGCTCTCTATTCTCTTCTTCATTGATTCCAGGATTTCTTCAACGTTCGCTTTCTTCTCCTCATCAGGCCTCTGGTCTTTGAATATTCTTTCGGCTGCTGTTCTAAGGTTCACCTTTAAAAATATTTTGATTGAATCGGGAATGAAGTGGAAACCTAACCTGCTCTCTATGACAAAATTGTCTTCTTTTCTGGCAAGGGTCTTCTGGTATTCGTCCACCTCTCTGTCTGTCCATTCCTCCTTCACACCTATCTCGTTCAGCTGGTCGATCGTTAATCCCCTCTCCATCGCCATTCGCCCCCGGAGGTCGCCGATGGAATAGAATTTTAAACCGAGTTTTTTTGCAACAAGCCTTCCGACCGTTGTCTTCCCAGAGCCGGGCAGACCAGAAATCGTTATGATCATCTGACCATGTCCCCCAGTTCTTGAAGCATTCCCAGTATATCTTTCTCCCTGTTGGGCGTTTCGAAGATGAGGGTTCCCTTGATGTTCAGGGACTGGATCGATTTTATCAGGTGTTCGAGTTTCATGTCCGAGCTATCGACAGGCCTGTGCTGAATCGCACCCGAGGGTCCGTAAGAGATTCCAGAGAATATGAAGAACGCCTCCTTAAGCCAGTACTGGCCGACCTCTGACCTGACCTTATCCAGAATCCTCCGGAAATCATCCTCGCTCGTGATCGCTCCGGAACTTCTCGCATGTATGTGCGCCCAGTTGAGTATGGGTTCCGTTCTTGTCGTCCTTTTTACCATATCGATCACGTCCTCCACCGAGCCGAGCTCGCTCAGCTTCCCAGTGGTCTCTATCCCTATCCTCGATCTGATTCTCAGCTCGTTGACTATCTCGTTTATCTTGTAGACGACGAGCCTCAGGGCCTGATCCTGCGGCATCCTGGAATAGAAGGTGGGATGGATTATGAAAGAACGGGCATCCATCACGTTCGCGATATTGGAGAATATTTTCAGCTCCTCATCCAGGTGTGGATCCCCGGGAAGGGCGTGATTGTGGATGGAAATCTCGATGTTGTATTTGGAAGCAATCGTCTTTATCTTCAAAAGGTTTGTGTATTGTTCCTTGTAGAGGTCTGAGATGTTTCTTATGTCCGCGAACAGTTCCTTGGGGAGGAGGAGCGCCTTAAAGCCTATCTTGTAAAGGTCCTCGAGAACCCCCAGAGCCTGCACAGAGTTTTGTATGATGGGTATCCTGGAACTTCCGTAGGCTACCCCTATCCTCATCCCGAGTCTCTCCTGAATCTTAAGGCTTTTCTTTCTCGTGAGCATACATTAATATATTAGGGCGGAGATAGAAAAGCATAACGGTGTTATCAATCGTCTTTATATTCGGAGAAAACAATATGATAATATGCTCGTGAAGGAGATAATGACCAAGGATGTGAAAACAATCGAGCCCTCCATAACGGTCAAAGAGGCCGCGCAGAAAATGGTTGAGGAAAACACAAAATTTCTGATCGTTATCAAGAAGGGGAAGCTTGTCGGGATAACGACGGAGTGGGATTTCGTGAAGAAGGTGGTGGCGGAAGGAGAGACTTCCTCAAAGATCAAGATAAAGGATATAATGACGAGTGATGTGATAGTGATAGGGCCTGACACGGAGATAGGGGAAGCGGCCTCCATAATGGCGGAGCACAACATAAAGAAGCTTCCCATAGTGACGGAAAACGTTCTGATCGGGGTTGTCACAGCAATGGACATTCTGGCTGCAGAGCCAAAGCTTATGGAAAAGATAAGCGAACTGATTCTAATGACAAAGAAATCAAAACCTGTCGCGGGTTAGATAATCAAAGAGATCAAGAACATCACAAGACCCGAGACCAGGGGGATTGTCAGATTGTCGTTGATTCTTGTCGAGAGTTCAGCGAATGTCGCTGCCACCGCTCCCACCAAGGAGAGGAGGGGGTTCACGAACAATAGACCGACAGCGAATGACCCGAGGAAACAGGAGAGCGATCCCTCGAGGGTTTTGTTTTTCCTTATTTTATGCTTCCCGAACTTCACGCCGAATAGGGTTGAGAGCGAATCCCCGACCGCGAGCATGGAGCAGGCCGCGGAGGCGAGGTTCAGGGGGAAGAACAAGAGGGTGAGGGCGCAGGAGAGGTAGAACCAGAAAGCTCCCTGGAAAGGGTTTTTAAGGTGTTCCTTTCTTTCGAACTTCAGGGTCAAACCCCTGAATTTATGTTCCATCCTGTTCAGAATGTTGGTCAGTTTCTTCTCCTCCCTCTTCACGTATTCGGAATATATAAGGAAGAAGAGGGCCAGGACGAAAAAGTAAGCGATTGTTATCTCCTTTTCTATAAACTGGGCGAGCATTATGAAAAGCAGTCCTGAAAGGTGTATGAGCTGTCTTGGAAGTTCTGCACGCATTCTCTCACAAAATATAATTAGTTTCCGTAATAATAATTAAGAATGAGGTTTAAGCTTTCCAAAGGGCAGAAAAGACTGTGGGAAACGTTTTTCTTCCTGATCAAAATACTTGTTTTCGCCATTCCGCTGTATCTCATCCTTACCTTCCAGGGGGTCCTCTATCCTCTGCAGGAGGTGGTCAGCCATAACGTTTATCTTGTTCTCAGATCTTCAGGGTTCGATGTCGTGAGGGATGGTTTCCTCCTGAACATCCAGGGGGAGAATCCTTTCGTTTTCCTTATATCGGAGGATTGCACGGGATGGAAGTCAATGCTTTTCCTGACAGCCCTGATCGTGGCAGTTCCTGGGGTCCTGTGGAGGAAGAGGGCGGTAGGATTAATTTTCGGGATCCCCCTGATATACCTGGGAAATCTGTTGAGGATACTGCTGATAGTTCACATAGAACAGATTTACGGCCTCGAATTAGCCAACATACTTCACGATTATCTCTGGCAGGCCGGGCTGATTTCTCTCGTCCTTGTGATATGGGTTTTCTGGCTGATCTGGCTGGGAAAGATAAGAATCGGTATTTTTAAAAGATAACCATACAAAATACATAGATGGTGATGGAATGGACGAGGAGATCGTAGGATTGATCCCGGCGGCAGGGATCGGGAAAAGATTATATCCCTTCTCCCGGGCAGTCCCCAAAGAGATGTATCCCATCCTGGGGAAGGCAGTGATAGAGCACAGCATAGAAAACCTGAAAGTTGGAGGGATAAACAAGATATACATGATCGTGGGCTTCCAGAAGGGAGCGTTAATGGATTACATAGGGGATGGTTCTTTCTTCGGCGTGAACGTCGTTTACATCTACCAGCTCAGAAGGAAGGGTTTGGGTCACGGGGTTCTTCAGGGAGGTGGATGGATAGACAAAACGTTCGTCACCCTCTTGGGGGATTCCTTCATAGAGCCAAAGGAAGAGCTCCGCGAGTTAATAGATTACCACAGGAAGGAGAGGCCCGTGGCGACCGTGATGCTCTTCGAGGTGAAAGACACGGAAGGTTACGGGGTGGTGAAATTCAAGAATCTCAAGGACGGGGTTGGTCCGGTAGAAAGAATGGCCGAGAAACCGTCAAAAAACGAGGCGGAAAAGCTGAAAAGCAACGGTAAGTTCTACGCGATCTGCGGGGCGTACGTTTTCGAGCCGAAAATTTTCGAATACCTGGGAAAAACGAAGCCCGGTCTGAACAAGGAGATACAGCTCACCGATGCGATGAGCCTCGCGTTGAAGAACGGGGAGAAAATCAACGGGTTTGTTTTGAAGGGGAAGTACATAGACATAGGAAAATGGAAAACCGTTCTTAAAACCGAGAAAGAGCTTCTTAACAATCTTGACATCGATTTGCACACAAGGGAAAGGGAAAAAATTATGGAGAAAGTAAGGAAACATGAAGAGGATGAGGAGTAAGGTTATTCTTGTAACCGGGGGAGCGGGATTTATCGGATCTCATCTGATAGACAGGCTAATAGAGAAGAACAGGGTAATATGTGTGGACAACCTGTCAACGGGTAGCTGCAAAAACATCGAGCACTTAATGGATAACAAAAATTTCCTGTTCATCGAGCATGATGTCAAGAAACCACTGAAATTGGATGAAAAGGTCGATGAGATTTACCACCTCGCTTCAAGGGCAAGCCCGATCGATTTCGAAAAATTCCCTGTGGATATTCTGCTAACGAATTCCCTTGGAACGTATAACATGCTTGAACTGGCGAGAAGGGACAGAGCGAAGTTCCTCTTTGCCTCCACCTCAGAGGTATACGGAGATCCTGAAAAACACCCGCAGAGCGAGAACTACTGGGGCAACGTGAATTCGATAGGAATGAGATCGTGCTACGATGAAAGCAAGAGGTTCGGGGAGTCGCTTGTTTCTTCCTATCAAAGAAAGTTCAAATTGAGCACGAAAATAGCGAGGATTTTCAACACCTACGGGTCTCGTATGCGGGCGGATGACGGTAGGGTCATCCCGAACTTCATCACCCAGTCCCTGAACAACGAAAACGTCACGATATACGGGGAGGGGAAACAGACAAGGAGTTTCTGCCACGTTAACGATATGGTTGACGGACTGACTAAATTGATGAGTTCCAAATCCGCCGGACCGGTTAATATCGGAAATCCGAGCGAGATAAAGATACTGGACCTTGCGAAGCTGATTAAAAGGATGACGGATTCAAAATCCGAGATCGTTTTCGAACGAATGCCTGAGAACGATCCCCTGAGAAGGAAGCCGGATATAGAGAAGGCGAGAAAGGAATTGAATTGGAAACCACTCACGGACCTGGAACCCGGTCTCAAAATTACGATTGACTGGTTCAGGAAGAGCTGCTAACGGTTTTTTGTGTTCTGTTGTAAACGAAGAGGCCCGCCAGACCCAGGAACACCCCGAACCAGAGGGTTGCGATCCTTATTATTATGGTCGATACGGATGCTATGCTTCTAGGAACTCCCGAAAGGAGTAGGAGAACGAGGAAGCTCCCTTCTGCCGCTCCGAGCCCTCCCGGCAAAACAAGAACTGATCCGAATATGGAGGAGAAGGAAAAAATAAAGGTGGAAGTGAAGATCGAAAGGGGGCTTCCCAGGTGATCAAGAAGTATGAAGAGCGCTAAACATTCAAAGAACCAGGAGAAAACAGACATGGAAGTTGATATGGAGAGCGATCTGAAGGTCAAAAGCTTCCGGGAGG
>WVXP01000116.1:427-5512 GCA_011773445.1 Pseudomonadota bacterium | reverse complement strand
TGGGGGGTTGATCGGAAGGATCAACGCAGACTCTAAATCTGCGTAGGGGGGTGTAACTCCCCCACTCCTCGCCAGACGAGTTTATCGCCTTTCGAGGCGTTACTCGCAACAATAGCTGTGGCAGAGAAAGCTCCAAAGAAAGTCTATTATCGGAAACAGATTCCTCTTTTTCGACTCGTCCAGAAGATCAAGCTGTGGCCTTCCCGTAGGGGCCTACTCCATGGTGTCCGTTCCTTCGAAATCAGAGGAGACTACGGCGAGGTCATCACCCATTGCAACAAGAGGATGATCGTCCGTGATTCCAAAAAAAGCCGCTCGGCCCGCTGGCTTCGGAACAAGTATTCTTTCGGAAACTGCCCGGCTTGCAAAATACCAGAATGGAAATTAGAGAAATACTCGGCCACTTTCTTCCGACGCCGGTTCGGCTCTCAGCTCTCAGACGATGAGCGCCCCTCCCAGACCACATAATGCGGCCCTTTTTTTTTCCTTTTCCCTCCGCCCGGACCATGCTTATTGCCTTAGAATTTACCACTTAAACTTTGAGGCCGGATCGCTCCCGGAACCTCTGCAAACAGTTAATCTCGATGCCAAGGACTTCTGCAATTCGAAATTTTGACTCAATCCCTTTGGCCATCCCGGGCAGATCTCGTACCATGCCCAAGCGGAGGTCATCTCTTACTTCGTTCATCACGACAGGATCTGAGAGTTCAAGGGGCGAAACCCCGAGTTTTTCTGCCACATAGGCTTTTGCATCTCCGATTCTCATCCCGCGGGACATTTGCATTCTTGCCACCAGATCTCCAGCAGCGCGCATCCCCCCCATGCCCGCGGCAATGGCGTGCGTGACAGCCATGCCGAGCGGATCACCTACTCCAACCTACAAGCCGTCGAGGCGAAGGATTTCCACGAGTGCTTTTGAGGCTTTTGAGACGACATCGGTTGGTGGATTGTCCACAACCGGGACGGATCCTACTCCCATACCAACATTCACGTGAATTGGAATTGTTGCGTTTTCGACACAGGGTTTAAGAAACGTTAAGGTTCGAGCCAGATTCCATGCACAGGACTGGCTGGTGTTGGTGTTCACAACCGGTCCAAAAATCGTGACACCAGAGTCTTGGGCGAGTTTTACCTGCTCGTGTGGATATAGGCCTGCCAAACGAACTCCGTCATAGGTCATTTCGCCGTGCATACCGAGAATAAATTCACCAGCCATTCCCAGTTCGATGCACATATCTGGATATTTCTCCTTCAGGATTTTTGTTGCCCGGAGTGTTGCCAGAAAGTCAGGGTCCCCTGCGGCACCCGTTGTGTCGAAATTGATGCCATCGGCACCTGATTCGTACATCTTCCCGGCCACGTAGACCATGTCCTTCACCGCATGTTCGACCGCCTCTTCGTGGGCCGCTCGCGCTTCTTTGATTTTTCCCTGAGGGAGAAGTTCGGCCGGATTGGGAACGGGTCCGTCCGGCTGACTGTAGATGCCGAGGTTCGGCATGGCCCCATAGAAAAGCGGTACCGTCGATACCAAGAGTGCCTGTTCGAGAACCGGCTGCTCGTCGCCTGCAATAGGCTTGATCTGTTTGTAGCTGTAATCGATGTGGGCGAGTTCCATGGTGTCGGCTCCCAAGGCTCTTTCAAAGAACTGAATGGCTTGAATCCGTCCCGTCGCCACACCGAGTCGTCTGGTTTTTATCGTTCCTCCGTCAAAAGAGAGAATGACCTCATTGCCCAGTTCTACACTGGCGAATTTGCCTGGAGCGGCAAAGATGTCGAAGAGATGTTTCAATTCATCCTGAGCCAGGGGCCAGACCTCGCCCCTTTCGGCAGCGTCCTGGGTTCCCGCTTCAAAATCCTCTTTCAATTCAGTCTCGCTCATTTCGGTAAGGGTCCCATCCCCCATACGAGTCACGATCTTCTCCATGTGAAATCACCCCTTTCTCTGAACTAGAATCCTCTTTGGTCTTCCAGGTAAGGCGTATTGGAAGAGGCCCGTCTCCATTATACGGGGCGAACAGGAAATTGCCAGAGTATTTCGATTCGGCTTAGATTTGAAGCCAGAGATATCAAGAAAAAGACAGCTGGAGTTTCCTGAGAAAAAGCACAATGGGTTATATAACCAATTGAGATGAGTTCAAAATCCTGATTCCGAATGTCGCCAACCCCCTTTTCGCTTATCCCAAAGGTTTTTTGATAAATCTAAGGCTCGCTTCAGGCGCTCTCAAAACTCGCCCTTCGGGCTCAGACAGTTGAGATCGCCTCTGTTCCACTCGCCTAAGGTTTATGAACAAAAAACATTTGAAGGAACGCTCAAAGGAAGTTGGGCTACTATTCGCTAGGAGAGAGAGCAAAAAGTCCGGAAACTCCAGAAAGAGAGTGAGACCCGAGCACACAAACGGGAGAGAAAGAGGTGTCAGAAAGCCTTATTCGGGATGGTGGTACTTTTGCTTCGGAAATGCAAAATGCCCGAGGAATTCCTCCATTTTTGAGGGGGCCTCCTTTCTCTGAGCGACCTTGCGGAAGCGGTGGGGACCCTTCGAGGATGAGCGGGGAGGGGAAAACCGCGCCTTTAGAGCGCGGAAGGGGCAGGAATTCCCCGCCGGTGAATCCCGCTGGGGTCACCGTGTGAGCCTAGGATTGAAGGGACAGGAGGGAGGCTCCCATTTGAGAAACTGAGAATATCATAGGAAATCTGTAGCCTGTGAGATGTATTCATTCGGAAAAAGTGGGGACTCCTCAAAACGCCCGGGTTGACTTCCGTTCAGATATTTGACACAGTGTCAAATGTCCAGGCGGGGCAACGCACAGAGAAACCCCGTCGAAGGAGGTGAGCTGTGAAACGCAACATATATGCCGGGAAAAGGCAAAGCGGGGGGCTAAGGCTAGACGTTTTTACCGATGATGAGCTCGACCAAATTCACGCCGCCACACTCGAGGTCCTGTGGAAAACAGGGATTTTCGTCGAAGACGAGGAGGCTGTGGAGGTTTTCGACGGCGGTGGAGCGATCGTCGATCCGAAGACGAAAATCGTGAAAATTCCCCCTCACGTGCTGGAGGACGCTATCTCTTCGGCTCCGGAAATCCTCGTGTTGGCTGGGCGCAACCAAAAAAACGACATGGTGTTAGAAAGAAACCGTGTTGGGTTCACTAATTTCGGTGAGGCCATTAAGGTTGTCGACGCGCACACCGGTGAACTGAGGGAACCGACCAAGGCGGATGTCGCCGATTGCGCGGTGTTGATCGACTACCTGGATCATATCGACGTCTGCGAAAGGCCCATGGGTGCACACGAGGTACTCCAGTCAGTCGCGGCGCTTCATAATGCCGAAGCGTTGCTGTCGAACACGACCAAGCACATTTTTCTGGGTCCCCAAAGTGGACCTCTCGCAAAGAGGGTTGTGGAGATGGTCGCCGCGGTGGTGGGGGGTAAAGATAAGGTGAGGGATCGTTCCGTGTTGACATTCCTGACATGCCCGGTCAGCCCGCTCAAGCTCGTCAGAGACTGCTGCGAGATCATCATGGAGGCCGCCCGGTCGGGCATGGCGGTGGGTGTTCTATCGCAGGCTCTTGCTGGGGGTACATCAACAGTCACCATTGGTGGGACGCTGGTCACGCATAATGCGGAGGTTCTCTCCGGATTGGTGCTTAACCAGCTAACGCGTAAGGGATCACCGTTTATCTATTGCAGTTCAACTTGCAGTCTAGACTTAAGGTACGGCACCGCGGTCGTCGGAAACCCTGAAACCGCATTAATCAGCGCGGCAATCGCTCAGATGGCACGCTACTACCTCTTGCCCAGCTGGGTTGCCGGTGGGTAGTCCGATAACAAAACATCTGATGCCCAGACCGGCCATGAAAAGACTCTTACTGGGCTACTTGCAGCGTTGGCAGGGGCCAACCTGATATATGGCCTAGGGATGTTCGAATCGGGAGTCACCATGAGCTATGGGCAACTCGTCATGGATAATGAATTCGCGGGGATGATCAAACACGTGGTACAGGGGATACCCATCAACGACGAGACCCTGGCAGTCGACGTCATTCGCGAGGTCGGGTCTTTTGGTCACTTCCTCAGCCACGACCACACGTTCAAACACATGAAGAGTGCACAGACCCATCCGGAATTCATCGATCGAAGAATACGGGAAGAGTGGGAGAAATCGGGAGGAACCGATATCTACAACAGAGCATGGGAGAAGGCGAGGTATATTCTCGAAAACCACAAGCCAGAACCGCTCCCTTCTGAGGTTCTGGCGACCATGCGCTCTATTGTCAAGGAGACCGAAGAGGAATTTCGCGTTTCGGCGGGGATAAGGGAAACGAGAACGTCCGAAACGCGACGAGCGGGCTAGGCACAGTCGCAGGCGAGAGGGGCGATGATCCCGAGGGATCATTTGGTCTGAGCCGAATTCAACATTGCCCAGGGGCGGGCAACGGAAAAAAGAATCCATGGGAGGTGTATTGTCTTGAGACGAAATCTACATGCTGGCAAAAAGCTGAGTGGGGGATTCAGCCTCAATATCTTTTCCGACGACGAACTTTACGAAATCCACCTGGCCACGCTCGAGGTTCTCCAGAAAACGGGTGTATTTGTGGAGGACCTCGAGGCTCTCGACATTTTCGATGGCGGCGGTGCCGTCGTTGATCGGAAAAACAGAATCGTAAAGATCCCCCCGTATCTTGTGGAAGATGCGGCCCGCTCTGCTCCCTCAAAACTGAACCTCGCGGGACGGAACCCAAAACACGATATCGTGTTGGAGAGTAACCGCGTCGGTTTCACCAATTTTGGGGAAGGGATTCAGATGCTGGACGCTTTTTCCGGCGAAGTCAGGCCCTCGACCAAAGCGGATGTTGCTGCAACGGCTTTGATGGTGGATTACCTGAGCGATTTGGATGTCTATGAGAGAGCCGTGGGCGCACATGATGTGCCCCAGGCCGTGGGTCAACTCCATAATGCCGAAGCCTGGATGCCGAACACGACCAAACACGGCTTCATGGGGCCTTTTGACGGTTTTCAATTGGAAAAGATCTTTGACATGGCCGCTGCCATTGTCGGTGGAAAGGACAAACTCAGAGAACGCCCAA
>WVXP01000116.1:0-188 GCA_011773445.1 Pseudomonadota bacterium | reverse complement strand
CCAGCATTGGCAGGTGCCAATCTGATCTACGGTCTGGGAATGTTAGAAATGGGAATGACCCTGAGCTTTGCGCAGCTGGTTATGGACAATGAGTTCGCACGGATGATCAAACACGTCGTAAAGGGGATCCCTGTAAATGATGAGACACTGGCCGTGGATGTCATTCGAGAGATCGGTCCCTTCAAGGA
>WVXP01000003.1:1914-2311 GCA_011773445.1 Pseudomonadota bacterium | reverse complement strand
GACCTTAAGAGTAGAAAGAAAACGATCCCCTGGTTTACCAACAGAGAGATTCGCCGTTGTCGGTTCTCCTTGGTCTCGGGCAGGGCATCGAGGAGCGCCATGGCCTCATCAAAATAGGCCTTGGCCTCCTCCATGGCGTTGAGCTTGGCCGCCTTCTGGTTGGCCAGATCCAGATACTCAACCGCCTTGTCCGTGTTGGCACTGCTTGCATAGTGGTAGGCCAGCAGCTCATAGTGTTCTTCGAGCCGATCCGGATAGAGGGCTTCAATAGCTTCTCCTATCTCTTCATGAATCTCCTTTCTCCTCTTAAGAAGTAAGCTGTTATAGGCGACCTCTTGGGTGAGCGCATGCTTGAAGAGATAGGTCGATTGGGGATATATCCCCCTCTCATAGAGGA
>WVXP01000003.1:1430-1854 GCA_011773445.1 Pseudomonadota bacterium | reverse complement strand
GGCAGTGAGTCAACCCTAGCCATGATGACATCCTGAATCGTGGCGGGGATGGTTACTTCCTTGATATCTTTTGCTATACGATATCTGTTGTCCTCTCTCTCAATTATCTTTAGATCTTTAAGGGACTTTATGAGCTCCTCTATGAAAAAGGGGACCCCTTCTGTCTTCTCAAGGATGAACTCCTCAAGCTCCTTATCAAGCTCCTCTGTCCCCAAAAGATGAGAGACCATCACGAGGCTCTCCCGATTGGAAAGCCGGCTCAAAGTCACCTGGCTGTGAAAGGACTTGGCTCCCCAGGTGTGCACGAACTCTGGACGGTAGGTGAATATCAATAAGACCCTGGCCCCGGGTATGCTCTCCAACAGATGCTTCAAGTGATCTTCTGAGCTTTTATCAATCCAGTGGAGATCCTCAAAGGCCATGA
>WVXP01000003.1:1207-1347 GCA_011773445.1 Pseudomonadota bacterium | reverse complement strand
AAGATAGGGAAGGGTTGAGGCTTCATCGGCCCCCAATATTTTCAGGCCCTTTTTGACCTTTTCCCTTATCTCAAAGTCCCCGTCGCCTTCATGGATATCGAAGTTTGCCTTCAGGATATCTATGACCGGATGATACGCCA
>WVXP01000003.1:0-1070 GCA_011773445.1 Pseudomonadota bacterium | reverse complement strand
TCCGCACTGACGTCAAACCGTGTCCTCCTGGTGCTGGGGGCGATCGCACGGTAGACAGCGACTGGCTCTTCCCTGCCCTTAACCTCCTTTTGCCCCAGGGCCTCAAACCGAAAAAGCCCCTCGGTCAGCCTAAAGGTCTCCTCAGTCACATAGGTTGTCCCCGGTTCTGCCAGCTCTTCCATCCGGGAGGCCAGATTCACCGTGTCCCCCACCGCCTTGAACTCAACCCTAAGATCATTGCCCAAAGTGCCCACAACCACGGGGCCAGTGTGAATGCCGATTCGCATTCTCAGAGGCCCTATGCCTTTTCTTTCTTGCTTTATTCTGTCGCTAAACCTGGTCATCTCCCGATGGATGGCCAAACTTGATCGGATGGCTCGTTGAGGTGCGTCCTCCAATGCAATGGGGGCTCCAAAAAGGGCCACGATCCCGTCACCGGTCATCTCGTTGACCGTACCTTCATAGTCGTGGACCTTGTGAATGAGTATCTCGTAAACTTGGTCCATGGTAGCGTATGCTTCCTCAGGGCCAAGCCTCTCAGAGAGGGCAGTGAAGCCCTCCATGTCGCAGAAGATCACCGTAACTTGCTTGCGCTCACCTTCGATTCTATCCCTTTGGGCCAGGATTTTCTTAGTGAGTCCCTTGGGAAGATAGCGTTGAATTTTTGCCAGTTTCTCATCTAAGGAGAGATCTTTGAGGGACGGCTCTGAGGGAAGTCTCAAGTTCTGGCCGCATTCATCACAAAACTTACTGCCAAGCCGGTTTATCTTTCCGCATTCAGGGCAGGCAACCTCTAATTTATTGCCACATTCGTTGCAGAACTTGGCCCCTTCTCTGTTATCAAACTGACACTTTGGGCACTTCATCTCCCCTAGTCCCTGTGCCTGAATTAACAGAAAGCCCGTCCCTTCGATTCCGAAAGAAACGGGCTCCATATTCACCCAGCTTCCGCCATGCCCGATTTCTACCAGCTTCAGGTCAGCAGGAGGTCCAATGCCATACTACCAGATCTGGAAACCAAGTCAATCAGCTTTGTCCGCATCCGTGCTGGAAAAGTACTAGGGTTGCGA
>WVXP01000223.1 GCA_011773445.1 Pseudomonadota bacterium | reverse complement strand
AGAACAATTCTTAGTAAGTTCGCATGGCCCGTGGCAAAGGTGACAGCCAACAGCACCCCTGTATATAGTAGGGCCAAAGGTGCACTTTGCAAATGCCCAAACTCATGGGTGACGGTTAGAGTGTACCGTGCATTGTCCGCCAAACCCTGGCGCAACAGCCAGTTAACCACGGCAGGATGAGGAATCACGAACCCTCCCAGACCAGCACCATGTGTCAGGCCGCTCCCGATGGTTACTGCTCCCTCCATGCCAAACCACGTTCGCCTTCGTATCGTTTCGGTCTTTCCCCTTTTCATATTGCTCTTATCTATTCTGAGGTCGAGGGAGAGGCGCTGCTTCCCCGATTAGGCTCTTATCGTTCAGGGGGNNATCGAAGTGGGTCTTTATCAAAGTGCTGCTTACAAGCCTCTGAGCAGAAATAATAGGCCGTATCCTTGTATCGGGATGTGGCTACCGTATCCTTATCCTCTATGGCCATCTTACATACTGGGTCTAAAACTTTCATGTTTTCCTCCTTATGCCTTACAGCAAAAAGGACTCGATCTATTCTACGGCGAACCTTCCCTGTCACTTTCTTTTTGGAACTGGAGAGTGCAAGGGCGAGAGCAGAAATAGTAGCGACGGTCCCTGTCCACAAGTGAGTAAGGGTTCTCCTCAATCTTAACAATCATCTTGCAGACCGGGTCCACGGCCTGGCCTCGCCCGACCAGGGTGCTGGTTGCTTCGATGGCGCTCTGCGGCCGGATGCCGAGCTTGGCTCTGACCTCAGCCGCGGTCTGCGCCTCCAGGCAGGCGTGTGCGAGTTCTCGACAGGCGGGGATCCGCAGGGATGTAAGCCGGGCTTTCAGAACCGAAACCTCCTTGGGGGCAACGCTGAGGTTGTCGATCCCCAGGCCTACCAGTAGCATAAGAAGCTCAGGGTCGCTGGCAATTTCGCCACAGACCGAGAGGCTCTTGTCCGCCTCGCGGGCCTGGTCGGCCAAGGTTTTGAGCACTTGCAGTACGATCGGGTGATGCGGCTGATACAGTTTGGCAACGTTGGCGTTGTTCCGCTCGACGGCGAACAGGTACTGGACGAGGTCGTTGGTGCCGACGCTGGCAAAATCAATGAGCCCCAGGAGTCGTGGGAAACTCAATACCGCCGCAGGGGTCTCGACAAGCACCCCTTGCTCGAATTGTTGCTGAAACGGAAGGTTCTCGGCACGCAGCGAAGCGACGGCCTGTTCGACCAATCCTTGGATGAACTGCCACTGGTCAACCGTCTCAAGCATCGGATAAAGGAGCCGGAGGCGATGTGACCCGGCTGCGGCCCGGAGAATGGCGCGCAGTTGCGTGATCAGAAGCTCGGGATGGAAATGATAGATGCGATGTCCTCGCAGGCCGAGGTAGGGATTGTTCTGAGGCCCGAAGGACATGTATGGGACAGCTTTGTCCGCCCCGAGGTCTGCGGTTCGTACGGTTACCGGTCGATCGCCACACAATGCGAAAAGATGGCGGTAAACCCCAACCTCCTCCTCTTCCCTCGGGAAATCATCTGTCCTCTCCATGAACCTGGTTTCGGTCCGATACAGGCCGACGCCTTCGATGCCCCGCCAATCGAAGCCTTCCAGTTGGGTCGGAGTGACGATATTGACCCATAACCGCACCGGCAGGAGATGATCGGTATGGGCCGACGATACCTCGATGAAAGGTCGTAAACGACCTTCACTTTCGCTTCGGTCGGGCTCGATGAGCAGTTCCCCGGCGTCGGCATCAACCAGGACGTTCGCTCCATGGCTCATCCGCAACATCTCCAGCGTGGGCACTCGCAGGGCCGGCAGGACGAAGGCCTTGGCGAGAATCGCTCCATGTGACAGGGCGGTGCCCCTTTCCACCAGGAAGGCCTTGACCCCGTGTCTGTGTGCATTGAGCACAACGGAGGGGAGCAATTCCGGGATGGCGAGCACAGGATTTCGCACCCCGCTCAACAACTCGGCCAGCGGCCTCACCTTCTGCCGGGACAACTTTGCCCGTAATTGCATTGCCAGGTCTTTCATATCGGTGGCCCGTTCAGCAAGCCGGGGGTCCCTTGATTCCGCGAGGACCCGAATCACGCCCTCAATAGCGTGTTCCACCGCGCTATCGGCCGCGAAGCTCAGTCGCCCAATAGCTTGCTGGACCCGCGCGTGAAACATCGGATCCTGGAGCATGGAGATGTGCGCCCGGATCACATCGGCCTCAGCCGAAAGTGACTCAGACTCCAAGCAATCCACGGTTTCCCCGAGGTCTTTTACCAGAGAGGCAACCTGCTCCTTGAACCGGTTCATCTCCGCTTCCGGTCTTTCCCCGGAGGGTTCTGCCGTGCCTACCATGGGTCCGTACAATGCGTTAAAAAGGCATAGGGATCCTTCTGCGACCCCGGCAGAGATTACGTCGCAACGGATAACTGATTCACTCATCGAATTTCCCGTTCTCTTTACGGCCAGAGTGCCACCCGATCACAGGTCTGTCATGATAAATCATTTACGATTAATTACATTAGACTCTGTCTCTAAATATCACGATAGTATCTCTCGACAAATTTGGATACCATTCTTTTTGAAATAATTCTTGCTACCATTTTAATATTCTCCTCTGACGTCTTCAACAACCCATTCTGGACTTTTAATAAAAAATCGTATCCTCGTTTTGCTCTTAAAGCAAACCTCGAATATTCATTTTGACCCTCCCTTAAATCCAGCTCTCCATCCACTATTTGCTGAATGATTTCCCCGCATCTTATCCCGTAGGTTATACATTTCCTGATCCCTTCTCCTGTAAGTGGTAATGTCTGACCTTGTGCACATCCTACTACAAACACACCCTCCACTACGGGCTCTTTAAGGCAGTAGCAGAAGAATCCCCCATGTACTCTCTGGCGTTTTTGATTAAACCTTCCAAGCAAAGAATCTAATTTCCCCATGAGTTTTCTTTGACCGATATAACTCGCAACGCCAATTCTGGAAAATTCGCCGCAGGGAAATATCCAACCGACCCCCTCTTGAATCAAATCGGGCTCGTAGAAGAAATGAAAGGTTTTGCATTGGTAAGGTACCTCTGTCTCTATGCCGAAGCTCAACATATCTCTATGCACGTACCCGGGGCTCAATTTTTCAGCCACAGATGCCCTCCAACCAGTAGCATCAGCAATGATCCCAGATGAAAAGTCACCTTTTGATGTATAAAGGGTAAATAGACCTCCTCGTTTCTTAACTCCCACAATTTTTGCTTTCAAAAAATCCGCGTTGTTTTTTGAATTTAAAATGTGGCAAAACTTTGCAAAACTGAATGTGCAATAGGGCTTCTCAAGTTGAATATCAATTATTTTGTTATTTACGTGGAACGAAAATGTATCAGAAATTTGAAGAATAGAGTCCTCACACCCTATATCTTTTATGACATCGTATGGCGCCCCGCAGGCAGATATCTGGAAGGTCCCGATATCATATTTATCCACTAAAAGGACTTTTCCCCTCACCTGAGAAGCTACAGATAGACCTGCGAAACTCGCTCCCGCGATGATTACGTCATAATTTTCCACAGGAATCCCTCCTCCTCGATTACTTCTTTCTCATAAGGTGACCACAAAGGCTCTCGGCCGTTTTACGTTCTCGGTGGTAACCCTGTTAAGGGATTGGCGGCTACCTTTCCCATTCAACCTCTTCACTTTATGAGAGCAAGGCCTATGCCAAAAAGATAAGAATCCTGGTTTGTAACTAATTGAATTTACTCAATTATTCATTTTCTAAAATTTCAAAAAACAACCTCTGTGTAAAAAATTCCCAATAGCCTTTATCCTCGTGTGAAGGATGTATAGTTTTTATGCGGAATATAGTTATATGATGACGCACCGTAGTGAATTACTGATTGGCAAGAATTTTTCTTGGAATGGGAAAATATGCGACTGCAAGAGCAAAAAACTGCACGTTGCTAGGCTTACCCGGTGCTTATAACCCGGGTGTGAGAGTCGTAATGGTCCCACTTAGAGGAGCAACTGAACCAAAGGTGAGATTTGGCAACAAAGTTGCTATATTAGTTTCAGATACTGAGGCATACTCGGGTCCCAAAGCGTTATGCAATGCTTACGAACTTGGGGATTATCTATATTCTTGAAATTAAAAGATGAGAACGAGAAAGGAACAATAATCATCAACCCCGACTGTTCAAAGAGTGTAGAGGGGATACTTGCCCTTGGAGATCTGACAAATTGCTTTGGCAAGAGAATGATCATTATCTCACCTGACGGGAGAAAAGCTGCTCTCAGCTCTAAAAATATCTCTTAAAGGGAGAATAGCATGAAAGGAAATAAGGATCCGGTTTGTGGAATGATGGCAAAGGAAGAATTCAGATATGATTATAAAGGTCAAATATTCTATTTTTGCTCGGACCTCTGTAAAAACAAATTTGTGGATTCACCTGAAAGTTATTTGAAGTCTGTAAAATTATCTCTTGAATCAGGTGAAATCGTGGAAAGAATGGTTGCTTATTTTTCAATGGAGATAGCGATTAACGCATCGATCCCAACTTATAGCGGAGGCCTGGGGGTCCTGGCAGGGGATACAGTAAGATCATGCGCAGATCT